>JBDTEQ010000034.1:0-43466 GCA_039922475.1 Edaphobacter sp.
TACCTCGGACTCATGCTAGCCGCCAAAGCCCACGCCAAAGCCCACGGCGCGCAGACTCCCGTCCTCTCACCCGACGAAGCCGTCCTCCTCAGCCACCCTCCGCAGCTCGACGTAGCCTCGCTCCACCGCGCCGGCTTCCGAGTCATCCCCTGGAACCCGAATACTCCGGCCGCAATCCGCACCATCCTCCACCAGCAAGTCGACGGTCTCATCACCGACCGCCCCGACATCCTCCAGCAAGTCCTCGCCGAAGAAGCCGCCGCGCACCCCGAGCAAGCCGACTACCTCCGCACCTTCGTCGTCTCCGCCCATCGCGGAGGCCGCGGTCTCCGTCCCGAAAACACCCTCCCCTCCTTCGAGTCCGGCCTCGACCATCTCTCCACCGAACTCGAAACCGACACCGGCGTCACCGCCGACCACGTCTCCCTCATCTGGCACGATCAGTTCCTCAACCCCGAGTCCTGCCGCCGCATCGATGGCAAACCCTACACCCTCGAAGACCGCGTCTACACCCGCGACATCTCTCTCGCCGAAGCCCAGAGCACCTTCATCTGCGACAAACTCCACCCCGCCTTCCCCGACCAGAAGAACGACCTCGCGCTCTCGCCCGTAGCCGTAGCCTTCGCCAAACACGAGCACCTCATCAACCCCTACGTCCCCACCCACGCCGAGCAGCTCTTCCACTTCGTCGCCTTCTACGCCGACTACTACACCAAAGGCCCCGGCAAATCTCACTCCGACGCAAGCGCCCGAGCCGCCAACGCAGCAAAAGTCCGCTTCAACCTCGAAACCAAAATCCTCTCTCTACCTGACGATCCAGTGGGTTCGCCGCCACCCATCAAAAACCCACACGCCGAACCCACCACCAACCACACCGTAGACCCACAAACCTTCGTCACCACCCTCTGCGGAGCCATCACCCGCAACCACATGGAGCACCGCGCCGAAGTCCAGAGCTTCGACTTCCGCACTCTCCAGCTAGTAGAAGAGCAGTTCCCCAGAATCCCCACCTACTACCTGACCGGCAACCCCCAATCCCTAACCAGCCCCCTCATCCCCGCCACCCTCCGCCAACCCTGACTCCTTACCTTTTCAGTTGTCATCCTTCGCAGCAGGCGGAGGCCCCTGCTTCCGTCATAGCCGTTGCCAGTTTCCTCAGCCCACAACAACAATCGTCATCTCGACCGAAGCGGCGGACAGTCTCATCGTCCACCGCGCAGTGGAGAGATCCCCGCATTTCGCCTTTGTTTTTGCAGTTGCCTGCCTTCTTGTTGTCATCCTTCGCCGAAGGCGGAGGACCTGCTGTTGCATTGATCGCATCTGCTCACAGCGCTCATCGGCTCATCAAACCACCCGCACCGCCCCAAAGATCCTCACCAGATAAAGCCCACAAGTCCCCAGCACCACGACCAGCGTCACCGGCAGAAACCACCCCCCCAGCCCCACCTGCAATCCCATCCCATTCCGCACCATCGCCAGCGCAAGATACCCGAACATCCAGCACATCTCCGCCTTCACCCACCCCACCATCGCCATCACCTCCGCCAGAACCATCCTCTCCCGCTCCGGCGCGAGCGGTCTCTTCAAGCTCACCATCCGCGGAACCCAGCTTATCGCCGACAGCGTCGCATACAGCAACAGCGCAATCCCCACCAGCACCCAGAGCGTCGACCGCGCTCCAAACCCATTCGCCACTCCAGCCCCACTGAAGTGCGTCGCAATCCGCTCCGGCAGCCGCGAATAAAAATCCGTCACCACCGCCCACGCAAACACCAGCCCTGCCAAAGCAATCAGCTCACGAACGGTCTTCAAGCCGAACCTCCAGAAGAAATCCACAGAAATATTTCAAAAAGCTGGCGTACTTTTCGCGGGCCCGATCCCATGCACTTAACCACCACGTTACAACCACAAAAATGCACGAATCACCATCTAAAAACCACACTTTTTACGACAGAAAATCGCAATATACCCTGCAAAAACGTCCTTCCACCACCAGAAATTAAAACAAACTCAACTTCCGCGGCATCTCGATCCCCAGATGCTCATAAGCCAGCCGCGTAGCCACCCGCCCCCGCGGCGTCCGGTCCAGAAACCCGATCTGAATCAGGAACGGCTCATAAACCTCCTCCAGCGCATCCTGCTCCTCCGCAAGTGCTGCAGCCAAAGTATTTAGCCCCACCGGCCCACCATCGTACTTCTCAATAATCGTCCGCAGCAGCCGCCTATCCAGCTCATCGAACCCATGCGCATCCACCTCCAGCAGTTCCAGCGCCGCCTGCGCCGTAACCCGATCGATCACGCCCTGCGCCCGCACCTGCGCATAATCCCGCACTCTGCGCAGTAGACGATTCGCAATCCTCGGCGTCCCCCGCGACCGCATCGCAATCTCCGCCGCACCATCGCGATCGATCGGAACCCCAATCACCTCAGCGCTGCGCTCCACCACAAACCGCAGTTCATCATCCGTATAAAACTCCAGTCGCAGCAAGATCCCAAACCGCGACCGCAGCGGCGAACTCAACATCCCTGGCCGAGTCGTAGCCGCCACAAAAGTAAACGGCCGAATCTCCATCACATGCGTCCGCGCCGCCGGCCCCTGCCCGATGATGATGTCCAGCTTGTAATCCTCCAGCGCCGTGTACAGCTTCTCTTCGAGCACCGGCTGCAAGCGATGAATCTCGTCCAGAAATAAAACCTGCTTCTCCCGCAAATTCGTCAGAATCGCCGTCAGGTCCCCCTGAATCTGCAGCGCCGGCCCGCTAGTCTGCTGATACCCCACGCCAAGTTCATTAGCAATAATCGTCGCCAGCGTCGTCTTCCCCAGCCCCGGCGGCCCAAACAGCAGCACATGGTCCAGAGCCTCCCCACGCGACTTCGCCGCCTCCAGCGCAATCGCCAGTTGCTCCTTCGCCTTCGTCTGCCCGATAAACTCCGCCAGCCGCGTAGGCCGCAGCTTCAGTTCAAACGCCGCATCATCCTCCACGCGCCCAGCCGAAACCAGCCGCTCCGCCTCGTCTGAAGCCGCCCGGTTCAAATCCACCTTCGCTTTGTTCTTGAAAGAATCCACTCAGGGCGATACTAAGGCGAACCTCCGCCCGAAGCAACCCACTACTCATGCAGTGAATACATCACTGACCCATGCGGCAGCAGCTCCACTGTCACTGCATTCAGAGCCCCCAGCTCCTTCCGCATCCACAGGTCCCGCACTTTGTACTGCGCCTTGTCGATAAACCCATACTGCGCAAACGCCTTATCCACGCGTACCGGAGCATCGCCTAAATTAAACAGCGCAAGATAATTCTTATCCCGGTTCACCGACACCGACACCCACGTCACTACATCCCCATCCCGCCCCAGCTCATGCGCCGCCACCGAGTGCTGGTCCACCTCAATCACCCCCGGATTCGTCAGCAGCGACTTCAGCGCATCGTCCATCTGCGTCAGGTTTCCCCCGATAAACAGCGGCGACCGCGCCATCGCCCACAGCGTAATCATCGTCCGTTCTTCATCCTGCGTCAGCCGCGAAGCCCTCGCCTTCCCTTCACCCGGCGTCGGACGCAGCTCTCCGATAGGCAGCATATCCGCATCCGGCCAGCTTCCCTTTCCGGCATACTTCGCCCACTCTGCAACCACCGGAAACTGCCCCTTCACGCTCTGCGGCCACTTCTTCCCCGCCGGCATCTCCCAATAATCCCAGACGTCATCTGAGATCCGCCACAACTGCGCATTCGCCGCAACCTCCGCCGCATTCTCCAGCGCAGTCGGCCCCGGCGACAGACTCAGCACCACCTCTCTCCCCGACCGCACAATCGCCTTATGGATCATCCGAATCTCATCGCCCTTATACGGATGCGACGCAATGCAATCCACCTTGATGTAGTCCACGCCCCACGACGCATACTGCTTCATCAGCGCGTCATACCACGCCTGCCCCGCCGCATTCGCCTTCACGCCGTAGTTATCCGGATTCCACGGACACGTATCGCTCATATCCGCCGCCATGCTCGCGCGATACTTCGTCGTCCCGATCCGAGTATTCGCCAGCACCGTCTGCTTCGGAATCCCGCGAATGATATGAATCCCAAACTTCAGCCCATTCTCATGCACCGCATTACTCAGCGCCTTGAACCCATCCCCCATCGTGCTCGAAGGAAACCGGTTCATCGCCGGAACATACTGCCCCGCCCCATTCGTCGCATAGCGCAGCTTCTCCGGCATCGACGCGAGCTCAGGATTCTCCAGATACCATCCCTCATCCACCACCACGTACCGCCAGCCGAACTCCTTCAGTTGCGCCGCCATCACCGTCATGTTGGCACGAAACTCAGCCTCATTCACCGTCAGCCCATACGAGTCCCAGCTATTCCACCCCATCGGAGGCGTCGCAGCCAGCTTGTCTTCCCCAGACATCGGCGAAGCCGCAAGCAACAAAACCATGGCCGCGCATAGGCGTCTCATTCCCATGCCCTAAACATATCAAAATCACTCCGTTGCGCGGCGGCAATCCAGGCACAGAAAAACCAGATCGATACAATCATCTCTGCAATCGGATGCGCCAGCCAGAGGACAAGTCTGTACGTCGAGCGCCGAAGGCGTGCCGCCATACCAGCCTGGGCAACGCCCACCTAACGGAACGCCCGATACCGAGAACTGAAAGCCCAACCTGACAGTTGCACGAACCAGAAACCGCACAGTCCCGAGCAAATCCAGCTAGACTGGACACACAAAAACACAGGAGTACGACCTTGCCCATCCTCCGCTCGACCGCCGCACTCGCCGCATCCCTCCTCCTCACCGCCGCCGTCCTCGCGCAAAACGTCCCGCCCGCCGTCAAAGCCGCCGAAGCCTCCATCAATCCCGAGAACATCCGAGCCCACGTAAAATTCCTCTCCGACGATCTCCTCGAAGGCCGCGGCCCCGGCCTCCGCGGCAGCGAGATCGCCGCAAAGTACATCGCCACCCAGTTCGCTCTCTACGGACTCAAACCCGGCGGCGACGACGGCACCTACCTCCAGCAGATCAACATGGTCGGCATGAAAGTGCTCCCCGGCAAGACCACCTTTTCGCTCATCCCCAAACGCCCCGAAGGTCAGATGGCCATCACCCTCTACTCCATCGACCTCAAGTACGGCGACGACTACACCGTCACCAACCGCACTCTCACTCCATCCGTCGACATCGACGCACCCATCGTCTTCGTCGGCTACGGCGTCGACGCGCCCGAGTTCAACTGGAACGACTACGCAGGCATCGACGTCAAAGGCAAAGTCATCCTCTGCATCGTCGGCGACCCACCCTCCACCGACCCCGCATTCTTCGGCGGCGACGCCCTCACCTACTACGGCCGCTGGACCTACAAGTTCGAGCAAGCCGCCCGCATGGGAGCAGTCGGCGCACTCATCATCCACCGCACCGACCTCGCCAGCTACGGCTGGGACGTCGTCAAAAACTCCTTCACCAGCGAAAAGACCTACCTCCGCGACAACAAAGATCCACAACTCGAAGCCGCAAGCTGGATTCAGCTCGATGTAGCCAAGCAAATCTTCAAATCCTCCAACCTCGACGCCGACGCCGAGATCGAAGCCGCAGGCAAACGCGGCTTCAAAGCCATCGAACTTCCAGTCCGCCTCCACGCCCACGTCGAAAGCACCGTTCGCCCCTTCCAATCCCCCAACGTCGTCGGAATCCTCCCCGGAGCCAACACCTCTTCCCACAACCTGTCATCCTTCGCCGAAGGCGTAGGATCTGCTGTTGCTTCTAACGCGTCAACCAAAGATCAAGCCGTCCTCTACACCGCGCACTACGACCATCTAGGCTTCGTCCCCGGCATGTCCGGCGACAACATCTACAACGGAGCCGCCGACAACGCCACCGGCGTAGGCATGATCCTCGAACTCGCCCGCGTCTGGTCGCAACTCGCGCACTCCGGAACGAAACTCCCCCACTCCGTCATCTTCTCCTCCGTCACCGCCGAAGAACAAGGCCTCCTCGGCAGCGAATATCTAGGCCAGCATCCGCCCATCCCCGCCGGCCAGATCGCACTCGACATCAACTACGACATGATCCTCCCCATCGGCGTTCCGCTCGAAACCAACGTCAACGGAGCGCAGCGCACCACCTTCTTCCCCACCGTCCAGGCCACCGCGAAGCGCTTCAACCTCGCGATCGTCCCCGACCCCAAACCATCAGCCGGCAGCTACTATCGCTCCGACCACTTTAGCCTGTCACGCGTAGGTATACCTGCCTTCTCCATCGAAACCGGCAATCTCTACGAAGGTCACGACGCAGCCTGGGGCAAGAAGCAGCACGAAGACTTCACCGCCCACGACTATCACAACTTCTCCGACAACTATCACGCCGACTGGGACTTCGCTGGCAACGCCAAACTAGACCGTTTCGGCATGGATCTAGGCTGGCAAGCCCTCACCGCCCCCACCACCATTAGCTGGAAGCCAAAGGACGAGTTCGAAGCCGCCCGCACGGCCAGTCTCGCCAGGTAGGAACTTGCTGTTGTTGTCTTTGCCGTTGCTGTTGCTTCTCTAGTTCTCATCCTTCGCCGCAGGCGGAGGATCTGCTGTTGCCGTTGTTTGTCCTACACCGGCCACAAACCAAAGGACTCCCACCTTCTGCAGGATTTCAATTATGTTGCGTCATTTTGCCACAACGAATCGGGGACTGGGACAGCCCCCCCAAAAAAAATTTATTCAAATTCGGCCCAGAAATCACATGTCAAGCCCCAGAACCACCTAACTCACACAAACGAAGCAAGATCGAGTTGGCGTATTAGTTCCGCTCAAACCGCTATACTGGATACAGGGTCAGAAATAACCAGACCCCAAAGACGTCCAAGGGGGTAACTGGCTGATAACAAGTACTTTGCCAGCAAAGTCCTTGTTATCAATACTTTGCAGACAAGCACTTCCTGTAAGCCGCTGAAACGAAGTACTTTACTCACAAAACGCCACTGGGGGGTGGGGAGGGTACATAGACTAATAAAAGTCCGCACAGCTCAAAAAGAACCCACAAGTCCGGCAAACCAGTTTGCACCGGCTATCCTCCAGCCGCGAGCCGCAGGTCGGACAAAAACGCGAGTGGTGCTCCAGCAGAATCGAGCACTCGGAAGGAATCGGTTCGGCAGTCTCAAGCGGGGCAGGGCTATCCATCAGGAGATAGTAGCGCAGGAAATCAATTTTCAACCTCCTTTGCTCCCCGCAACGCATCGAAGAAGATACGGTTATAAGAAAGCAGTCGACACAACAGGAAAGAGGAGATACACGATGGATCGCAGCGCATCAGCAGTCTGGCACGGCACAATCAAAGAGGGCAGCGGAACCCTCTCGACCCAGAGCGGCACGCTCAAGGACACGCAGTACAGCTTCAAGGCCCGCTTCGCCGACGGCGTTGGCACCAACCCGGAAGAGCTCATCGCAGCCGCCCACGCCGGCTGCTTCACCATGGCCTTCAGCGGTCAACTAACCAACGCGGGCTTCACCCCTGAGTCCATCGAGACCACCGCGCTCCTCACCCTGGACATGCACGACAAGCCCACCATCACAAAGATTCATCTCACCATGAAGGCCAAGGTCCCCGGCATCGACAAAGCGAAGTTCGACGAGCTCGCCCGCAACGCCGAGACCGGATGCCCCGTATCCCGCGTCCTCAAAGCCGAGATCTCCCTCGACGCAACTCTGCTCTAAAAACGCGAACGGTTCAATCCAGCCAGAACTTATTGTCGTGAAAGTCGAACGTAACTTTGTGTGAGCCTAATAACTCTGCTCCGACGGTGCCATCAAACAGGCCGTCGGGCAGATGCACCTTAGGCCCCGCAAAATAGAGTGGCGCATTGGCAGCCAGCTTCTTCGATCCGAAGCCAACTCGTTTCGCCTCGGCCCGGAACATGTCTACCCCTTCATCGGTAAAAGCAAAGTACTCCGACTTTTTACTCTGAGCCTCAGCCGTCAAATCCAACTTCTCAACCGAGGTTGGGAAGACAAGCAGGCTGCCGGTAAACATCGTATCGACCTGAACGGAGATCGGCTTGCCATTCACCGTGAACCCCGTAGTGGTAACAATCGGTGGCCCACGATGACCGAAGGTGATCAGCGAAATATCGCCGCAAACGGCAGGACACACGACGGAAGTGGCCAGCGGCTGAGAAACGGAGAATACCCCAGCCGGATAATCAAGCTGGAGGGCACGGTCCTTGAAAGCCCCATAACCGATCGTGCCATCGACGCCGGGAAAGGTCTTGGCATGGATCGCTGGCGAGAGATCGAATACAAGGAATCGAATCTCCTTGAAAACAACCCCGCCAACGGCAACGTTGTTTACGATTGCCTTTTGAAAACCCGGAAAGGGTTTGCCATCGGCCCCGTTGACTGGCTGGAGAGAAAGGCCCGCAGCCTCAGCGACCTTCACATCCAGGATAGAGTTGGGATTGCCGGTATCCACACCCAACCGGAGATGCCTCCCCTCCACCACGGCATCAACACAGGGCAAGCCCGAGCACATCAAAAGCTTGGCATGGTCGAAGGAAGGCAATCCAGCCGCCGTCTGCGCCACAGAAAATGCGGTGCCCACTAGCAGAAACATACAGAGGAAACGAAAAAATCTCATACCGTAGCTTATACGATGTGACGAATGGAAAGTTCCACCAGAATGCGAGAAATCAACAATTAGTGAGCATGGCCATGATGGTCATGCCCATGCGAGTGCATATGCACCCCCACAACCTCCATCTCCGGAGGCGCGCTGCACCCATGCGTGGTCTCGCAGCCTGTCGTTTCAAACTGAATCGTCGTGTGCGTAATGTGAAAGCGTTCACGTAGCGCACAGTTGATTCCGTCAAGAATGCTGCTGCACTCCGACATCGGCATCTCCGCAATCGTCACATGGCTCGCCAGCGCGTGCGACTGCGACCCAAGACTCCACACATGCAGATCGTGGACATTCAGGACACCATCCACCGACGCCATCGCCCTGCGAACCTCACCCAGATGCAGGTTCCGCGGAGTCCCTTCCAGCAGAATATTCAACGTTTCACGTACAATCCCCACCGAACTCCACAGAATCATCCCCGCAATCAGGATCGAAAGCACGGGATCGATCCACGTCATGCCGGTAAACAGGATCGCCGCGCCGCCTGCAATCACAGCTGCCGTAGACAACGTATCGCCCAGCATATGCAGAAACACACTGCGGATATTTACATCGCCTGCAAAGCGCCACAGCAGCGCTGCAACCGTGCCGTTCATCAGCACACCCGCTGCCGCAACATACATCATCACCCTCGGCTGAACCGGCATCGGAGCGCCGATCCGGTGAATCGCCTCAATCGCTATCCACGCCGACAGCACAACCAGCGTAACCGCATTGACGAACGCCGCCAGCACGCCCGCTCGCTGATACCCGAAGGTCTTCTGGTCCGTCGCCGGACGCGCCTGGAAGTACACAGCAACAAAGGACAACGCAATCGCTAGCAGGTCGCTGAGATTATGCCCGGCCTCGGAGATCAATGCCAGAGAGTGCGATCGCAACCCGAAGTAGAAGGTAGCGATGACATAGGCAAGCGTCAGCACCATCGACATCTGCAGCACTCGCTGCATCTTGCCGTTCGGGCTGGCTACCATGTGCATGTGTTAAGTGTAGTCTCGACGAGACCCGCGTTCAATCGGGCTGGTACGGATGCAAGGAGTTCAGCCGAAGCCCGCTCCACGACTCAGCCACAACGATGCTGTTGGCAGGGTTCTGCGGAAGGTAGCGAACCTGGATCGGCAGATCCGTCCGGATACCGTGGACATACTCCGCCAGCGCAGTCACATCCTGCGCACACTCATACGTCACCCCGGCAATGCGGTAGTTGTACACAATGATCTGAGGTGTCGGCACCGAAGGATCGACGGGGGTGGCCACCTCCGCAATACTGGCAGCAGCATTGCGCGCCTCGGTGATCATCGTGTCCATAATCGTTCCGTCAGTAATCCGTCCGGAGCGAGCCAGAAGTTCGCGCCGCTCGCGTTCAATCTCTTCGGCAGTGGGCCTGCGTCGTGTAAAGGCGTACCAGACGATGCCGATTGCAGATACGACACCGACGCCGATCGCAGCAACAACGCGTGGTGAGTTGAGTGCCGGCAGCAGATGAATTGGAGTAAGTAAAAGCACAGTCTTCCTTCAAAAAGAATAGTCCAGAAATAGCGATTCGAAGTGCAACAAGTGCTGTTGGAGTAACGTACTTTTGTGGGATTGAACCAAACCTCCCGATTTAGGAACCGATAGATGGTTGGCGATATACTGGAGATTGCCCATGAAGCCGTCTTCTCCTCACCCTGCAAAGTCGTTCGTTCCTGTGAAAGTAGCCTCCGCCACATTACCCGGACTCGCCCATCCCCTGGACCTTGCCGATGGCCGGCGAATCCGCTCCACCACGGTCATCTGCGTCCGTCGCGGCGACTCCGTCGTCATGGCTGCGGACGGCCAGGTCTCTATCGGGGCCACCATCATGAAAGGTTCAGCCAAAAAAATCCGGCGCCTCTATCAGGACAAGGTTTTAGCTGGATTTGCCGGATCGACCGCAGACGCTTTCTCCCTCTTCGCCCGCTTTGAGGTCAAACTGGAACAGTATGCCGGTAACCTTGGCCGGGCTGCCGTGGAGCTGGCCAAGGACTGGCGCACCGACAAGATGCTCCGCCAGCTTGAAGCACTATTGATCGTAGCCGACCCCAAGCAGACGTTTCTGCTCTCAGGCACCGGCGACGTAATCGACCCGGACGAAGGAATCGCAACCATCGGCAGCGGCGGAAGCTACGCCCTGGCCAGTGCCCGCGCTCTCATGGAAAACACGGACCTCAGTGCCCGTGAGATTGCAGTGAAAAGCCTGAAGATCGCCGGCCAGATCTGTATCTACACGAATGATCAGATGACCATTGAAGAGCTGAAGTCGGAGCCCACAGCGAACCAATAGCGTCCATCCTTCGTAAAACTCTCAAGGCATCGTCGCTGCGCATTGCGACAAGGAGTACCGCACCATGGCAATCTTTCTACCGGGAGCCGCTGAAGATCAAGCGCTCGCACTCGATGAAATGACACCGCGCGAGATCGTCGCGGAGCTGGACAAATATGTTGTTGGACAACATGCCGCAAAACGCGCTGTCGCTATCGCGTTACGCAACCGCATGCGCCGGCAGAAGCTATCCCCTGAGCTCGCCGACGAGATCATGCCGAAGAACATCATCATGATCGGGCCTACAGGTGTAGGCAAGACCGAGATCGCTCGGCGACTAGCGAAGTTAACCAACTCGCCTTTTCTCAAGGTGGAAGCCTCAAAGTTCACAGAGGTCGGCTACGTCGGTCGCGATGTGGAATCAATCGTCCGCGATCTGGTGGAGATCGCTATCGACATGGTTCGCCAAGAAAAGATGGAAGAGGTGGAGGACAAGGCAGAATTGGCTGCCGAAGACCGCCTGATCGACCTGTTGCTCCCCCCAACACCAGTTGTTACCGCCACTGTCGAGCACGAGCCGGGAAGCAATGTAATCCAGCTTCCTGCAGCAACTCCTCAAGAGGGGTCACCTTCTGAAGACAAGCCCGGCGACCGTGAGCAGCGAACGAGAGAGAAGCTGCGACAGCAGTTTCGCGAAGGAAAACTCGACGAGCGAGTGGTAGAACTCGATGTCCGCGACCGCAATCAACCCAGCTTTGAAGTCATCTCCAACCAGGGAACGGAGGAGATCGACATCAATCTGAAGGACATGCTGCCCGGCCTCTTTGGTCAGCGCACAAAGAAGCGCAAGATGAAGGTCTCCGAAGCCTTCGACTATCTCGTGCAGGAGGAAGAGAATCGCCTGGTCGATATGGATCAGGTCACGCGGCTGGCCGTTGAGCGGGTGGAAGACTCAGGGATTGTTTTTCTCGACGAGATCGACAAGATTGCAGGTCGCGAAGGTGGCCATGGCCCGGATGTGTCGCGCGAGGGCGTTCAGCGCGACATTCTGCCGATCGTTGAAGGCACTACGGTTAACACGAAGTATGGGATGGTTTCGACCGATCACATCTTGTTTATTGCTGCCGGGGCGTTCCATGTCTCGAAGCCGAGTGACCTGATTCCAGAGTTGCAGGGACGATTTCCCATCCGCGTTGAGCTGAACTCATTGACAGTAAACGACTTTATTCGCATCTTGACGGAGCCGAAGTCTTCGCTTGTCAAACAGTCTACGGCGCTGCTCGAAACCGAGGGATTGAAGCTGGAGTTCACCAAAGAGGCGATTGCCGAGATGGCGCAGTTTGCTTTCAGAGTGAATGAAACTACTGAAAACATTGGGGCTAGAAGGCTCCACACTATTCTTGAACGGGTGCTCGATGAGATCAGTTTTCAGGCCCCCGACCTGTTCAAGAGCCCACGGGCTGAGATCACCGAGGAGGGAGTAGTAGGGCAAGTGCATGTTTCGGCACCACTTACCTCCGATCCTCAGATACCTTCACCACCATTGCCGGTGATTGAGAGGCAGACTGCTTCGGGTACTGAGAAGGTGATTGTGGTCGATCCCGAGTACGTACGCCAGCAAGTAGCTTCGATTGTGAAAGATCAGGATCTTTCGCGATATATCTTATAAAAAAATTCTTGTGATGAAGTGGCGTTTTTACAGGGGTTTTTGCATTTTGTGGTGTGCGAAACGTGGTGAACTGCGTGGTAAAACGTGGTGGAACTGTGGTGAAAGTGTGGCTGGAAACGACAGCAAATGGGGCCGCATAAACACGCCAGCTTTTGAATATTTTTTTCAATAGTTCAATAGAACGATACCGGATCGGCCCCCACAACGTCCTGTTTGCCTCAGGCCAGCAAGCGGTGACTTTTCATGTCGATTTCATAGCGGATGTTGGATAATTGTTGTTATAGTAAACGCCCGGCGGCTGTCAGTTTGCTATCGGTAGTCTTGTCTCCGGGATTGACGCTTTGATGCAATGAGCCGCATGGGCTGTACGTAGCGGTTTCAGATATTTCCGGCAAATCCCGGAGTTGTTCCAGACGTCAGAGTGCGCGGGCCAGCGCAGGACGGCGATGAGTGTTTTGCTCCCCGATTCAAGGCGAAAGCGTTGGAGGGTCGCCTGCAAGGTTGAAACGTGTCTCTCACGGGCTTTCTTTACCTGAGCCAAATTCAAGCGTCGAGATGCATGGAGCTGGATGAACTACTCGTTCCTACCTGATCTGCTGGCCCTGATGATCCTTATCATCATCCTGCTCTTGCTGCGTCGAAGGCATCCGCAGGGGCGAGCGGACATCTGGCTGTTGGGCCTGTTTTTCACGCTTGTCGAGGCCGGCGCACATACTTTTTATCCCGACAATCAGATGCCGCCCAAGAGCCTGCACCTGATCGTCATGGACTGTTACCTGCTGGCCGGGGTGGTCTTTCTCTGGGCGGCGGGCGGATATCCCTTCTCCAGAAACGCCGAGCTGATCTACCTGGCGTTGAACTCCCTGCCGCTGCTGGCGATCACTACGCTGTATGGTCTGCATATTTACTCTGCAGTCGCGTTCTTTGCGTCTATCGCTGCCGGCCTGGTGATCGGAGTATCCACTTCGCTCTATCTGCGCCACAACATGAGGTACGCGGTGTTGCACGTCTGCGGGTGGCTGGGAATGGGCTACCTGATCCACACCGGCAACTACCGTGACGCCGTCTACTGGAGCCTGTGCTGCGTCTACGTCATTGCGGCAATCAACTTTCAGCGCCGTCTGTCGAAGAACAGCACAGGCAAGCTGGCCATCGTGACGGGTTTTATCATCTGGGCGCTGTGCCTTCTGCTGCATCCGTGGATCGTGACCTATCGCGCTTACGCCGACATCGCCTCGCACATCTGGAATATGCAGAAGTCGCTGATCTCGATCGGCATGATTCTGGTGATGCTGGAGGAGCAGGTCACCAGCAACGAGTGGCTGGCGCTGCACGACGAACTGACAGGCCTGCCCAACCGGCGTCTGTTCGCGGACCGGCTTACCACCGCGATTGAGCGCGCAGACCGAATGCGCAGCCGGCTTGCCTTGCTGATCCTGGACCTCAATGGCTTCAAGCTGATCAACGACACGATGGGCCATCAGGCCGGCGATCAGGTTCTGCGCGAGGTTTCGGCGCATCTGCGCAGGAGCGTGCGGGCCTCCGATACGCTGGCTCGGCTGGGTGGGGATGAGTTCATCATTGTGGCGACGGACCTGGGTGTGGATCAGTCACTCGATCACTTCATGGAGTCGGTGCGGGGCGCTCTGGAGAGACCCGTCCTGATCGAAGGACAGTCGATGATCGTGTCGGCGAGCATGGGCATGGCCATCTATCCCGACGACGCCCAGGACTCCATCAAGCTGCTTCGGATTGCAGACCAACGCATGTACGCCCTGAAGCAGAGGCCGGAGCTCACTCTTAAAGGAGTGAAGTCCGCCGGAGCCGATTCAACGCCGACGATCGCAATTGCAGGCGGACAGCAGTAAATGATCTTTTCGTTTCTCTTTGTAAAGCCCTCTACGCAAAACGACAGCCTCTCAGCAATTCTCTCTGAGGTATAGAGTTAGATTCTTTCCAGAGTAGGAGCTTGCGGTGGATGCTGGAAGCAGATGGCACGAGCTTATAGTGATGATTTGCGGCGGAAGTTGTTGGAAGCTCACGCTTGCTGTAAAGGGACTTGTCGGAGTTGGCTGAGCGCTTCGGTGTAAGCGTTGGTTGGGCGTTGAAGATATCGGCGGCCAAGCGGCAGAGCGGATCGTCAGCCGGCGACAAGCTCCACGGCGGGCTCGCCAAAATCGGCAAATGGACGCTGGAAATCATCAAACGCTCCGACACGGCAAAGGGCTTCGCTGTCACCGCGACGTTGGGTCGTCGAGCAAAGGGTCGAAATGGCAACCGCCTGGCTGTTCATTGCCTCCGTGCAGCTCGTAACTCGCAGAATCGCACGGGCTCGACGACGCCCCCACAATTATGAGTCAGCCTCTGAGGCCGAGATGCCGGTCGACAAGGCCGTGCATGTCATCCTCGGAATTTATACCGCCCATACCTACGAACGAGCGGCGGCACAGGCCACGGACTTGCCGTTACGATGAAGATAGGGTGCCGTATTCCAAGCAATCTCCTGCCACTCAGCTGGAGTAAGATTTAGCCGCTGCTTCACAGATTCATAATAGACCTTCAGATTGGTACCCTTTGTCCAGTCGGACGCGAGCAGGAAACGCTTGAGCCCGATTTTGCGCATTAGCGAAACATATCTAGCGATGGCCTCCCGCGAAGCTGGATGCTTTGGCGTGTCCGGCATCATCGCCATGTCGAAGTATAGGTTGTCGGTGCCCTTCGGATCGCGCTTGATCGCCTCGGCAAAGGCACCCAATGCTGACAGCGCCCGATGATCGGCTCCGCCCCACCCTCCAGAATGCGCGATCTGGACAGATACGCCGCGTGCCGCTGGCAGGACCTGTCGCAGAAAAATCTCGACCTCTTTTGCCCCATAATCGGGATTTCGATTCCTCATGTGAATAACGATCGGAAAGCGGGCTGCAGCTGCAGCTCGGAAGACAGCTGCGAGCCGTACTACCTGCGGAGAGGAACTGAAGTCGAAGTCCGAGTTGGCGAGATGGAGCTTGAGGCCAGCAGCCCCCCCATGGCGACGCCAATAGTCTATCTCATCCAGTGCGTTGGGGCTGTTTGGATTAACGCTAACAAAAGCAACCAACCGACCGCACGATAATCTCGCTTGGTCGACAACATAAGTGTTCTCCGCTCGTGTATTGCGTGCAAGTACTTTCGGCGCCTCCTTTAGCTCGGGCGATCCAGCCATGTAGGCAGTTGATAGCAGGACGCCTTGCCGAATACCTGCAGCGTCCAGCGCTTGAAGCGCATCCGCCCCCGTCGAAGACTGGAGCAAATCACCACATTCATCGCGGCCGATCTTGTCGCAGAACAGCTCGTCGAGGTGCGCACCTGCGGCCGACAAGATGTGCATGTGGTGATCTGCCTCAGCAAAATGTGCTTGTGCTCCGCTGCGTGCCGATCCAAGCGTAGCGCTCGCTAAAAAACCTGCCAGGAGGCTGGCCCCGATCGCTCTGATAACTGCCTTCATTTCCAACTCCCTTACATCTTGTAATCGAACGTCAGTCCAATTGTGCGTGGGCGAACCAAATAATTGGCCCAGCCTACTCGCCCGATCTCAATCCTATCGAAAAGGCATGGTCGAAACTCAAACAGGCCATGCGAACCTCAGCTGCACGCTCTACCGAAGCACTTCACAAGGCCGTAGCAGACCTGCTCCCAAACATCACAGACAAAGATGCAAAGGCTTGGTTCAGAGTACCCTTCCATGCTCTATAGCTCAGAGAAAAATGCTCTAAGGGCCTGTTTAGGAACTCTGGGGTTTGTGGTTTTGCGACGTGAAAAAATAAGCAAAGACAAGAGCGAAATGCGGGGATCTCTCCGCTGCGTCGCGCGATGAGACTGCGCGACTTCGGTCGAGATGACAGCTTCTTTTCAAGGTGACAGCTTTTTTTCAAGTTTTTAAACAGGGTCCAAGGGCCGTTCTCTCTGAGCTATAGAGCAGACCTTCAGCCCTTTCCTCCGCGGGGGGCCTCAAAACCTGGGCCTGCGACCCAGGCTGGTATAGCACGGGCCGTTGGCCCTCGAAGGTTGCGACTCCACATCCTTGTGAGAACTGCTCTAAGTGAGAACTGCTCTAAGGGCTTCCGTGTCTGCTAACGTTTGATTGAGGAACAGGACTAGCGGGCCGCGACGGCAGGTTCCGCGATCTCGCTGAGGCGTTTTTCCAGAAGCGTCTCAAGATCGACGATGGCTTTGGAGAAGCCGTCTATGCCTTCCTTCAACTTGTCGCTGGCCATCTTGTCTGCGGCGTGCATCTTGTCGAAGGTTGCCTTGTCCATGGGAATCTTCTTGATATCCATCGTCTCGGAGTTCGCAGGATCGAGCTTGCGCGGCAGCGTGCCTTCGGTTGATTCGAGTTCCTGGAGCAGCTTCGGCGCAATGGTCAGCAGATCGCAGCCTGCCAGCTCCGTGATCTCGCCGGTATTGCGGAAGCTCGCGCCCATGACGACAGTTTTGTAGCCGAATTTCTTGTAGTAGTTGTAGATCGTCGTGACGGATTGAACGCCGGGATCGTCGGCGCCGACGTAGTCTTTGCCTGTGTCTTTCTTGTACCAGTCGAGAATGCGACCGACGAAGGGGGAGATGAGAGTGACATGCGCTTCGGCAGATGCGATCGCCTGATGGAGAGCGAAGAGCAGAGTCATGTTGCAGTGGATGCCCTCTTTCTCGAGGATCTCAGCGGCCTTGATGCCCTCCCATGTGGAGGCCAGCTTGATGAGGACGCGGTCGCGCGAGATGCCTGCCTTATCGTACAAAGCGATGATCGCTCGCGCCTCGGCGACGGACTTGTCGATGTCGTAGGAAAGACGAGCGTCGACTTCGGTCGAGACGCGACCGGGGATGATGTCGAGGATCTTGCGACCGAAGGCGACTTCGAGAGGCCGGAAGGACTTTGCAGCGACATCCTTATCCGAGGCACCGGGACCGGCATCCTTACGCACCTGTTTCAACACATCATCGACGATGGACTGGTATTCGGGCTTCTCTGCGGCAGACGCGATCAGCGAGGGGTTCGTGGTGGAATCCTGTGGGCGAAACTTCTGAATCGCGTTGATGTCGCCGGTATCCGAGACGACCGTTGTCATCCCACGAAGCTGTTCGAGTAACGATGCCATATCCCTGCTCCTTTGCTGCTACTGCAATTTTATCAAGAGTACTGCGACCACGGATTGCACGGATAAGAGCGGATAGAAACCTAACACGGAATTGACACGGATCACGAACAAACACCGACCTGGCGGTATCTATTACGAGTGTTGATCTTTCCTGTGTGTCGTATCGATTCTTATCCGTGCAATCCGCGGTCGGTCCTTTTACCCGGCTACGAACTCATTCTCTAACATGCCCAGCCCGTCTATCTCTATTTGGATGCGGTCTCCAGGCTTAACAGCTCCTACTCCCGCGGGGGTCCCTGTGGGAATGAGATCGCCCGGTTCGAGGGTCATGGTCTGGGTGATGTAGCGCAGCAGGTCGGCGATGGGGAAGATCAGGTCGCGGGTAGAGGCGTGTTGCTTCACCACACCGTTAAGCCGTGTGATGACAGTGACAGGCGCTCCGCCCACGGGGTCGATCTCGTCCGAGACGATGGGACCGACAGGGCAGAAGGTGTCGAAACCCTTGCCGCGCGTCCACTGTCCATCAGCCTTCTGGATGTCGCGGGCCGTGACATCGTTGACGCAGACATACCCGCGAATGTAGGGACGCACATCCTCGTCGGGACCGATCTTGTAGCAACGGCGAGCGATGACGACACCAAGCTCGCCTTCGTAGTCGACCCGCGTGGAGATGGCTGGAATACGGATAACCCCCCTGGAAGCAAGCAGAGAAGACGGCGGCTTGAGGAAGAGGAGCGGCTCTTTGGGGACTTCATTGCCAAGCTCCGCGGCATGATCGCGGTAGTTGCGGCCAACGCAAAGAATCTTGGACGGAGTAACGGGCGGAAGCAGATGCAGATCAGAGAGGGGAACCGGCTCGAAGTTTACCGCAAGCGTTGGCGCGGGAAGGCCGCCGAAGATGCGGGCGGACAAGTCCTCCTGCGGAGCCTGCATGGGCAGCGTGGCCCAGGGTACACCATTGCGCTTCTCAACCAGTGCATAGCGCGAGAGGCTGACACCGTTTTCAGACGACAGATACTTGCAGTAACGCATCGTTATTGCTCCCTTAGGGTCTCCTGCACCGTGTCGCCTGGCGCACTCTCGTTCCCCGCTGTATCGACAGCAGTCACGTAATATGCGTACCGGTGACCGGTGATGGCTGTTTGGTCGCGGAAGGCTGGGCCGACGACCGGAATTGGGTTCAGGCGCGTCGCTGTGCCCGCGGCTACGCCTTTTAAGTCGATCTCTTGACGATACACAATATAGCCTGCCAGATCGTCCTCTGTATTGGGAGACCAGGAAAGATCAATGGAACGATCCGCAGCCGTTGCGCCCCCGGGAACCGCCTCAAGCCCGGACGGAGCGTGGGGAGGAAAGATACTGCGCATCACAACTGTAACGGGAGACGATACGATGCTGCGCAGCTCCAGAGTGTGCCCAGCAAGAGTGACCGTGCGGACTCGCTGCGCAGTGTAGCGGTAGGTTTCGCCGCTCTGGGCCGTGTGGTCGATGGTTCCACCTGCATCGGTGGACTGAGGCGGCGTTCGCAGTCTGACTTCCACCGGAGCAGGGGAGTTCGTCAGAAGCGGCTTTGGCGGGGTGCCGGCGACAGGCTTTTGAGAGACGGCTGGTTGCTTCCTGATTGCAGGCCTGGAGGAGGATTTTGTCGCCACTTTGTGCTGAGCTGGTTCGGTGAGGACGACTCCATTGGGGCCTACTATGAGCCGATCGAGTTCTACCGCAGCTGAGGTATCTTTCTGCTGCCACTGGAGTACAGCGCCATCACGCGTAGGGGTCGCACTCAGCTGATCGATCGGTTGAGGGGCTACACCGGAGGCGGCGAAGGCCTCTGGCGAAAATCCGGCAGAGCGGCCATGAGCGTTGAGAATTCGTACGCGATACGCCAGCAGCTCCGGGGGATCGATCGTGAGGTCCGCAGACAATGCCACCTCCACATGCGTCGGGCCTGGCTGTACCGGCAACCGTGTGACCGCGACGCAATTCGAAGGGTGCGGCGAGGGAGTCGTTGCCGCGACTCGGCAGACCTCTGCGGTCATCGCATCTTTAATGTTCAGGCGGTCGGTCGTCTTCTCCGGCGTGGTCCAGTGCAGTTCGACCACATCGCCGGCACGATCGGCGCTGAGATCAGTCACCACCTCAGGCAGATTCAGCGAGGGAGGGCGCGGCGGACCGGGGCTGGCGCAACCCACAGCGCAGGCGATTACGACAGCGGCAGCTCCTGCGAGGAACCATCTCTGCGGACGGCAATGGCAGGGGATAGGAGAAAGCTTCATTGCACTTCGATCCTGCGACGGTCACAAGGGTCCGGCATCTGGTAAGCACACAGCTTTCTCTGGAACCGAAAAAATGCATTTCCAATCCAGACAACGTGGTGTTCGTACAACTTTTGACTACAGTTCAACATCTGTTGGTCTAGCAAATGTCGATCTGGCAAAACAAACTCTATGAGCAAAAATACCATTTCCTCGTCAAACCTGGCCGCTCCGGTGATGTCTTCGCTATCTCCTGAAGATATGCTGTCGGAAAACGAATCGAACAAGCTCCGCAACGTCCACGTGGATGGCGAAGCTGCCGAGATGTTTATTGCCGAAAAGCGTATTGGGGAACGCATCAAACATCTGCGACTCAAGAAGTCGATGGGCCTGGTGGAGCTTGGACGCCATACAGGGCTCTCCGCCAGCTTTCTCTCGCAGTTGGAGACGGGCCGCGTGGTGCCGACACTGCGAAATCTTGCGCGCGTCGCCATGGTGTTCTCCAAGGACCTCAGCTACTTCTTCGAGCCTGAACCACGGACGCTGTTTCGTATCCATCGTCGCGATGAGCGCATACGCCTGCCTCAGACCGGCGCTGACGACCCGGCGTATTTCTTCGAGAGCCTGGGCTACCAGGTTCCGGACCGCCAGCTCGACCCCTACTTTGCGGAATTTCTTCCCGTCAAGGAAGGCCGTCTGCCCCGCCCCCACCAGCATACCGGCTGCGAATTCCTGTATCTGCTATCGGGAACACTCGAAGTCCGGCACGGAGAGACCACGCATCGGATCGAAGTAGGCGATGCCATCTACTTTGACGCGAATACGATTCACAGTTACGTCTGCACTGGAGAGGCACCGGCCACCGCAGTGATTGTGACTCTGCAATATCCTCTCTCGCAACTCGGGGGCGGCGCGCGTGCAATGAATCCTGGAAACGGCAGGGTTCGCGGCGTGCCAGCGGCGATGCTGCCGATAACGGCCGTAGCCAAGAAGGGCTCCGAACGAATGCAGTAGGTTTCGGGCCATACAAATCAATTGCCAACCGAAGCGGGCAGCCTGGGAAGATTCACCGCCATCACATCGAGACGTTGCAGCGCCTTGCGAGCCAGACCTGTCAACGGCAACGAAGCGAGACGACTGGTCAGAACCCAGTTCATATCGCGGTTTGCAGCAGGAACAGCGCGACGCAGTCCGCTGTCCTCGGGGCCGTGCGCGGCAAAGATCTGAACATAGTAGCTCGTATTCGTAATCGAATGACGCAGGCGCAGGATCGGCTCACGTCCCTGCACAGCATCCAATGGCAACGGTGGCAACTCGTACATACCCGGCATCAGGCTGACATCGTCTGCGCGAAGCTGTAACAACACCTCGGTGACCGTGCCGCGTTTCCGCAGGCTCAGAAGATACGCGGCTGGACGGCTGAGTTGCGCGGCGCGCGCGGGCGTAACGTGCTCTCCTCGTGTCCTGCACATCGAGTACACCGGGCATTGCAGACACAGCGGATTTCTCGGCAGACAAAGCGTCGCGCCCAGCTCCATCATGGCCTGGTTATGATCGCCGGCGGCATTGACTCCTCCAGCGAGACGACGCTTCGGCACCAGGGAGCTTGCTTTCTTCTGTATGAAGGCACGCCCGGCAGCATTCTTGACCTCGGCCTGCCCAGTCAGCCGCAGCAGCACTCGTTCCACATTGCCATCGACTACGGCGATGCTCTGGCCAAAGGCGATGCTGGCGATGGCGGCACTGGTGTATTCGCCGATCCCGGGTAACGTGCGCAGCTCCGCCGCCGTGTCCGGCAACACGCCTCCGCGCTCGCGGGTAAGAAACTGTGCGGTTTTATGCAGCAGCCGCGCGCGCCGGTAGTAGCCCAGGCCGGACCAGCTCGCAAGCACCTCCGACTCCGACGCCAGTGCCAGCGCAAGCAAGGTCGGAAACTTCCGCAGAAACTCCTGATAGTGTTCGACGACGGCAGCAACGCGCGTCTGCTGCAGCATGATCTCGGAGAGCCAGGTCTTGTAGGGGTCGCTCACTCCGCGCCAGGGCAGCTCCCGCGCGTGGCTTCGGTACCAGCTCATCAGCTTGCGCCGGAAGACAGGAGCATCAACTTCCTGCAATGTGCTCTCTTCCGCGGTCTCTGGCTTCGTTCGTTGACGCATCGCTGCAAGTCTATCGCTTCGCGCCGAGGTACTACACTGTTTGACGGCAAGCAGGCCGAGATGAACCACTTGATGCAGCAATGGTGCGAAGCCATCAGCCGCCACACCGAGTTTCGCCAGCAAATGGACCCGCTCACCGGCGACTTCACCCAGGCCGACCCCAGCGGCTACTCTCCGGCAGCGCTCGTCTTTCTGGAGTTTGCGCGGCAGCTCAGCCGATCTGCCGCATCGGGAGCTTCACTGAAGCCCACCGCAACGCCCTAGCAGTTCTGATACTTCCAGTTACGCTGCTTGCCCTCAGCGATCCACGCCACCGCCTGCACGACGCGTTTTTCTTTGGTCTCCGACCGCTTCGCCTCCGCGATCCAATCGGTATACTCGCGCTGGCACGATGCAGAAAAATCGGCGAAGACCTTTGCGGCGGTCTTGTTCTTCTTGAGCGCAGCAGCCAACTCCGCGGGCACTTCAGGAGCAGGCTTCGGCGACTTCTTACGCCGCACCAGCGACTTCGTACGCTGACCACTGGCCACGAATCCAGCCGCCTGACGATAGTAGTTCAACAGCGTCTTGTCCGAGGGCAGATCCTTCAGGCTGGTGATCTTGCCAAGCAACCCCATTCCATCTTTCGATTCCATCCCATCTTCACGGAAGATCGCCTTCATCTCCGGTCCCCAGAAGCCGATGGAGCAGTGCTGTTTGAACGCAGCCGTGTGGCCCAGAATCACACCGCGCAGTTGAAAGAACGGCATGCTCCACTTCATCGTCTCCTCCACATCGGGGCACGCCTTGTGAACCAGCTCGCGAATATGCGACAGAATGGGCTGCGCGAAGGGTTGCGCCTTCGCAATGTAAGCATCGACCTTCGGATTGAAGTCCTGGCTTTTCACGACAGCAGTGTACAACGGCAGCTAGGCCGTGTCGCCTGGCTTGGTCTTCGGCACAATGGGCGTGGGCTTGATCGGATACGGCGGCCCCTTCTCAAAGACCTTCTGCATGTCCGAGTCGTAGCCGTAGATATCGTCGAAGAAATGGGGCTGGCCATCCTCGGCGACGACCGCGGTCAAATAAAAGATGACGATCGGCAGCGGCGTCTTCAGGCTCACGGTCTTGTTATCCGGCCCACTGTTCATCGCAGCTTTCACTTTGTCCTCATCCCAGTCACCACCCTGCCCTTGCAGCACCCATACGGCGAGATCGATCGGCTTCTGCACCCGAATACAGCCATGGCTGAAGTCACGGCGTGTTCGATCAAACAACGAGACCGCCGGCGTCGAGTGCAGATAGATATCGTACTGATTGGGAAACATGAACTTCACGAGGCCCAGCGAGTTCTTCGGTCCCGGCCTCTCCCGCACCATCACCGCACCCTGCGCTACCTGCTTCACCGTGTAGCCGGTCTGCACGATGCCTTTATTGTTGGTTACCTCAAAGTTTTTACTTGCGAGATAGCCTCTGTTCGTCGCAATATGCGGGGCCAGCTCCTTGCGCGCGATATCCACCGGCACATTCCAGTACGGGCGAAAGACCAGGTATTTCATCATGTGCGTAAACACCGGCGTTTCATGCTGCCCCATCACCTGGCCGACCACGATGCGCATGGTGAAATCCAGCTTGTGATCGGGATCGTAGCCGCGCAGCACAAACTCCGGAAGATTGACCATCAGCCGCGCATGAAGATATGGCTCCGGCAGCCAGCGCCAACGCTCGAGCGAATCCTGTAGCTGCGCCACGCGAGCGGTCATCGGCACATTCAGCGACTTAATCGTTTGCGGTGTCAGTTTTCCGTCTTCTGTAAAGCCGTGGCGATGCTGGTAGCTTTTCACTGCGTCAGACAACGTCGCGTTGAAGATGGTGCTCGTCGGCGTCTGAAGCGCAGCATCGGCCGGAGCGTCTCCTTCAAGCTGCAGCCGTGTCAGCAAAGCCTCGGCGGCTGAGTAAGACTCACCCTTCGCTATCGGCTTGACCACTGTCGGAAGGGGATCGGCTCCCTCCTGCTCCTGCTGTTTTGCGAGATCAAGGTAGTGCGCCAACGCCTGCTCTGTCTTCCTGTAGTCGTCCGAATCCGGCTCAACGCCCGCAATCAACTTCGGCACATCCGTCGCATCGACAACATTATCCGAGACGAACTCCGCAAGATCGTACCTCTTGTCCTGCACCGGGATCTCGAAGTTGAAGTGCGATGGATTTACCCGGCCAATGCGCAGGTCCGAGATGTAGCGCATCGCATTAACCGTCATCGCCACATCGAAGAGCGAGATCGCATCCGCCGACTTGTTTTTCAACGCCTGCACCCGTTCAGCCCAGCGCGGTGCGTCATAGTCCTCCGGGATCAGGCCCTTCGACGCCGCGTTTTGAAATTGCTCGATAAACGCAGTCGCGGTTGCCGTTGGTGCACCATCGCGTGTCCAGGCCACCTCGTAGTTGCGGTCGTCGTAGAAGGTCTGGATGTAGGCGTCATAGTCGGAAAAATTAGGCCACCGCAGATTCGGGATCTTGCCGGTATCCACCTTCTCTGGCGGCAGCACCTTCTTCTCCACCAACTGGTGCAGGTTATCCGAATACGCGTCCGAATTGGGGGCAGACTTCGACTTGCGATGCCGGTGACATCCACTCGCGAGCAGCAGGAGGGTAAGGGCACACGCGGTGCAGGTGGAACGAAGAGAGACTTTCATCATTTCGGACGGACCATCCTTCAAAGACAAACTTTTCTTACAGGGTGACGCCCTATTATGCCGCAATTCCAGGCAAATTCAAGGAGGCGGCAACACGCCGGTGCCACGCCAGATACAGCGCTGGCCTGCAGACTAACGAACAATCGCCGGCAGCAATGTGAGGCAGAGCATTGCCTGGGTCAGAAGAATTCCGCCCGACAAAACAAGAAATATCCTGCGCTGCCGTGTCTCCAACGCATCCGCAAACACTCCGCCCACAAACGTAAACAGAAACGGCAACGCCCACAGCCACGGTTTGGATACGGTCTGTGTAGTCATTATCGGGAGCAGCAGCAGCACCATCACCAGAGGAGCCGTATTGCCGAAGTAGCGGGAGCGACGCACCGCAACATACAGCAGCAGCGCCACCAGTGTCGCCACCACAATCGGCCCGTTCGCAATGTTCAGAAAGAACCCGCGAGCCCCATCCAGCGCAAACCAGAACCGCGCCCCGCCTCCGGTAAAGACGTAGCTGAACGGGGCTGGCCGAAATGCATAGAACGCAAACAGGATTGCCAGCGCACCGACTACAGCCAAGACGAGAATCTGCATTACGTAGCTCCGTCGCCGTTCAGCCAGGTACAACATCCAGATCATCGCAACAAGAAACCCAAGCATCGCCGCCAGCAGGTGCGCTGCAGCAGTCAGCCCCAACGCCAGCGTCAACAGCGCAATGCGCGGCTTCCATTTATGTCGCGGCCCTTGCATCGCGTGTGCCACGCCCATCGCCGCGTACACCAGCCCGTAAAGCCCCCACATCGCCAGCACATCATTGTTGGGTGTCACAGAAGACCGCACCACCGCCGGGCAGAAGCAGTACAACCCCAGCGCAAAGAAGCCGCCTTCATTGCCAAACAGCCGCCGCGAGACCCACCACAGACCACCGCCCAGCCAAATTGCGAAAAAGACAAATGGTAGATGCAGCAGGTACTTTACGCTGAACAGCTCATGTCGCGCCTCCCACGTCGTACCGTGCAGCGTCCCCTCGGCATACAGCCGATTCTCCGGCTTACGTAACTTGTCGACGCCGAGCATAGCCAGTCGCTGTACAGTCAGCGGAAGCCCCGCGACCCGGTAAGCAAAGGTCCCATCGCCGTTCAAATTTCCGCAGGTTGTAAAGTACCCGGCCAGCGGAGAAGGCCGCTCCCACATCTCACGCCCGCACTCGGCATAGCGGTAGTCCTGTTGCGAGAGCTGCTGATGACTCACCACCCACAGGCACTCCCCTAGAAAAAACAGCAGAAGCAGCGCAGCCAGTCGCTGGGGTCGACCGATCCTGATGCGGGGGAGCTTCATGCGACGAATTGCCGGCCTTTACCAGTCATTTATTTCAGTCCCGCATCCTTTGTCTGCATTCGTCCGCCGACAGGCAACAGCCTCATCTTCGAGTGTATCGTGAGAGATATGCAGTCGCTTTCCTTCACTCCCGGTCGAGCCTTTCTCTCTTCCAACTCCACCACAGTTCCATGGACAGTTGTCTTCGAGGACGAAGGTGTTGCCGGTTACTTCTACGCCTGCGATCGTTCCCAAGAGAAGCATGAAGACAGCATCCTCGACGCGATGCTCATCTACAACGTCGCCGCATTGGCCAAAAGCGATGCCGAAAACCAGCGCCCTGAGCCACAACGCATCGCCTCCGTCGAATGGTCTCGTGATGGCTTGCAAGCCGTACTCTACCTCGACGGCACGCCGCAAGCTCTCTACGACTTCGAAGCCCGCTGCGGCTATTGCCGTATGGACTTTCCCAACTTCCGTGCGGAGCAGGGTGACACCTGGCGCAAATCAACTCACGCATGGTCCGATGCGGCGTTGCAACGTTTCGAGTCGTCGCTCTACGCCTAGCCCAGAAACATCTCTTCGACCTCAAGCCAGTCGTTGACCCGCTTGTACCCGGTCACTCCCGCATTGTGCGGCGAGCTGTACAGTATTCCCTCGCCCTTGAATCGACGCAATTGCCGAGGGTTATCGTCGATCAGATAGTCCGCTCGCAGAATGCCCTTATCGCCACAGTAGACAATGTGCGACGGAGAGATGAACGGAAAGTGCTTTGCCAGCCAGCGATACTTCGGTTGAAAAGAGGTCGGCACCTCCATCGCTGCCGTCGCGATGAATACCTCATAGTTCATCTGCAGTCGCTGCAAAACTCGCTGCGACTCCGGCATCACCGCCAGCACATCGAAGAAATCCTCTGAACGCAGATAGGACTCAAGCACCGCATGGCGATCCGACGACACCACTTCCCACAGCCACTTTCCCTGCAGGTCTTCCGGTGTGATCTGCTCACCATAGTGCCGGTTGTAGCGCAGCAGATGCTCACCCAGGGCATCCGCCATCACCTCATCCATGTCTACACAAAGTCTTTTCACGCTTTTCCTGACTACACACTCAAAGCTGCCGGATGATCGATGCCGCAATGCTCTCCACCGGCACTGTCTTGCGCTGCGGGGAGTCCCGTGCCGGATCGTAGTACAGCAGACGGCCGCAGCTCTCGCAGGTCATCATCGTTTCATCGTTGCTGCGGTCGCGTAGATCGTTCCAGCGCTGAGGCCGAACCATCATCTGGCACGCCATGCACTTTTGATTCAGCGCCTCGGCTACCGCTGTCCCCTTGCCCTTGGCGATACGATCGTAGGTTGAAAGCGCACTCTCGCCGATCTCCGCGCGTTCCGCCTTGCGCTTTTCTTCTACCGCGGCCAATAGAGTTTTATCCTGCGCAATTGTCTCCTCGGAGCGTACGCGTTCGCGCTCCAGAGTCGCCGTTGCGTCCTCTACTGCTTCATCCGCAAGCTTCTTCTGCGACTCCAGCCCTTCACCGCGCTCCATGCTCTCGATCTCTGCATCTTCCAGCCGGCTCACCTCAGCCTGGGCAAACGCAATCTCATGCTCGAACGCCGTCACCTGTACGGTCGTCGTTGCCATGTCCATATTTTTTCGCAGACGCACAATCTTGGCCTGATGGTCCTTCACGTCGGACTCCTGCCTTCGGCGCAAAGCCTCTTCCTTGGCAATCAGATCGACGACCACTGCACGCTGTCCCTGCGTCGCTTTGGCCCTGGCCTCCAGCGTCGCCACGTGCTTCGGCAGCGCAACCATCTCATCGCGCAGCCGCTTGGCCTCGGCATCATGAGTCTGCAACGCAATCAACTTCTCAAGATCCGGATGCATCTCGCGTCTCTCTTTCCTCTCCGCAGCATCGCCAGGCAGCTCTGGGCGGAAAGCTCGAAGTCTGGCGCCGTCTCCTCTACTCGAAGGAGCGACGCCCTGTATTAAGTATGCGCCTTAGTGCTTATCGACGTTGATGTAGTAAAGATCCGTCGCTACATCGAACTGGTCCTTCGTCAGCGGAGTCTTCATCGTCTGCCACTCCGTTGTGGGATGAATCGTCTCCCAGTGCTCCTTCAACCCGACGCGAATTGGCATCGCAAACGCCTTCTCATCGACAACCCATCGATATTGCACCGCTCCCGGCTCGTCGAACTTCAGTTCCAGCGTCGGAATCGCAGTGTGCCAGAGGTACTGGTGGAAGACTGGAGTGAGATCCATCCCCATCTGCCGATTGAAGTAGCTGATGATGTCTTCCGTCATGATGTTCTGATACTTGTACTTCTGGTAGTAGCCCCGAAGCATTGGCCACCATTTCGCATCGTCGTTCACAATGCTGCGTAGTGTATTGATAAAGAGCGCGCCTTTGAAGTACTGGTCCTGCGGCGCCTCTGCATTCGTCCCTCGCGGAGGGATAATAGGCCGGTCGTTCCTGACTTTTTTCTTATAGGCATTCAGATACTTCATTGCGTCATCGTGCCCATACGTGTACTCGACATAGAGACTCTCGAGATACGTTGTCCAGCCCTCGTGAATCCACATGTCCGACTTGTCGGCGGCCGTAATCGCATTGCCGAACCACTCGTGGCCGCTCTCGTGGATGATGATGAAGTCGAAACGCGGGCTGATGCCGACGCCGGTCCAGTCGCGGTTCAAGTAGCCATTCGCAAAGTGATTGCCGTAGGCCACCGCGCTCTGATGCTCCATACCCGAGTACGGCACATCGATCAACTTGTATCCATCCTTCTTGAACGGATACTCGCCGAGATAGTGGTAGTAGGCCTTCATCATGCCCGGCACCTGCGCAAACTGCCGCTTCGCCCCCTCCAAATCCTCAGGCAAGACATAGTAATCAAGCGGCAGGCCCCGGAACTTATCCCCAAAGTGCACGTAGTTGCCGATGTTCAGCGCCACATCGTAGTTATTGATGGGGTAGTGAACTCGCCAGTCCCAGCGCGTGTATCCGTCGCCGAGATCCTTCTTCCCCATAAACTTTCCGTTCGATACATCCATCAACCCGTTCGGCACCGCGACCGTAATCAGCATGCCCTCCTGCGGCTCGTCGCGCCACTGCTCTTTATTCGGCCACCAGATGTAAGCGCCGTCTCCTTCGCAGGCCGTGTTGATCCATGGATGTCCTGCCGTGTCCTTCTTGAAGGTGAAGCAGCCGAACCGCCCCGTCTCCGGAGGGTTCCCCGAGTAGTGAACGTCGATCGAATAGGTATGGCCCGCTCGCAAAGTCTTTGGAAAGTTCACATAAAAGGTGCTGCCGTCGCGGTCGTACTTCAGCGTCGTCGAACCCATCGCAACCTTGTCGATCGAGAGTGTCGGATAAAGTTCGAGCTGAATGCGCGTGCCGTCCTGCAGCATCTTGAAACGGACTGTGTTCGTGCCGCTAATGAACTTCTTGTCGGGGTCCACCCGCAGATCGAGGTGGTAGAAGAGCAGATCGTTGTTCGCTCGATAGGGTCCATACCCACCGCGTAAAAGATCTCCTGGAGTAGGTACCTTCAGCACATCCGGTCTCGCCGCACGGGTTGCGGGTTGAGACGTCTGAGCGGGAAGAGAGATCGCGGCACATGCCAACAAAACAAGAACACTGAATCGCCGAGGGGAAACACCATACATAATCATTGAAGATAGCCTACCGCGATTCTTCCGGATTTGCAGATCAGCCCCGTTTCTCGACAAGCGCTTTCATCGCCAGACTCTCCGTCGTGTTCAAGTCGCCCAAACCCTCGGCCACGCCAATACGGTCCTCTTCGGAACGATTCTGGCTGACCTTCCACTTTCCTTCGACGCGCGCGATATCCATCTCAAGCCCGACAATCCCCTTCCGCAGCGCCGCAACGTAATCCGCCGGAGCATCCCCAACCTTCCAGGGGACAGGAAATCCCGCTTCGTGAGTATTAGTCAGCTTCTCAAGATGAGCCATCAACCACTCGCCATCCTCAATGACCTTCAGATGCCCATAGGCGTGAACAACCACGTAGTTCCATGTAGGTACAACCTTGCCGGTCTCCTGTTTCTCCGGATACCACGACGGCGTAATGTAATGCTGCGGACCGGAGAATATCGCAAGTGCCTGGACCGACGGAGTGTAGTCGCGCCACTGAGTGTTGGCTCGCGAGATGTGACCCTTCAACCGTCCCATGGCTCCATTCTGTTCCAGCACCATCGGAATATGCGAGGCGAACAGGCCAGCCGTCCCCATCGTAATGAGAGAGGCAAACGGCTGATCTTTCATCAATTTGTGGAGCACAGGGAGCCGATCCTCCTGATTTGCCGCCGGAATATACATACACACTCCCCGAAGTGACTCTCGCCAGCAATCGCAATCGCCATTGAACTGGTCTGAAGCTATTCTAAAGAAACTGTTTCTTCCCGAAACTCTGAATCTCCTATCCAGACTCATCAATCGAATAAGAACGCATGGCAGCAACCACTCTCGAACTCCCCAGCGCGCAAACTCCCGACGCGCCCGCAGCCCACAACACAGTGGAGCAGCCCTGGCGTCCCCGCATCAATCCGTGGATCGTCGCCATGACGGTCACGCTCGCCACCTTCATGGAGGTGCTCGACTCCTCCATCGCTAACGTCGCTCTGCCGCACATCGCCGGCGGCCTCGGCGCCACGCAGGACGAAGCCACCTGGGTCCTCACGGCGTACCTCGTCGCCAACGCCATCATCCTTCCAGCCGGCGCCTACATGACCACGTTCATCGGACGCAAGAAGTTCTACATGATCTGCGTCGCGCTGTTCGGCATCAGCTCGGCACTCTGCGGCCTCGCTCCCACACTCCCGATCCTGGTCTTCTGCCGCATCCTGCAGGGCATGGGCGGCGGTGGTCTCGCACCATCCGAGCAGGCCATCCTCGCCGACACCTTCCCCCCAGCGAAACGCGGCCAGGCCTTCGCCATGTACGGCCTCGCTGTCGTCGTCGCGCCTGCCATCGGCCCGACGCTTGGCGGCTTCATCACAGATCGCTTCGACTGGCGCTGGATCTTCTTCCTGAATATTCCCATCTGCCTGCTCTCCCTCTTCCTCACCTCGCGTATCGTCGAGGATCCGCCCTACGTCAAGAAGCAGGTCGCCGAATCGCAGAAGGGTGGCATCAAGCTCGACTTCCTCGGCTTCGGTCTGCTTGGTCTCACCTTCGGCTCGCTTGAGTTTCTCCTCGACAAGGGCCAGGAAGACGACTGGTTCTCCTCGCACCTCATCACCTTCTTCGCGGTCACCTGCGTCGTCGCCTTCGTCTTCATGATCTGGTGGGAGCTGCGACAGCTTCGCATCGGCCATCGTCCCATCCTGAATCTCACGCTCTTTTACCGTCGCAACTTCGCCATCAGCTTCCTCCTGATGTTCGTGCTCGGTTTCTCTCTCTACGGCACCACAGTGCTGATCCCGCAGTTCGTCCAGACGCTGCTCGGCTACACCGCTGAGCTCGCCGGTCTCGTTCTTTCGCCCGCCGGATTCATGATGATGGCCATGATGCCTGTCGTCGGCTTCCTCGTCGGTCGCGTCGACCCGCGCAAACTCATCGGCTATGGATTTGTCATGCTGACGGTGGCGCTTGTCACCATGCACACGATGGATCTCAACATCAGTTACGGTCGCCTCGTCTTTCTGCGCTGCTTCCAGGCCTCGGGCCTTGCCTTCCTCTTCATCCCCATCAATACCATCTCCTACATCGGCGTAAAACAATCCGAGAACAACGATGTCTCCGGCCTTACCAACCTGGCGCGTAACATCGGCGGCTCCTGCGGCACTGCGTTCATGGCCACCATGCTCACCCGCCGCACCGCCACGTACGAGACCAACATGGTCCGCAACCTCACCTCAGGCAACCCCGCCTTCGTCAACCAGGTCGCAAGACTCAAAGGCTTGTTCGGCGGCCACGGCAGCGGCAATCCACTCACCGGAGCGGGCTCTCACACCGCCGAGGCTTACATTTACAACGAGCTTCACCGTCAGGCCGCTATGCTCGGCTATCTCGACGTCATCCAGTACATGGCAGTCTTCTGCGCATGCATGCTTCCTCTGCTCTTCCTTATTCCCCGCCCGCCAGAGCACGCCAGCCCCTCCGCCGGCCACTAGCTCTTCGTTCGCAGGCAACCATCTGCGTATAGCCCCAGCGTGCCGTAAATCTTTTCATTGACATTCGCCCCCTTCAGGCGCAAGCTCATCCCGTTCATTGGAATCAGAAAGTTGCAGCGTCGATCCGCAGTTGGCTTCGAGGCTCCCCGTGCAACGATTCCCAGGCCCACCTCTACAATCGGCCCCTTTCCACCGAGATTTCAATCTGGCGTGCAACTTCGGCTCGCCAGTTATCCCTTCACGTACTGCACGCATATTGCCCAAGGAGGCAACCATGAAAAAACTACCAATGCTCTCAACGGGACTGTGTCTTCTCTTCATCGGTTCGGGCATCGCATCCCCACAGGATGCCATGAACCCGCCTAAAGTCCTCGTCATCCATCGCGAGTTCCTCAAACCAGGTCGCGCAGGCAGTATGCACATGAAGACGGAAAGCGCCTTCGTTCGCGCGATGGCTGCCGCCAAGTGGCCCACACACTACTTCGGGATGGACTCGCTCTCCGGTCTACCTCGATCGTTGTTCTTTACCGGCTACCCTTCGTTCGAGGCGTGGGAGAAGGACACCGCAGCGACGCAGAAAGACGCAACCCTTTCCGCTGCGCTGGACCGTGCCAGCATCGCGGACGGCGATCTGCTCAACCAGTACGATTCGGGCGCCTTTGTCTTTCGCGACGATTTGAGCCTGCGCTCCTCGGTAAGAATCGCGCAGATGCGCTACTTCGAGATTATGCAATTCGTCATTCGCTCCGGTCATGAAAAGGAGTGGGACGCGCTCGTAAAGATCTACATTGACGGGTACAAAGATATCCCTAACGAGCAATGGGCTGTCTTCCAAAGCCACTACGGAGCCGCGAATGGCGGTGTCTTCCTCGTCCTGATCCCGATGCAGTCTTTGGCGGCGGTTGACAGCGGCTTCGGCAGCGCCAGCAAGTTCAGCAGTTCCATGAGCGAGAGCGATGCGAAGAAAATGTCGGAGCTGACAGCTTCCTGCGTCGAATCGGTACAGGTCAACCTCTTCGCCTTCAATCCAAGGGAAAGCTACCCAAATCCCGAATGGATTAAAGAAGACCCGTTCTGGAAACCAAGGCCAACTGCCCCTGCAGCTAAACCCGCGCCATAGCGGCTACCCAAACGATCGCGTCGCATCTGAAGTCTGTGCAAACGACCTCGACCCTCCTTCCGTCAACCCCCGTTGATAGAAGGAGGGTCGCTCCGTGTTGTTGCACGAAACGATCTACAACTCCTCCCCGAAAAGCACCTGGCCTCGGCGCAGTTATGAATTCTTTATGGATTCCTGACGAATTCTTTATCGCGCACTGGCTAACATGAGTAGTGGTTCGGTTCGCGCGCTCAAGTTCGCGGAGTTTACCGGAATGGAGAAGTAAATTGAAACAGAAAGCGAAGTCGCCCAGTGTCAGCTTTCCTCTGCTTGCGCTCACCGTTGGAGCTGCCCTGACATTCAGCCCAAGGGTGCAGGCCCAGGCTCCCAACCTGCAGACTGCAGTCGAGAACACCAACGCCCAGACCCCGCAGGACAGGAAGATCCAGCAGTTGCAGGACAGGCTGGAAGAGATTCAGAGAGAGTTGACGGAACTCAAGCAAACGAACTCTGCCCAGCCGGAGACCCAGCCCATCGCCGCCGCGAAGGCTATCGCGACTCCATCCTCACCCGCTGAAGAGGCTCCCGCAATCACCGATCCCTCCAATCCAAAGTCCGATCCCTTTGCCTTCGCCGACTTCACCTGGCTCAACGGAAACCCCCGCACCAAGGACACGCCATACGCCACAAAGTTCTTCACCCCGGAGATTCGCTCCGACGTCAACTACACCTACGACTTCCGCCACCCACAGGACGACACCATCAGCGGATCGAGCGAGATCTTCCGCTCGAGTGAAGTGCAGGTGACCCAGATCGGAGTCGGCGGCGACTTCCACTACGACAACGTGCGTGCGCGCCTGATGACGCAGTTCGGCCTCTACTCCGAAACCACGCCCCGCAACGATGCAAGCCCCGCACGGGGACAGTGGAACCTGGCCGACGCCTATCGTTACGTCTCGGAGGCCTACGGCGGCTATCACTTCGATATCCAGCACGGCGTCAATGTCGATGCGGGCATCTTCATGTCCTACGTCGGCCTGTTCTCCTACTACCAGTTCGACAACTGGGCCTACCAGCCGTCGTATGTCTCATCCAACACCCCGTGGTTCTTCAATGGCGTGCGCGTGCAATGGTTCCCCACTGCGAAGCTGAAGATCGAGCCGTGGATCATCAATGGCTGGCAGTCCTACGGCAGGTTCAACAATCGCCCCGGACTCGGCGGACAGATCCTCTACCGGCCCAACGGCAACTGGTCGATTAATGGCAACGAGTACGGCTACGGCGAAGATGCGCTCGGCGTAAGCAGCCGCACCCGCTACCACAGCGACGACAGCGTCGAGTACAAGTACTACGACCGTCCCACCGCCCTCATCAGCAAAGCCGCCGCTACGCTAACCGGAGACGCCGGATGTGAGAGCGGCGGAGGCGTGAGTTGCTTCGGCAACGGCAAAACGGGCCCCAAGCAGAGCTTCCTCGGCTTCATGTTCTACAACCGCCTCTGGTTCGATCGCGACCGCTACGCCCTGACCATCGGCGGCGGGCGCATCAATAACCCTGGCCGGTATCTCGTCCTTCTGCCGCCGATCAATGGAGCCACCGCTGCCTCGGGCACACACTACTTCAGCGAAAACGCCGGAGACCCGTTCAAAGCATGGGATGCCTCCGTCACCGCCGACTACATGCCAAGCCAGTACTTCACCTATCGCCTGGAGTACAACCACCGCGCCGCGAACGTCCCTTACTTCAGCGGACCCGGTGGCGTCACCCCTCCCGGCGGCAACACGGGAGCACCGGGATCCATCGTCCCAGGCTGGAGTCCCGACCTGCGTTACAGCGAGAACCGCATGACCGGCGCCTTCCTCGTGAAGTTCTAGAGCCTGCAATCGCATCAACGCAAAAAGCCCGCAGCTCAATCAGGCTGCGGGCTCTTATTTCTAAACGCCTTTACACAGGCCGCGGATTTCGTTCCTCAAACTGCCGCTGATGCCAGTACGGATACGTCAGAGGCACCTCGCTGGCCGCATCCAGCCTCGCAATCTGCTCTTTATTCAACTCCCATCCAATCGCTCCAAGGTTCTGCTTCAACTGTTCCTGGTTGCGGGCACCAATGATCAGCGTCGAAATTGTAGGCCGTCGCAGCAGCCAGTTCAGCGCAACCTGCGGAACCGTCTTGCCCGTCTCCTTCGCCACCGCATCAATTGCATCCACAACCTTGTACAGATACTCCTCCTGCACCTGCGGCCCATCCGCTGCCGTCTTGTGCAGCCTGCTCTCCGCCGGTATCGGCGAGCCCCGACGAATCTTTCCCGTCAGCCTTCCCCAACCCAGCGGCGACCAAACCAGCGTCCCCACTCCCTGATCGAGTGCCAGCGGCATCAGCTCCCACTCGAAATCGCGTCCCACCAGCGAGTAGTACGCCTGGTGCCCCACATACCGCGACCACCCATACCGCTCGCTCACACTCAGCGACTTCATCAGATGCCATCCGGAAAAATTCGAGCACGCAATGTACCGCACCTTGCCCTCGCGCACCAGGTCGTCGAGCGCACGCAGCGTCTCCTCCACCGGCGACATCGCATCGAAAGCATGCAGGTGATAGATGTCGATGTAGTCCGTGCCCAGCCGCTTCAGCGATCGTTCCGCCGATTGAATCAGGTGATACCGCGACGAGCCGACATCGTTCGCCCCTTTGCCCAGCCGGAACGTCGCCTTAGTTGAGATCAGTACATCTTCGCGGTTCAAATGCGCAATCGCCTTGCCAAGAACGGTCTCGCTCTTTCCATCCGAATAGATGTCCGCCGTGTCGAACATATTGATTCCGGCATCCATGCAGATATCGACGATCTTCTTCGCCTCGCCGACATCGCTCGTAGCGCCCCACGCATTGAAAAACTCATTCCCGCCGCCAAAGGTTCCAGCGCCAAAACAAAGCTCCGGAACCTTCAATCCTGACTTACCCAGCTGACGATATTCCATGAAAACCCCTTGCCGTTCGTTATCTCCTTCTGAGGCACCTCGACGGCGCAATGTTTCGTACAATCACACCTCAGCAATTTACTGTCCTGTCTTCTTCGGAGGAACGGTCGTTGAATCGCGCACGATCTTCCATCCACTCGGCGTCTTTTCAAAGACAAGCAGAAAATAGCCGCCGGTATCTCCTCCGGCAGATGCGGTACGTTCCAGATGAAAATTGCCCGTCACCGTAGCGAAGCGTTCATCGAGCGGCTGCACCTCAAGCCCCGTAAAGGCAAGCGTTCCCATCTTGGCTTTGGTGGAATAGTTCTTGCGATAGGTCGCCAGCATCTGCGCATAGCCATGTGATATCGGTGATCCCATGAAAAGAATATCGGGCGAGTTCTTGTAACCGGTAGCGAAGGATTCGATATCCCCGCGATTCCAGTCGACAACCTGCTTGTCCAGCACAGCTCGAATCGCCTGAGCAGGCGTAGAGCTTTGCGCTTGCGTAAAAGATGCAGTGGCAAGTGTCAGAACAGCGAGAAGGAAAACGAAGTTGCGAAGCGTTCGCATAGAGAAATCTCCTTGGGTCAAGTTAGGATTGTGAGCGAGCCTGTGACTACTCGAATCATCCCGCATAAACAAGATACACAGTGACGAGCCACACCGGCTGGTTAGCTATAGCACCGGGTTTATTTGCTGGGGGACGTCGCGTCGCTCCGCGCCCGTAGCGGGTCGCTCTTGCATACTGCGGAACTCGGCGGATGCCGCCACCATATCTGGAAATCCCTGGTCGTATCGGTCAGACACATCGCCCCCATCTCACGGATCGCATCCGGATCGCGTTCAATGAACCAGGGAACGTAGGTCGTATCTTCGACGATCACATCCGCATCTCGCATGTTGCCCAGCACCCGCTCCCGGTCTCCTGGAGACATCTGTCCTCCAAGCAGAAACCACGACTCGACAGGCTTCAGCGTCGGATAGTAGTGATACATTCCTGTCGCGTAGGACATCAGGATGACTTTCTGGGTCCTGGCAATTTCGAGGATATTCGACATCTGCGCCGCATACTCAGGCTCTGCATAGAGATTTGCCGTTAATGGAGAGGGGTGAGTATCTTTCCACGCCGATAACGTGTGACGCGCCTGCGCCGCCTGGCCAGCAACACCAATACAGACAAACAAAATCAGAAGAGGATTACGAAACCGCTTAACAGGAAAGACCGAAATCCCAACCAGCGCGCCCGCAACTGCGATCGGATCATAAATAATATGCTGGTCCTGATTTCGATAAGCAATCAAGGCGAACACGACTTGCACGATCGCACAGAACAAGATGACGGCATGGCGGGGGTCCGGCTTCCGGTTGCGAATCATCTCTCGTCCTGCCAGGACTCCCAGAATGACCAGCCCAACCGTAGTGAGCATCCACCACCCGGCCGGCGAGCCGATATAGTACGCGAGGTAGTACTTTACGCTGTGACCGGCTGGATGAATAAACCCTAATAGATCGCCGATGCCGTTATTCCGTGCGACGTAGTAATACCTGACGCCCATGAGTGGCAGCGCAGTCGCGAACACCGACCTGAAGCTGAAGAATGCGCCCAGTCCAACAACCAGCAAAGCGTAAGTCAATACGCCTGGTGCAAGCCGGCGTGCCAGAACAGAGACGGAGCGGTTGCCGCCTGTCCACCAATCCACCAGGATGTATAAGCCCAGAAGACCGGTCAAAATCAATGGCATCGACGGAACACTGAAGCAGCCGACCACCGAAATGGCCAGTGCAGCCTCAGCTCGTCCCTCCAGAAGAAATAACAAGGCGAACAACATGGACAACTGTACAAGTGAGTACGGAAAATTGGGATTCACCCACAGCAGAATTGGACTGATCGCCACTACCGCAAAGACATAGATCCATCGATTGGACAGGCACCGCACCAGAAGAGACCAGAACAACGCCATCAGCACCAGCACCACAATCGTGCAGCCAACCATCGGCCAGTAGCCGCGTCCGAAGACTACAAACAGGACATGTTGGATGAAGACCGGGAGCAGCCCGTAAGCATAATACGCGTCGACTCCCAGGCGAAGATGCTGCGCCAGCAGGTAGTCCAGGTTAAGAAAGCTGCTTCGATCTGCGAAGACCCAGAGGTAGTAAGAGAGAAAGATTGGCCACGACAAAACATCGAGCAGGCAGAAGCCTGAAAGGATATCGAAGAATCTTGTGAAATTGCGTGGCCCAGAGCTATCTTTTCCGATCATCGCTTCCTCGGTAAGCAAGGCACTCTTGGTCGCACTTAGCAGGCCGTTCCAGATCGATCAACAAGATCAATCAATAAGGCTCAGCCTCTCAGGGACGGATTCATAATAACCGATAGCCAGGCGGCAGGTGTTCCTTATCGGCTATCCCCAATCATTCGAAGGGTTTATCCACTTGTGACTGATATACCTCTTCCACGCGCTCCACCGTGTCGATCTCGCCGACTGGCTTATCGGTGCGGATACGCAGAATCCGCGGAAACCGCAGCGCAAACCCACTCGCATGACGCTCGCTGCGCATGATGTTGTTGAACGCCACCTCCAGCACCATCAGCGGTTCCACCGTGCGAAAAGATCCCCGATCCTCCAGCGTATGCTCCATCATCCACGCACTCATCTCTGCGATCTCCACATCCGTCAGCCCCGAATAGGCCTTCCCGACATTCAGCAACTCGCCGCCATCTCCGCGTACCGCAAATGTATAGTCGCTCAAAATTCCCGCACGCTTGCCATGTCCGAACTCCGCCCCCGTCACCACCACATCCAGCGTCGCCAGCTCGCGTTTCAACTTCAACCACGCCAACCCGCGCCGTCCCGGCTGATACACCGACTCCGCTGCCTTCAACATAACGCCTTCATTCGCGCGCGCACGAGCCTCTGCATAAGCCTTGTCGATGTCCTCCGCGCTCTCCACCAGACGCGAAGGCGAAATCATCAGACGCTCTACCCCGTCGCTCTCGTCAGCAGCAAACAGCACTGCCTGCGAATTCCGCGCCCGCTCATCCACCACCACCGGAGACCTGGCCACCTCAACCAAACTCTCCGCAACCGCCTCCAACCGATTCCTTCTCTCCCGCAGCGGCATCCCCAGCAGCAGTTCTCCCCCGGCATACATCAGGTCAAACGCCATAAACACAACCGGCACCTGCTGCCTCCACTCGTTCGAAACCTTCTTGCGCCCGATCCTCGGCCCCAGTACCGCAAACGGAAGCGCTCGTCCTGCAGCAAGATCCCAACCTAAAATCTCTCCATCGAAGATTAAGGCTCCATCCTGCTCCGGAGGCACCTTCGCAAACGCCTCCTCCAACTCTGGAAAACCCTCCGTCACGTCCTCCTTGTTCCGCGAGTAGATCGCTACTCTCCCCGGCTGCTCCGCATCACCGCAATGCACCTGCGCCCGCATCCCGTCGTACTTGTCCTCCAGAAACGCCTCCACCTTGGCGACCATCGCCGCCCTCGATCTTCCTCCTCTCGTTAACGAATCGTCATCTCGACCGAAGCTGCTCACAGTCTCATCGTGAGCAACGGAGTGGAGAGATCCCTGCATTTCGTCTTTGCTCTTGCGTTTCTTCTTCGCCACCACCTTCACCGGCTTTTCGGTAAACCTCGCCACAGCCTCCTCCGGCGTTTCGACAGGCGAAGCCAACATGAACCCCAGCGGATGAAACAGCCGCATCCGCGCCTCGGCCAGAGTCCCCGCAAACGCTCGCCGCACCGCACCGGCAAGATCTGCCTCGAGCATCACCGCTCGTCGCACTGCCTCGACGTCCGCACCGGCAGCAACGGCAATCGCCTCTTCCACCAGACTCTGCTTCACTCCAATCCGCATATCCCCAAGCATCAGCTTCAGCAGATACTTCGCCTCCAGTGGAGTCGACCTCCGCAACGTTCCCTCCACCAGTCCTGCGCGAATCGCTGTGGTCTTCGCCACGGCCATCGCAGCAAATGCATCCGCCACATCCACCAGCGTCAACTCCGCCACTCTCTTCGCCGCAGTCGAAGCCATCAGCAGATCAAAAGCCGCAGCACCCATATCTCCATGCCGCCGATACGTTGCCGTCAACTCCACATCAGTCGCCCCACTCACCGCCAGCAACGCCTTACTCAACAGAGCCCCGCCAGCATTCAGCTTCCTGGAGTCAGCCTCCGCAAACGGCGTCCCTGCCAGATACAGCGCAAACAACCCGGTATCGTCACTCCCCGGCGCACCTGCATGAATAGCCGAGATCGCCTCCGCAATCGCCGCTCGCTTCTTCAGCCTCCCCGCCTCCCCGGCAAGCTCTTCCGACAGAGCCGCTACCGCAGCAAACAAAGCCATTCCGCACCTGCCCTCCCAAAACCGTACCGCCGCTGCCTCTCCTCTAAAAAGATGCACTCCGCATCATTCAAAGCAGTAGTAACATCAAATAAGTGATGAACACGGCAGCAAACCCGGTGTTTCTCCCCAGCGTGGCTGAGTCCGCCCTCCAGGGCGCTGACCGTCACGACTTTGCCTAGCTGCGCCACGCCTGCCTTCTACTCCCTACACCCTATTCCCTACTCCCTGCCCTTAGGAGCACCTATGTTTGATCGCCTCGACCAACTCGAAGCCCGCTACGAAGATCTCGGCCTGCAGATGTCTGACCCCACCCTGGTCCAGGATCAGAAGAAGTTTCAGGCCATCGCGAAACAGCATCGCACCATGGAGCCGACCGTAGAAAAGTTCCGCGAATACCGCAAGCTCAAAGAAGGAATCGCCGAAGCCAAATCCATGCTCGCCGATCCAGACCCGGACGTGAAGGCCATGGCACAGGAGGAACTCAGCACACTTGAGCCGCGCCTCGCTCCCGTCGAAGAGCAGCTCAAAGTTCTCCTCCTGCCCAAAGACCCCAACGACGAAAAGAACGTCATCCTCGAACTTCGCGCAGGCACTGGCGGAGATGAAGCCGCACTCTTCGTCGCCGAAGTCTTCCGCATGTACCTCCGCTTCGCCGAGCAGCACAAGTGGAAGGTCGAGATCCTCTCTCAGACCGAATCCGGCATCGGCCACGGCCTCAAAGACGTCACCGCCATCATCGAAGGCGACAACGTCTACTCCCAACTGAAATACGAGTCCGGCGTCCATCGCGTGCAGCGCGTCCCCGCCACTGAAACCCAGGGTCGTGTCCACACCTCAGCCATCACCGTAGCTGTTCTCCCCGAAGCCGAAGAGGTCGACATCAAGATCGAAGCCAAAGACCTTCGCATCGACACCTTCTGTTCTTCAGGCCCCGGCGGCCAGTCCGTCAACACAACTTACTCCGCGGTTCGCATCACGCACTTGCCCACCAACACGGTAGTCAGTTGCCAGGACGAAAAATCGCAGATCAAGAATCGTGAAAAGGGAATGCGCGTCCTCCGCGCCCGGCTCTACGAGATGGAAGCCGAGCGCATCCACCAGCTCCAGGCCAAAGACCGCAAGCAGCAGATCGGCTCCGGCGACCGCAGCGAAAAAATCCGCACCTACAACTTCCCGCAGAACCGCCTCACCGACCATCGCATCGGTCTCACCAACCACCAGCTCGCAATGGTGATGGAAGGCATGCTGCAACCCACCATCGATGCCCTCATCGCGCACTACACCGCGGAAAAGCTCAAAGCGGAGACACAAGCAGCCTGATACTTGAACGTCGCCGGGATGGCGCACCACAACGAATCAGCGAAGGCCATCATCTCTTCCTGTGCGCCAGCTCAACCTCAGAACCGATAAATCCCCAGGAATTCCAAGCCTCGCCCTTCACTACCTCCTGGAACAAATTCACTGCCTGAGGAATCTCGTGGTGATAGAGGTGCCAGTTGCCTACGCCATAGCTCACCGTATTGAACGAGAGCTCCGCCTCTACATCACCCTTCGCCGGTACAGCGGGTAAAACTTCCTTTTCCGTAATCTTCCCTTGATAAAAATGCAGAAGCTGCAGATAGAAGTGCAGGTGAGGCTCAATATTCTTCACCTGAGGAGTAATGCGACTCAGCGCCTGGCTCGCCTTCGTCTCATCGCCCGCGCGACGCAGCGAAACATACAGCCAGTTCGAGCAGTCAATCAGGCTGTCGTCATTCTTCGCCAGCGCTCGCGCAGCATCAAACGAAGCCGCAGCCGCGCTGAACTCTCCCAGAAAGTAATGCGCCAACCCCAGGTGATAGCGCGCATCGAGATTATCCGGTGCCAGCTCCGTCGCACGTTTCAGATCCTGCATCGCCTGCCTGAACTCCCGTAATCCCAACTCACGATGGCCGCGCTCGACATAAAGATCCGCATTCTTCGGTGCAACCAGCAACCCCTTCGTGCAAGTCGCCACCGCTTCTTTGTACTGTCTTCGGCCTGCCTCCGCCTTTGAGAGTGCAAGCACCAGCGCAACATCCTTCGGATCGGCTGCCAGTTTCTTCCGAGCCGTCGTCACGCTCTCGTCATCAGGGAGCGCATAGAGCTTACGCCCAAGCTCGGAGGTCACCTCAAACGCCGGTGCACCGACTTGAGCGGCCTGAGCAGGAAGAGCAAAGACCACGCTGGTTTCGGATACCGCAAAACACAGCCCAAGCGCAAGAATCATCCCTCGTCGAAAAGACATACGATCTACCAATCTGCTCATCCTCTACTCCGATCCGTAAGAAGTTCTCAGAGAACTATACGCAACTTTGCACAACTTCTGCCCATCGTAGACAATCCTATCTGGAATCGTCTATCGCGACTAAAGGAACAGCGAATGAACCCAAAACAGGCCTCGCGCGCCGGTAAGCTCCGCGCAAGCACCCTCCTTGCCGCTCTCCTCACCACGCTCCTCGCGGCCTTCGCCCACTCCGAAGCCCAGTCCGACGGCACCCCGCCACCGCCCTTCAACGGAATCGCTCACGTCGCAATTCGCGTCCATGATCTCGCCGCTTCCACCGCCTTCTACGAAAAACTTGGCTTCGAGCAGGCCTTCGATCTCAAAAAAGACGGCGTCTCCTATGAGTCCTTCCTCAAGATCAACGACCAGCAGTTCATCGAACTCTACCCCGCCACGGCGAAGAACCCCGACATCGGCTTTCTCCACCTCAGCTTCGAAGGCGTCGATCTCAACGCCATCTACGACGACTA
>JBDTEQ010000035.1:0-10039 GCA_039922475.1 Edaphobacter sp.
GACAACGAACCACCGTTCATGGAGGAGGCATTCACCTTCGCGACTCGATGACCCTCAGCGTCATAAATATATTGCGTAATCGTTCCTGTCAGGCTATTGGCCGACGCGCAGACCCGGTTCTCCGCATAATACGCCATCGCATTGATCCCATCGAAGATCAGATCACCCGCCGCATCATAGGATTGCCTTCGCAAACAGGCACCTTTTCATTGGAGCCGGGATAACGCCCACTCACTCTGCTCAAATAGCAGAAACCGCAAAAGCGAAACGCGCATCAAATGGCTAATATAAGTTGGCAGTCGAGGGAAATACATGGCCACGTACAGCAAAGATCCAGAGGCAGTATCCCGCCTCACTCCCGAGCAGTATAAGGTGACCCAGCAGAAGGGAACCGAGCGCCCTTTTCAAAACGCTTACTGGAACAACGATGAACCGGGCCTCTACGTCGATATCGTCTCCGGTGAGCCACTCTTTACCTCGCTCGACAAATTCGACAGCGACTGCGGATGGCCAAGCTTCTCCAAACCCATCGCAGCGGAAAACGTCGAAGAGAAGCACGATGTCAGTCATGGCATGGCTCGCACAGAAGTACGCTCCAGGCACGGAGACAGTCATCTCGGCCATGTCTTTGACGACGGCCCGAAAGAAGCCGGCGGTCTCCGCTATTGCATCAATTCTGCCTCGCTGCGTTTCATTCCGCTCGATGAGCTTGCGGACGAAGGTTATGTCGAATATCTGAAGCGTTTCGACTCTCAAAACAAGGAGTAGCAATATGAACGTATCGACCGAAAAGGCAATTCTCGCGGGTGGTTGTTTTTGGGGTATACAGGATCTCTTGCGCAACTACCCAGGCGTCCTCTCCACGCGCGTTGGATACACCGGCGGCAGCGGGGCAAATGCCACCTATCGCAACCATGAGGGACACGCCGAGGCCATCGAGATCGTCTTCGACCCACAGAATCTCACCTACAGAAAGCTGCTCGAGTTCTTCTTCCAGATCCATGACCCCACCACGCTGAACCGACAGGGGAACGACAGAGGAACAAGCTACCGTTCAGCCATCTTCTATACCACTGACCAGCAGAAGCAGATTGCAGAAGAGACCATCGCCGATGTGGAAGCCTCCGGAATCTGGCCGGGCAAAGTCATGACCGAAGTTGTGCCCGCAAGTCCGTTCTGGGAAGCCGAGCCCGAACATCAGGATTATCTGGAGCGATATCCCAACGGATACACCTGTCACTTCATCCGTCCCGATTGGGCGCTCCCAGGCAGGGTTGCTTCAGCACGCTGAAAAGCCTGTGCAGTTCAGCAATATAACGTAAAAAAGCCGTTACCCTTTTAGCGAAGCTCCATCCAGTGGGAAGGGACCAGAGGCGCAGTCCGAATGGACATGGGCGTCAATCTCGACTACCCCAAAGGAGTCCCCGACACTCTCTCCTACGCCGAACGCAGCGTCTCCAATAGCGAATGGAACACCCTCCCCGTAAAAGGCAACTGGTTCCCCGACGCCTTCGCCGGCAGCATGGGCGCGCTTCAATCCTACGTCGAAGGATCGGCTGCTGACCTTCCCATCAGCTTCGAGTCCGCCTACGAAACCATGGCACTCGTCGAAGCGGCCTATCGCTCAAGCGCCCGCCAGGCCGAGCCGCTCCCCCTCTAACCCGCTTTCAAAATATCCATTCGCACAAAAAAAGCCGCCCGCGAAACCTTCTCGCGAGCGGCCATTCTCATTCAGGATTACTCACCATTCTGGTTGCTGCTATCCGTATGCAACACGCGGTAGCTTGCATTTCCCTGCGACCACACCAGCAGCAGCATGTCCTTCCCTGCTGGGTTTGCATGCGCCTCGCTGACAAACTGGTCAGGCGAAGTCACCGGCTTGCGGTCCACTTCCAGGATCACATCTCCAGGAGCCAGCCCTGCATCTTCCGCAGGACTCGCAGGCCGCACGCTCTCCACCGCAACGCCGTTCACCTGCGATGGAATATGCATCTGCTGCCGCACGTCGGGAGTCAGCTCGGCAACCGTCAGTCCCAGCTTGCCCTTCTGTGTACCGGAAGCATTATCATCGCTCGCCACCTCCGTACTCTTGTGGAACTCGCCAACCTTCACGCTCAACGTCTGCGGAGCGCCATTGCGAATGATGCCCAGTTCGATCGTCGTTCCTGGGCTCACCTCGCTCACCGCAACCTGCAGTGCGCTGCCATTGTTGATCTTCTCGCCGTTCAGCGTGTCGATCACATCGCCGTTCTTCAACCCCGCATGGCTGGCTGGAGAATCAGGAGTAACCTGCGCCGCAATCGCGCCAGTAGCCGTCTTCAGGTTGAAGAAGCTCGCGTTCGCCGGTGTCACATCGTTCAGCGTGACGCCAAGATACCCATGATGCACCACGCCCGTCTTGATCAGTTGTTCTGCAGTCGCACGCACAATCTGCGAAGGAATCGCAAACCCTGCACCCGCAAACGATCCACTGTTCGAGATGATGAACGTATTGATCCCCACCAGCTCGCCACGCGAGTCCACCAGCGCGCCGCCGGAGTTGCCCGGATTGATCGCAGCATCCGTCTGGATATATCCACCCGGCTTCCGCGCATCGTCGCGATAAGGATTCTCACGGTTCACCGCGCTTACGATTCCGCGCGTTACCGAGTTCTGGAAGTAGCCAAACGGGCTGCCGAACGCCAGCACCGTCTGGCCCGGCTTCAGCTTCGTCGAGTCGCCCCACGCAATGCTCGGCAGATCGTGTGCATCCACTTTGACGACCGCAAGGTCAGTCAGTTTGTCCACGCCCACCAGCTTTGCCGTCATCACCCGGCGATCGCTCAGCGTCACGCGCATCTCCAGTGCGCCATCGACCACGTGATTGTTCGTCACGATATAGCCATCTGGAGAAATGATCACGCCGCTGCCGATCCCGTGCTCGATCTGCGGCTGCTGCGGCCTCTGCATCTGGCCACTAAACGGTCCGTTAGGTCCAAAGAACTGCGCAAATCCCGGAGGCAGACCCTGCTGTCCATCTCCTTGCGCACTCTGGCCCTGCGCGCCGCTCGCGTCATGCTCAGCCGACCCGCGCGATGTTACCTGGATATTCACCACAGCAGGCGATACCCGCGATGCAACCGCCTCCACCGCATGGTCCAGCGACACCAGCGCAGATACGCTGCTGTCATCCAGCGGCGCCGGCGAAGAGATCATCGCTGCATGGACGCCATTGTGATAGAAGAACATCGTCGCCGCCAGCACCAACGCAACGGCAACAGCTGCAGGAGCGCCAAATCGTCCCGCCTTACCTACTAGTTTATTAGTTGTGAACGCCATGATCCTACCTCGGTGAACGGTTAAACAGCTTGGTTAAAGTTGAATGATCAGCCAGCCGCCCGGAGTGGGCACGGCTGCATACGAAATTGGAAAATCACTATCTCCCGCTAAGGTCGCCCTGCTGCGTACAGGAGCCTGCCACGTCGTCAGAACAATCCAGCTCTCCGAACGACGCGCCCGCGGCATCGATACCCGCGTCCGCAATACAGGATTGTGCTTCACCACAGTCTTCTGCACTGTAGGAATCGCACGCGGCGAAACCGTTCGATTCATCAGCCTCGCAGAGCCACTCTCACGGGCCGCTGGCATCGAAGCCTTCAATAAAGTCTCGTGTGCGAAAGTCTCGTGTGCGAAAGTCGCGTGCACACCGGCAACCGTTCCACCGCGGGATGCGCGGTCCGTCGCGTGATACGCCACCGCCTGATAACCCGCGCCAGCCAAACCGTGCATTGCGGCTGGTATCGGCAACGCCGTCGGCGAGAAAGAAACAAACTCCGGGCATCGCGCCAGCTCCGTCGCACCGCCCATCAGAGCCACCACCAGCACCGTCATCACCACTCGCGCCTGAACCCGGCCCATCCCTTCGCCGCCCTGCAGAATACTCTGCACCCGCCGCGCCAGCTCCGAACGCTTCTCCCACGCCCCCAGAGACAACGCCGCTGCTCTCTGTCCAAGCCTCTTCTCCGCCAGATTCGTCAGGCACGTCGCATACGCCTTCGGAGCCTTCGTCAGCCGCAGCACATCATCGTCGCAGGCCAGCTCCCGCTCCAGGCAAAGCTGCCGCTCGATCCACACCAGCGCAGGATTCAGTGGGACCAGAACCAGGCTCACCTTCTGCAATAAATTAATCCAGTCATCCCGCCGCCGGAGATGTCCCACCTCGTGCAGCACAATCTGTCCAAACTCCGCCGTCGTCAGCCGATCGAAGAGCTCTTCAGGAATAAGAATCCGCGGCGAGAAGAACCCGATCACACTCGGCCTGTCTACATCCTTCGAAGTACAAAGCTCGACTCCGCGAATTCCAGCCGCCTGCAGCACCGCATCGCAGCCTGCCACCGGAGCCGCTCTCTTCCAGATCCCATGCAGCCGCACTGCACTGATTCCCAGCTTCACCGCGCGCACCAGCGAAACAATCACCCACAACGCCGCAATCGCAAAACTCCAGCGCACATCCACATGCAACAGCGCCGCGTGTCCTGCAAAACCGTCGCTCGAGCTCCCCGAAGACGCGTGCACCAGCGGCAACACCGCCAGCACCGCAAACAAAACCGTCCAGACTGCAAACCGCACAGTCGCGGTCGTCTTCGGCACCAGCCGCAAACAGATCCCCACGCCCGCAGCCAGCACAACTCCCTGCCACAATCCCGATACGAACAGAGTCGCCACCACCCGCGACACGCCCTCAACACTCTGCATCATCAGGTTAAGATCCGGTATCGTCATCGGTCCTCCCCCACGGGGTCGTCAGCCGCCGCGGCAATCGCCTCTCTCAGGCGCTGCAGCTCTTCCGGCGTCACCTCATCGTCACCCAACAGCGAAAGCAGCAGCCGCTCCCGCGAGTTTCCGAAGAACCGCTGCAACATATGATGCACCTCGGACCGGCTAGCCTCCTGTTCGGCAACACACGGTATATAGAGGAACGCTCTGCCCTCCTGCCGGTGCTGCACATATCCCTTCTGTTCCAATATCCTGATCGTCGTTAGAACCGAGTTATAGGCCAACGTCGCCCCATCCGGCATCGCCGCCACCAACTCGCCCACAGCCGACTCGCCCCGAGCCCACAGAATCCTCATCAGCCGTAACTCAGCTTCCGTCAACGTGATGGACTTCTTCGGCGGCATAAACTCCAACGTCTCCTCGGGAAAAACCTGGCAAACCCATCCGGTTGAAAGCCAGGACTAAGCTTTCAGACGATCAACTAATCGATTAGTTAGCAGACCTGCCAGAAAAACCCGTCGTACTTCACCAACCCCCGATAGTCCTCCCGAACCGGCGTAAACACATCCAGCACCTCGGACCCCTCCAGAGCTGAAGCTATGTGCAAGCACCTGCAGTACCATTCGCTGCTCTGGATTGAGAACTCTTCGCCTACCCGTCTTAACAAAACTCATCTCACTCATCCTCATCTAAATATCCTCGTAAAAAAATCCAATCCATTTACTCTTCCACAGGAGGCCATTCGTACGCGATGATCCGACTGCAAGAGATCACCATCATCGAAGCACCTATCGGCCGCTGCTTCGATCTCGCCCGTAGCGTCGAAATTCATCTCCTCGCCAACATCCACTCCGGCAAACAGGCTCTCGCGATCGGCGGCGTCACCTCCGGCCTCCCCGAGCTCTCTCAACAGGTCACCTGGCGCGCCAAACACTTCGGCGTCTGGCAAAACCTCACTAGCAGATACACCGCCATGCAACCGCCCACCTATTTCCAGGCCACCATGACTGAAGGCATCTTCCGCACCATGCAAGCCGATCACTTCTTTCGCACCCTACCCTCTGGCGCAACCGAGATGCGAGACGCCTTCCGCATCGCCGCTCCCCTTCCTATCCTCGGCCTATTAGCCGAAATGCTCTTTCTCCGCCGTTACATGCTCTCCCTCCTCCGCGAGCGCAACATTGTCATCAAGCAACTCGCCGAATCAAACGACTGGGAAAGTTATCTTCCGACGCAGACGATTTTCAAAAACAGCGAAAGCCCAAACCTATGAAGATCGTCATTCCCGGTGGCTCCGGACAAGTAGGCCACGTCCTCGCTCGTCACTTCCACTCAAACGGCCACTCCGTCACTGTTCTCAGCCGCACCGCCCATCCTGCTCCATGGCGCGTCGTCGCCTGGGACGGCCTTACCCCGGGCCCTTGGGTCAACGAGCTCGAACAAAGCGACGTCTGCATCAACCTCGCAGGCCGGAGCGTCAACTGCCGCTACCGCCAGACCAACCGCCAGGCCATCTTTGATTCTCGCGTTCATTCCACAAAAATCCTCGGCGAAGTCATCGCCTCCCTCAATAGCCCTCCTGCCGTCTGGCTCAACGCCAGTACCGCCACCATCTATCGCCACTCCCTCGATCGCCCCATGGACGAGGCCACCGGCGATCTCGGCGGCAGCGAACCCGGCGCCCCCGACACCTGGAACTTCTCCATTCAGGTCGCCAAAGCCTGGGAAGAAGCTTTCTTCTCCACGCCAACACCCCGCACGCGCAGAATCGCTCTGCGCAGCGCTATGACCTTCAGCCCCGATCCCGGCGGTGTCTTCGACGTCTTGCTGGGCCTCATCCGACACGGTCTCGGTGGCACCATCGGCCCCGGCAACCAGTTCGTCTCTTGGATCCACGACGCCGACTTCATCGGTGCCATCGAATTCCTGATTGTTACGCAAGACCTTACTGGTGTCGTCAATCTAGCGTCTCCACATCCTGTCCCCAATCGCGACTTCCTCCGCGATCTCCGCGAGGCCTGGGGCACCCGTATCGGCCTCCCCACCGCCGCATGGATGATTGAGATCGGCACCTTTTTTCTGCAGACCGAATCCGAGCTTGTCCTCAAGAGCCGTCAGGTCGTTCCCGGCCGTCTTCTCGACGCAGGTTTCAAATTCATCTTTCCGTATTGGCCAGAAGCCGTCCGCGAACTTGTTTCCCGTTGGCGCAATCGAAGATTTACAGTGTAAGTCCCACAAGCCCCGTAGTATCGTCTCAACCATGACTGTCGACGACACCAGCGATCTGCGCCGGGCGCTCGAAAACAACGAGATCGTGCCCTACTTCCAGCCTCTCGTCGAGCTGCGCACCGGCTTCCTCCGCGGCTTCGAGGCGCTCGCTCGCTGGCAGCATCCGCAACGCGGCCTCATCTCTCCCAACGAGTTCATTCCCCTCGCGGAAAAGTCCGGCCTCCACGGTCAACTCACCGGCAACCTCCTCCGCGCCGTCTTCGTAGCAGCGAAAGACATCCCCAATCACCTCACCCTCTCCGTCAACATCTCCCTCACCCAACTCACCGACCTCACCCTTCCCAGACACATCGCCTTCGCCGCGCAACACGCAAGGTTTCCCCTCGAGCGCCTCGTCCTCGAGATCACCGAGAGCGCACTCGTTGCCAACACCCAGCACGCCACGCGCATCGCCAACGAATTAAAACAGAACGGCTCCCGTCTGGCGCTTGACGACTTCGGTACCGGCTACTCCAGCCTCCGCCATCTCCAGCTTCTCCCCTTCGACGAGCTCAAAATCGACGCCAGCTTCGTCCGCTCCATGACGCACACTCGAGACAGCCGCAAGATCGCCGCAGCCATCGTCGGTCTCGGCAACAGTCTTGACCTCATAACCGTCGCCGAAGGCATCGAAAGCCAGGCCATCGCCGACATGCTCCTCTGGCTCGGCTGCGACATCGGCCAGGGCTGGCTCTACGGACGCCCCGTCCCACCCGAACAGCTCCCCGAGATCCTCGCCGAGCGACTCAACCCGCCTCCGCTCCACAACGAATCCCGCCTCGCCTCCGCCGACGCCGGCCTCCCGCTACGCCTCGAAGCTCTCCCCACCCAGCGACTCGCCCAGCTCAACGCCATCTACGACGGTGTTCCCGTAGGCCTCTGCTTCATCGATCGCAATCTGCGCTACGTCAGCGTCAATAAACGCCTCGCTGAAATGCACCACCTCCCCGTCGCCGCACATCTCGGACGCTATATCGCGGAGGTCATGCCGACAGTCTTCCCGATCTGTGAGCCGTACCTACTCCGCGCTCTCAAAGGCGATGCCAGCACCGGCCTCGAAATCTGCTACCCAGACCCCAACCCGCTCAACGAAAAGCGGACCCACCTCATCTCCTTCCAACCTGCGAGCGACGAGGCCGACGAAGTCATTGGAGTCTCCGTCTCCGTCGTCGACATCACCCAGCGCAAGCATGCTGAACAGGCCCTCGCCGAAAGCGAAGACCACTATCGCAACGCCGTCGAGCTCAATCCCCAGGTTCCCTGGACCGCCGAACCCGACGGCATGATCCTCGACACCAGCAAACGATGGGAGACCCTCACCGGCCTCACAAAAGAAGAGTCGTTAGGCGAAGGATGGGTTCGCGCCCTTCACTCCGAAGACCTGCCCCCCACTCTCAAAGCATGGGAGGAGGCGCTCCGCACCGGCAATCCGTTCGACGTTCAATATCGCATCCGTATTCACAACGGCGATCTGCGCTGGATGAGAGCCCGCGCCGCCCCGCGCCGTAATGCCGACGGAAAAATCATCCGCTGGTACGGCACCCTCGAAGACATCGACGATCACAAAAAAGCCGAAGAGGCCCTCCGTCGCAGCGAAGCCCGTCTTCAGGCCATCTTCGACGCCGTGCCCATCGGCATCGTCATCGCCGACGCACCGCACGGCCGTGTCATCATGGGCAACCCCCGCGCCGAAGTCATCCTCCGCACCCCGGTCACCCCCGAAGTCCTCATCGACGACTACTGCCGCGCCTCCAACTCCTTCACCCCAGACACCGAATACCCCTCCGAAGAAAATCCTCTCGCCGAAGCAATCCTCAACGGAAAAAGCCTCGGCCCCAGGGAGCACCTCCGCTACTACAGCGACGGCACCAGCGCCTGGGTCAGTCTCAGCGCCGCTCCCGTCATCGATCCAGACGGCACCATCTCCGGAGGCGTAGTCGCCGTCCAGGACATCGACTTCGACAAGCGCGAGCGCCAGCGCCTCGCAGACCTCACCGCCGCCCTGAAGAACAAACTGGCCACCCACCGCTAGCCCCGCCGCCCTTATCGTTGCGGTTGCAGTTGCAGTTGCTATTGCCCATGCAGTTGCGGTTGCCCATGCAGGTTGCGGTTGCCCTTTTGGTTTGTCATCCCGTAGGGATCTGCTGTTGCACCTGTTCACTCTTTCAGCTACCCGGAAACCTGCCATCTGAGCGCAGCCATTCGCGCACTTTGCGAATGGCGCAGTCGAAGGACCTGCGGTTGCAGTTGCTCGTTCCTGATCTGTGTCATCTGTGCAGATCCGTGTTAAGCCTCTCCCCCAACAAACGCCATCCAGCAAAATTGCATCACGCAACATACCAACGGCACAGACCAAGTACAATCGCCACCATCCATGCACACGCCATCCCAACCAACGCGAACTCCTTTACCCACCTCCCTGCAACCGTTAGAAAATCTCGATCTCCGAGCCGGCTACCTCTCCTCCCGCACCGGCGGCGACTTCTTCGACGCCGTAGCCGCAGGCCCCCACGTAGTCTTCCTCCTCACCGACATCGCCGGCACCCGAGACTCCGCCCACACCATCGCCTCCGCCGCGCAGGACGTCTTTCGCCTCCGCGTCCCTCAGCTCTTCACCACCGAAGTCATCAATATGATGGACACCCTCTCCACCCTCGCCCACGAGGTCAACCAATCCATTTACGAAGCCGCCGGCGGCTCCCACCTCGCACCCACCTTCCTCGGCTGTTATAACCTCGACCTCGGAGTCCTCGCTTACATCAATGCCGGCGGCCAGCCCGCCATCTTTCGCGACAGCGATAGCACCCGCGTCCTCGGCCACGTCACCATGCCCCTCGGCCTCTTCACTCACCTCACCTTCGAGCCCGCCATTCAAGCCTTCGAACCCGGAGCCCGTCTCCTCCTCGTCACCAAAGGCATCCTCGAATCCACGCGCGGCCGCGAGCACTTCGGCGTCGAACGCGCCGTCAGCCTCGTCGAAACCCTAGCCCCCGGCAAAGCCTTCGATCTCTGCAGA
>JBDTEQ010000036.1:0-7325 GCA_039922475.1 Edaphobacter sp.
GTGGGAGCTTCTTTCTCGGTTTTCTGGTCGGCTTTCTGGTCTTCTTCGTGTTCCTTTTTCTGGTCATTTTTCTGCTTTTCTTTCTGTTCTTTTTCCTGTTATTCACTATCCATCATCTTTTCGAGGAGGAGTCGGACGGTGCTTTTGCGTTCTCCTGCGCGGGCTACTTCGGTTCGGGGAGCGAGGATGCCGAGGGTGGGGTCGATGGTGATCTCTTCGACGGTTTGAGGTTCGGCGGCGGCTTTGGTGCTGGGTTGGACTTTGGGGAGGTTGAGACTGGCGATCTGGAGGCCGTAGAGGAGGAGGCCGGCGCGGCGGGGGTCGATGTCGTTGGAGGCGATGCGCTGGAGGACCTGGCCGATGGAGGATTGGATGGCGGAACGGTCTTCGGGTAGCGGCAGGTGGAAGGTGGAGCGGCGGCTGCGGCGCTGGCGCGGGTTGGCGACGGGTTTTCGGGTGGTGTGGTGGTAGTAGCAGAACTCTTCCTGGCGGAGGCAGGGGCTGGAGCAGCGGCGTCCGTCGGTGAAGATGTGGCGGCATTGGTACTGCTTGATGTCTGGTGTGGTGTCTGGCATGGCTTGGATCCCCTGTCCCCGTCAAAATGTGTGCAAAGTCCTCAAAAGAAAAGACCTGCGTCCGGACTTCCCGGTGCAGGTCTGTGGGTTAAATGCGAAGGCCCGGCTTTTTGGCCGGGCCTTGTTTTCTATCTACTTCTATTGTAGCGAATGGAGCATAACTAAAATGCCACTTTGGGAGGATTTATTTTTATTGTGTAAGATGTCTCGTTTGTTGGACTTCCCGGTTTCGTGCGTCGTGGCTGGGTGAGTTCGGGGCTTGACATGCGATTTTGCTGGTGTTTTTGAGGGTGTTATGCGAGTTCTCTACACAAAAAGATAAATTTGTTTAGTTGACATAAAGATATTTAGATAAATATATTACATCTAGATCGGTATGTGGAGGATCTATGAGGGATTTCAAGGAGTGCCAGTATTGCGGAAAGCATCGGGCTATTTTTGTTCGACAGAAGGGAATTTGCAGAGATCGGAAGCACGACGTTTGCATGAGGTGCTACCGGTCACTGAGAAGTAAATTCGCGGCAAAAAATCTGACAAGCAGGTGGAGTTGATTATGGTGACGCTTTCAGCAGATACAGCGAAATCGCATTCCCAAGTAGAGAACGACGAAGATTTGAAGGTCGCCGATGCAGTCTGGGTAGGGACCGCTCTCCTTCACGAGAAGACTGGGCGAAATGACGGATTCTCAACTGAGGAAATCGTCAGCTTCGTTCAACTCCATCGCCTAACGAAAGGTGCTTATAAGAGCATCTGGCAACATGTAAACCAGCATTGCGTTGCAAACCGCAAGCCACAACCTAACCGAATTTGCATGCTGTTTGCGACGGGACAAGGGAACCGGAGACTATACCGGCCTGGGGACGAAAGTAAAATATATCCAGGACGAAAAGGTGCACCGACGCACCCAGATTGGGATTCCTTGCCGAAGCAATATCAATATTTACGAGACTGGTATGAAGAGTGGACTCGCGCGACTGCGAGTGAAATGAAAGACCCTCTACTCGAATTGGTTGGCACATGGAGTGAGGAGCCTGCCGACGAGTACGTTGCCCGTCTGCGGGAAAATTGGGGCGATGCGCGATGAGCCGGATATTCTGGGACACAAATCTGTTCATCTATCTGTTCGAGAAGCACTCCCAATTCTTCGAACCGACTGCGGCGCTTCGCAGGCGAATGACCGAGCGAAAAGATGATCTGATGACCTCTACGATGACACTTGGAGAGATTCAAGTCGGTCCCCGCCGGTCAAAGGATGTAAAGCGGGCAGAGAGCTACCGTGATGCGATTCGACAAACTTGTAAGGTGCTTCCCTTCGATGAGGCAGCTGCGGATATTTATGCTCAGCTGCGAGAGAATGCTGCGATTAAACCGCCTGATGCAATCCAGTTAAGTTGCGCGGCAGCCGCAGGAGTAGAGCTTTTTATTACAAACGACGCCAATTTACATAAGCTGACTGTGCCGGGAATTCATTTCGTTACATCGCTGATGCGTGTTCCGATCTGAAGAGGAAACTTCCCGTTCGCTGAGAAGATGAATCCGCCTCGGGCGAAGGCCACTACGTCAGCGGACATACTTGAACATATGAGGTTTAGGTCGATGCCGCATTAGTACCGTTTGGGATTATTTAGGATCGTTTCCGCTGCACGTGGTCGTGTATTGGTCGTGCGGCCAAGCTGATCCTGTGCTTGTCACTTGTGATCCTCGATCGTGAAACACGAGTTTCGGCTGGGCTTTTTTTGCCTTGCTTGTTGTTTGTTCTCTCGGCGTTTTTCATAACAGAAGAAACGCAGTCCTGGCCTGAACTGCAGACTGATCTCCCCGGCCAGTTCGTAGCCCAGCTTCGGGAACAGCCGCTGCGTAGCCTCGTTTTGCGTATTGGTGTCGACTCGCACCACGAAAACTGCACGTTGCACCGCGACTAGCTCCGCCTTTTGCATCAAGGTGCTGGCAACGCCGGCACCGCGAAATGCAGGATCGACCGCAAGCCGATGAACAACAATGGCGGGCTCGTTGATGTCCCATCCCACCTGCGCGTAGTCGGGTTCCTGGTCCATCGTTACCGCTGCAAACCCTGCGATATCCGGTCCAATTTCGGCGATCCAAAGCTGCTTCAGGTCGATATCCCGCAGAAAGATGGCCTCATCGGGGTAGTTCTCGTCCCACTGGAGATTCCCTGCAGAGCGCATCAGCGGGACAACCCGCCGCACCAGCGCCATCAACGCGCCAAGGTCTTCATCGGTAGCGAGCCGGATCTGCATGACTCTCTAAGCCTAGCAGTTACATGATGCGAAAGCGCTCGCGCATGAGGCGTTGGAAGCGAGGCCGCCAGATCAGGTCATAGGCGAGCTCCTTGCCTGGAAACATCGCCAGCGCCGCTTTCCTGCTATCCGCGATCATCTGCGAAGCATCATCGACCGTCAGTGACGCATCCTGGGCAATCACCTGCATCACCATGTTCATCATCATCTGCAGCCGTCGAAGCCGCTTCTGCTCTTCGGCTCGCTCCTCCCCGATCGCAACCGCCTCCGCACCCGTCTCGTTCAACTCCATCCATATCCTCCTGACGCGCACAACCTACCGATTAGACGCGCCAGCAATCGCGTGGATTCCGCCGTCCCGGTCAAGCAGGAACGTAGTCAAGCCGAACTCATCCGTCCGGTACAGCTTAGTCCGGGACTCAGCCAAGCGCTCGATCACCTCATACCGAGGATGCCCAAACGTATTTCCCCGGCCCACCGAAACGACCGCGTCCTGAGGCGCCGCAGCAGCAAGGAATGACTGCGTCGTCGAGGTGCGGCTTCCGTGATGTCCAACCTTCAGCAACGTAACAGGAGCTACCCGGCCATGCTCCACCATTGCGCGTTCACTGGAAGCCTCTGCATCACCCTCCAACAGCACGGAAGACCTGCCATACTGCATCCGCATCACGAGAGAGTCGTCGTTGACTGGCTCGCGAGGATTGCTGTAACCGGCCTCCGGCGCGAGCACGGTCACCTCCATGCCGCCCCACGAGAGCTGGTCTCCAGCATGAAAATGGCGCACCCGCACACCAAGATCCCTGGCCTCTGCCAACAGAGCGCGGTAGGCCTCGGAGTTGGGATCGATGCTGACCCAGAGCTCGTGCGGCCTGAAGCTTCGCATCACCGCAGGCATCCCGCCCATGTGGTCGCTGTGCGCATGGCTCAGAACAAGCACATCGAGACGACGAATCCTGCGTGACCAGAGATAGGGTGACACCACCTCTTCGCCGATGTCGAAACGGCTCGTCGCCTCGGCAGCTTCGGTCACTCCACCCACCGGGCCCCCTGCATCGACAAGCATCGTCGACCCATCCGGTCCTGCAACGAAGATGGAATCGCCTTGTCCAACATCGATTGCCGTGACCTCTAACACGCTCGGTGAAACAAGCGAAGGCTCCGGCCATAAGACCATCACAGCAACGAGAGGAAGTGCCACGACCGCGGTCCATGCCCAGGCGCGCGAGCGACGCACGGCCCAGCAGCAGAAGGCCCACGCTGCGACTGCCAGCAACGCGACCCACCATACCGGAGCCGGAACCCGCAAATCTGCAGCGTGCACTGCACTGACTCGACCAATGATCCTGATGATTCCGTGTAACAGAAGCGCAGTCGCCGCACCCGGCAGTATCGCTACCCAGGAGCTGAGCAGCGATGCGCAGAATGTGACGATAGCCATTGGAACCAGAACCGCCACCAGCGGCACACTGAACATGTTTGTGGGGATGGCAAACATGGTTGCGCGATGGAAGTAGACCGCCATAGGAAGAACTATCACCATTTCGGCGACTGCACCGATCAGTGCAAGTTCCAAGGCCCAAAGGGTCCAGCGCACCAGCAGGGGCGGCAGATAGCGTGCCCAGCCTCCCACGATGTTAGAGATGGCTTCACTTGTTAAACGGAGCATCAAGCGAAACTGCGCGACGCGAGGCGGAAGGCTCGAATCCAGCCACTTATCCCAGAGATGTGCGGATGCCCGGGCATAGGGAAGAAAACTGCGTTCTCCAAGAGGCATCGCGATGCCCCCGATTGCGATGATGGCCAGGAAGGTCATCTGGAAGCTGGCATCAAACAAGGCTCTCGGCGACCAGACGAGCACACCAAGAGCCGCTGCGCCAAGTGCGTTCAGAACACTGCGATCTCGCGATAGCAGGCGCGCCAGCAAGAAAACTACCGTCATAAAAAGCGCACGCTGCACCGGAGCGCCAAAACCTGTGAGTAGCGCATACCCGAAGGTCAGCGCAACAGTCACGAGTGTCGCGAGCAATTCGCGCAACTTCAATCGTCGTGCAAGCCAGAACACCAGCCCGGCCAGCAAACCGACATGCATGCCGGAGACGACGAAGAGGTGAAATGACCCAGTGCGCTCAAAACCTACGCGCTGCGTTTTGTTCAATCCGGCCCGGTCGCCAAACAGCATCGCATTCAACATTCCGGCATCATCCTGCCCGAGTTGCAGGATTCCGGGTAGACTTCGATTGGCCCTTGAACGCACATAGACGAGAACGCGTTGCGAAGCCCAGCTCTGCGCCGCATATATTTTGCACTGTAACTGTGCCACACGGTCGGCCGGTGTTGCAGCTGGTGTAGATGGCTGGGTGAGCAATGCGATCTTCGAGGCTCGGACACTGGCATGAGTCCCGATGCCCTGCGCGAGAAGATAGTCCGCATACTGCCATGCTCCGGGGTCGCGATAGCGTTCAGGGATCTTGATCCGCATTGGCGCTTCCACCACGTCGCCGCAACGCAGTGCCGATAAGGCCGCTCTCGCGGCGGCGGCGCTCTCTGGATCGCGAATTGCCGTTTTATCGCTCACAACATTGATTCGTACTCCACCGGTGATGGGGACCATCCGTGAAATATCCGGTGTAACTTCTTCGATGGAGTCAACCTGAATATCGATCGACAATGCGCCTTCTGCGGCTGCTTCCTCGTCTGCCTCTTTCTCGGGCCACCAGCCGACTTCCCTATCGCGATCGAACTTATTTTGCTGCGGAGGCAGTTCACGCACTCGCACAACATGTCCTCGAACCTGTCGACTGAGGCCATCCGCGTAGCTTGCCAGGGCATGTTGTGTTGGGGGCGCAGGTTGCACTTCCGCACACCAGCAGCCGATTGCCATCCAGGTCCCCGCCAGAGGTACGATCGCGATTCGCAGCGACCATCGCAATGCGGCGAGCGTCAACAAAGACAACAGCACGGCCGCAGATAACAGAAGGATTGCCGGCTGCCTGTTGCGCGCAATCAGCTCTCCAAGAGCGAACCAGCAGGTTGCGGCCAGCAAAGGGGCATGGTGAAACTTCAGCGCAGGGACGCGTGCAATCGCCTTCGGCCAGAGATCAGGGTTCGGCTCGTTCGTCTTTCCGGTCTTCAATGCTCTGCCTGCGGACCGCACTGACAACTATTTCACCACAATGCAGCTACGATCCCATGCGCAAAACCACCACGGTCTCCAAATGGAACGTCTGAGGAAACATGTCCACCATGTGCAGTTCTGCGACAGCATAGCCGGCAGCTACCAGTTGCTTGAGGTCTCGGGAAAGAGTCACCGGGTCGCACGAGACATAGACGATCTCGGGCGCTGCGAGCTTCACCAATAGAGCACAGACTTCCGCGCCCACGCCCGCTCTTGGAGGGTCCATCACAATGAGTTGCGGTCGCTCCCGCTGCACCATTGCGCCGCGCAGAAACTCTACGGTCGTGGCTCTCACGGCATGTTTGCCAGAGCCTTTGAACGATTGTGACAGATCACTTGCATCTGCTTCGACTGCAACGACCTTTTGAAATGACCTCGCGAGTACCCGCGAGAACAATCCCACCCCCGCATAAAGATCCCAGGCAAGCAAGCCCTGGCGTTCAGCCGCCACGATGCGAACCAATTCATCGACGAGGAAGCGATTGACCTGGAAAAATCCACCTCGGCTCACCCAATAGTCTTCTTTGGCAGCGTGGTAGATCAATCCGTCGACGCCCCAACTCTCCAATGGACACGGACTTTGTGCTTTCCGCTGCGTCGCTGCGCTCGCGAGAAGAGAGACACCAGCGCCTGTTAGGTCGGGGATCAACTCCCGTATCCGTTCGCACAAGACGTCGAAGCCAGCCTGCTTTTTCCGAGTGAAGAACGTGATCTGAAGCTTTGTCTCGTCGTCGTTGGTGAAGATCTCCACTTCCGCTACAGCTCGAAGCCAGCGCGTTGCTACAGGGTCTTCTACCGCTAGCCGCAGCAGTGTCTCTGCTGTACGCCATAGCAGAGGAGCCAGGATCGGGCACTCGCGGATGGGGAGAAACTCATTCGACCCGCGCTTGTTGTAGCCCGCTCTCACGGTTGCCTCCAACTCCGCAATCCGCAACCGGGTTCGATTCCTGTAGGCCCATGGCTCACCCGAGAGAATTCGGATTACAGGGAGCGCGGTTAACCCGGCGCGTTCCAGGGTCTCGTGCAGAATTGCACTCTTCATCTGAAGCTGCGAGGAGTATGCAGCGTGTTGATACTGGCATCCGCCGCACTGCCCGAAGTGACCACAGCGTGGCTGCACGCGATCTTTAGAAGCGGTCAATACCTCTTCGAGCGAAGCCTCTTCAAAACCTTTCTTTTGCTCCAGCAGGCGCGCCTCGATAAGCTCTCCTGGCAACGTGAAGGGCACAAACACTGCTTTACCCGCGTCGTTACCCTCGGTCTGGTGAGCCAGTCCCGCACCGCCGTAAACTGGTTTTTCAATTCGCAGCTTCATCC
>JBDTEQ010000037.1:0-28560 GCA_039922475.1 Edaphobacter sp.
TTGCATCGAGAGCAGCTTGCAGATCAGGCGGCACTGTGGCTCGGCTGGCAGGAGCATAGGCGACATCCCAACGCCCGTCGGCTTTGGCCGCTTCGATTTCCGCCAATCCTGCCGCAACCATCCTCCCGGCGTAGATAAGCTCGATTGCCCGTGTGCGATTAACCTCCGACCATTTGCTGCGAGCCTTGCGCGGCGTGAAGCGAATCAGCCAGTACTGAGCGTCATATTTGGCGAGCTGACCATCGATCCAGCCGTGGCACAGCGCAGCGTCGATTGCTTCGGCCTTGGTCAGACTAGGAATGCCCGACCCTTGCTTGGCAATTTTCAGCCACAGACCTGGCGTAGTTGTCGGTTGATTGCCGAGCCAACTTACGAAGGCTGCCGCATCGGGAAAGCCGAGAATAGGCAAGTTCGCTTTGGTTTCCATGTTTATGCCTTTTTATTGCACAGTACGAACTTTCCTGCCAGCCTTTGATGATCTGAGCCGAACTTGAACTCAATTGACGAACGTCCCCTAAGGCCCATAACCCCGACTTTCAAACTGACCCACTACCGGTATTTGACTTATTTTCAATGATTCGGCCGGATGGCATAGGCGAGAGCATACCTCAGGGGCTAAAGCCCCCTTTTCTTGTGCTTCTTGTGAGAGGCCCAAGGCTAAAGCCTTGGGTTACCTAGATGCGAGATTCTCCTTTTTTCCTGCAATTCTTTTCCCTCTGCAATTCTTTTCCTTCAACTCTTTTTGCAGGGATGATGGCTATGGCGGGTGCACAGCAGCAAAAGCAAAGGCGAAATGCGGGGATTCCTCCACTGCGCCACTCACGATGAAACTGTGAGTGGCTTCGGTCGGAATGACGGTTCTGTTGGGCTGGCAAAGGAAACACAGATCCCCTTCGGGGATGACAACCAAAGATGCAACAGCAACCGCAACTGTGACTGTGACTGTGAAAGACAGCTACAGTGACGGGGTTCTGCGCTTTATTGGATGGTGAGGTTGATGGTGGCGGTCTGGATGGTGGAGCCTCCGGTGGCTGTGACGGTGATGGTGTAGGAGCCGGCGGAGAGGCTGTTCGAGTTGGAGTTGATGGGAACGGCTCCGCCGCTGCCGCAGCCGTTCAGCAGAGCAAGGGTGCTGAGCGCGAAGAGCAGCGTGAAGACGCTGCGGAGACGGACGCGGCGTGGGACGAAGAGGAAGAGCAGTCCGGCGAGAGCGATGCCGAAGCCCGAGGTGAGGCCGGTGCTCGACGAGGTTTGGCGGGAGACGGCTTGCAGTGTGGTCTTTGCGGGCGAGATGGTGAGGCTGGTGGCAACGGACGATGTGCCGGCAGGGGTGACGGCGGGTGGAGCGAAGAGACAGGTTGCGCTGGAGGGAAGGCCGCCGGTGCAGGCGAAGGTGATGGTGGAGCTGAAGCCTCCGGTGGGAGTTGCGGTGAGTGTGACGGCGCTGGAGGATTGCCCTTGTGCCGCAGTGATGGAGGCTGTGGAGGCAGAGAGTGTGAAGGCGCCGACGGGATTGAGGACGGTCAGAGTTGCCGGGCCGGAGACCCCGCCCTGATGCGCGCCGTCGCCGGAGTAGAAGACGCGCAGAACATGCGCACCCGGCTGAAGCGTGTTGGTAGGGAGCGGAACCGTGGTTGTGACGCCGGTGAGTGCGGTGGGCGAGCCGTAGAGGTTGCCGTCGAGGATCAACTGCGCTGTGCCGGTTGGAGTGGGAACGGCTGGCGAGATGGTCGCAGTGACATTGACGTTAGTTCCCTGTGCGACGGTCGAAGTTGAGAGTGCAATGGCGGTCGTGCCGGGGAGAGTCGCGTCGCCGACGGTGAAGGATATGGGTGAGGAGATGGAGGCCTGGTAGTTGGAGTCGCCCGAGTAGATGGCGGTGATGAGCTGCGCGCCGGGGATGATGGTGATGAAGGGAGTAGAGACAGCAGCTATTCCGGAGGCGAGCGGTATGGGCTGGCTGACGAAGCGGCCGTTACTGGCAAAGGTGATGGTGCCGGTGGGCTGAGGGTTCTGAGGTGAGACGGTTGCGGTGAAGGAAAAGGAGGCTCCCTGTGCGACGGTTGCGGAGGAGAGATTGAGCGTGGTGGTGGTGACGGCCTGGGTTGCGCCGGTGACGGTGACGATGAACGGAGCTGAGGAAGAGGGAGCGTAGTTGGCATCGCCCGAGTAGGAGACGGAGATGGGGTTGTTGCCGATTGCCAGTTGGTTGGCAGGGAGTGTGACGGCGACCCAACTGAAGTCCGATGCGACGGAGGGATAGGCGTTGGTCTGCGCGAGAGCCATTGTGGCAAGCGTGGTGTTGCCTGAGGTGAAGGTGACGGTGCCACTGGGTGCCGCGGCTCCGTAGCCCTGAAGCTGGCTGGAGCCGTAGCCGCGGGCGTTGACCTGTGCAGTGAGTGTAAGGACTGAGGCTGCGGAGAGAATGGGAAGATCGGCCTGGAGGAGAGTGGAGGTAGAGGCTTTGGTGATGTTGATGGTGAAGGGAGACGAGGCGCTGGCGTTGAAGCTGGAGTCGCCCGAGTAGGTTGCGGTGAGGACATGCGTGCCCGGAGAGAGAGCGCGGGACTGATCTTCAGTGTTGGCGGAGGAGTTGAGACGGAAGATGCCGCCGTCGAGCAGAAGGCCCGAGTCGGTGAGGGTGATATTGCCGGTGGCAGTTCCATGCCCGGACGCTCCTATGACGTAGGCGCGCAGGAGAAAGAATCCGCCGTAGGGATAGGTCGCGCCGCTGGTTAGAGACGTTGTGGCTCCGGTGGAGAGACTATAAAGCAGCGGGCTGAGAGTGGTGGTGCCGGGCTCCGGACTGACGGTGAGAGAGACGGAGTTGGAGTCGCTGGCAGCGTAGGTGCCGTCGCCTGCGTAGTGGGCCTGGACCGAATACGCACCGCCGGGGAAGCTGCCGAGCGAGGCGGTGTAGGTGCCGTTTTGCAGTGTGCCACTCTGGATGGAGCCGTTGGCCGTGAGCGCGTTGATGGAGACGCTGCCGGTGGGTGTGCCGGTTGTGGAGGCTACGTTGACGGTGGCTGAGACCAGGCTGCCATGCGTGATGGTGGAGGGTGAGAGCGTCAGGGTTGCGGTGCTGGCGATGAAGTTTGCGTTCGACCAGTTGTTGACGAGATTGGCGGCGTTGACGCTGCCGAGGCCGGTGGCGAGATCGTAGCCTGTGGTGGCAGGGTAGCCGGAGAGGACGCCGTAGCGGTCGGAGGACGTGGTGGTGGTGCAGTTGGGGCTGCCCTTGATGCAGGGCATGGCGATGGTGCTGGTGGTGAGGTCGTTGAAGACGCAGCCGGCGGCGGGTGCTACAGCGGCGTTACAGGACGTGCCGGATTTGTTTTGTTGCGCGGCGAGGTTGTAGAGGACATAGTTGGCGTTGCCCTGGCGGCTGCCGGTCTTCTGATTGACGAGCGAGAGGATGCCGGCGAAGGCTGGTGCTGCGACCGAGGTTCCGCCGTAGCCGACGAAGTCGTAGGCGGGAGCGGCGAGGTTGCAGGGTTTGCCGTCGGCGTCGGCGCTCTGCTGGCAGACGACGTAGAAGGCTCCGAAGAAGCCTGAGCTGGCGAAGAGAGAGACATCGGGCGTGTCGCGGACACCGTCGCTGGGAACGCCTGCGCCGGTCTGCCAGGAGGGTTTGGGATAGCCTCCGCTGCAACTGGAGGTGGACGAGCCGTTGGATTGAATGCAGGAGCTGGGACCGCCGCCTCCGCCGATCACGCCCAGCAATCCCTGCGTGGAGGCTGCGGGATTGTTGCAGACCTGCTCGGGGGTCTCGCCGAGGAAGGTGCTGAAGGTGGAAAAGACGGAGTTGGTGCAGCTCTCGTTCCAGGGGATCTCGGGGATGTAGCCTTTGGCCGAGGCCTGGGTGGTGGAGTTGTTCGCGGAGTTCCAGTAGGGGGTGCCGCCGTTGGGCATGTAGAAGTCGGTGCCGCCGACGGCGATGTTGTAGGGCGTACTGGCGAGACCGTTGACGGCGAGACCGTCGCTGGCCCCGGCGATGCCTGTGGTATCGCATCCGGCAGACCCGGAGTCTCCGTTGGCGAGAAGGACGGTGATGCCCTGGGCGGCGGCCTGTTGCCAGAGGGTTTTGTAGAAGGCGTTGCTGGAGGTGCCGAGGAAGAGCTCGCACTGGCCGTAGCTGTAGCTCATGACCGGGGCGAGATTGTTGTTGACGATGTAGAGGGCGGAGAGATCGGTGCCTTGAGTGACTTCAGTTCCCTGGGAGACTACGTAGTCGATGGTTGCGCCCTTGGCGACGGCTCCGGACCACTGTGTGTCGATGTCGGCTTCGCCTTCGTCGGCGGTGATGCCGGGGTTGGGGCCGTTGTAGATGATGTTGAGGTACTGGGTGCCGGTGGGAGTGGCGGTGTTGCCGAGAGGAAGGCCGAAGAGATTGCGGAAGTTGACGAAGTCGGCGGGGTTGATGTCGCTTTGTCCGACGATGGCGATGGTCTGGCCGGTGCCGTCGATGGGTGTGCTGGAGTTCCAGAGCGGGAGGAGATTGTAGATCGCGGCGAAGTCGTAGGGGGTGAGGCCGTAAAGGGGTTGACCGGCGACGCTGATGGTGAAGTTGGGTTGGGGCTGCGATTGGATTCGATTTTGAAGGCGCGTGGTGCGGTTGGCGACGGCGTCGTGTCGGAAGTTGCCGGTTTTGCGGCTGGCGGCGCGGCGGGGGAAGTTATTGAGCGAGGCGATGCCGGCGACGACTGGAGCAAGCGCGGACGGGATCGAAGGGTCGGAGGCGTTGGCGTAGTGCTGCTCGCCGTTGACAGCGTAGCGATGCATGCTGGTGCGGAAGGCGGCGTGGACGGAGCCGGCTGTGCCGTCGAACTGGATGAAGGTGCGGGCCGGGTTGACGTGGATGCCGGTGAAGCCGTGGCCGGCGAGCCAGGTGGTGACGATGGAGAGATCGCGGTCGGTGGGGCCGAAGGCGGTGCCGAAGGTTTCGGGCGTGAGCCACTGGTGGTAGGTGGAGGAGGTCTTGTCCTGCTGGCTGTCGATGAGTTGCTGGAGAGCAGACTCCTGCTGGGGGCTGCGCTGGAGGATGAGGACCATGCTGCGCAGGGGAGCGGCTTCGGCGAGCGCACCCTGGTCGAACTCGGGACGGGCGAAGGGATGGGTGTTGCCGGAGAGCATGGTGGTGTGGGCGTCGTCGACGGTTTGGAGGATGCGGGAGCGCGGAGCAGGCAGTTGAGGCTGCGAGAGCGCCGTTGTGGAGGCGCTGAGGAGGAGGATCGTTGTCAGAACAGAGAGAGAGTTAGAGATACGAAGCATTCAGTCGATTCCTGCCGCTCAAGAAAAGTCGATGTTCTTATGCAGGGCAAATTGGCACAGTTGACGACATACTTTGCAGGTTGACTGCCAAACTTAGTCCATCGTTTTGAACACACTTCTCATATCGTCCGAATGAGCGTGCGCAATAGTTTGCATATCCTGACTGATTTGATTCTGTTGTCGGCGGATGGAGTGTGAACGGAAGAGGTGCGGCACGTAGGGAGCTTTTCCCGTTAAAGGAAAAAGCCGCGCTCTGGTGGGCGCGGCCTCTTCTATTTGAAGGTGCTCCGGTTATTGGACGACGACAGTGACCTGCGTGCTGTGAACCAATGTGCCGGAGACTGCGGTGATGGTGAAGGTGTAGGTTCCGGCAGAAGCAGGAGTGGTTGTGCTGCCGCCTCCGCCGCCTCCGCCACCACTTGTGGTCGAGGTGTTGCCTCCGCAGCCGGCTGCGGTGAAGAGTGCGATAGAGAGGACTGCCGCGAGCAAGGCTCCCCAACGACGGCGTCGAGGACGCAGGAAAAGAAGCATGCAGGCGAGCGTGGCTCCTGAGCCTGCGGCGTACCAGGGAACCTTGCCTGAAGGATGCTGAGGCTTGAGGCCGGGTCTGGTGAGTTGAGCTGTGGTGGTCTGGAAGGCCTGTACAACCAGGGAGGTTGTGACCGCACCGGTGGTGACGTTGACGGTGGGGGGTGTGAAGGTAGCGGTTCCGGTCAACCCATCGTTGTTCGTTGCAGTGAAGTTGACGCTGCCGGTGAATCCATTGGCAGGGGTTACGGTGAGGGTGACGCCGCTGGCGGTCGCGCCGGGCTGGACGGTAACCGTGGTGGCTGTGCCGGTGCATGGGGTGAAGCCGAAGTCAGCCTTGCTGCTGGAGACGACGTCGAACATGGCAAACTGACCGTTCGGATAAAGGTTCTTGTTGACGACCGGGCCAAGCAACGTGCCCTTGGATCCAGAGTAGCTGCCATCGCCAGAGTAGGCCGCGCTGATATTGTGCGCACCGGAGGACAGCGAAGCGAGACTGGGTGAATAGGTAGCGCTGCCACCACTCAGTGTTTGAGGAGGCCCGACAGGCGCGTTATCAATCAGGAACTGGACGGTTCCAGTTGGTGTGCCAGCGGAGCCCGATACGGTAGCGGTGAACGAGACCGCCGCGCCGGCTGAGACTGCGCAGAGGGCATTGGTCGTGGTCAGCGTAGTGGCGGAGATATTGGAGCCGATGGTGCCGCCGGTTCCGGTGGGCGTTACCGCACTCCAGCCGTTGACGAGTTTGCTGACATCGAAGCTGCCGATACCGGAGGCCTGGTCGTAGCCGGTGCCGGCGTTGAAGCCGGTTGAGCCGCCGTTCTGGCAGTTGGGCGTTCCCTGACTGCAGGGGACCGAGTTATTGCCGGTGATGATGTCGTGAAAGACGCTGCTGTAGGTGGGTCCGTTGAGAAACCCATAGAGCTTGGGCCCGACGTTGCCGATTCCAGCGGTGAGTATGCCGAGCTGCTGCTCAACACGAGCCAGAACACCTGCGAAGATGGGAGCGACGAACGAGGTTCCACCGAAGACGTTGACTTGACCACCGGAGCTGAGGAAGCCGCTGGTGCAGGGGGTCTCGCCGGAGAAGCCTCCCTGACTGCAGACGAGATAACCGTCGTGCTGGGCGGCAGCGTTCATCGAGATATCCGGTAGATCCCGGGTGGAGTCGTTGGGAACGCCGAGGCCGGTCTGCCATGCGGGCTTGGAGAAGAAGGCGCTGGCTCCGCCTCCGCCTGCGCCACCATCGTCGAGCCCATTCGAAGCGGTGGTCTCATTCCAGGGCTGCTCGGGGATGTAGGAGAGAGCCGAACCGCCGTTGGCAGGGTTACTGCCGTTCCAGTAGGTACCCGGCGAAGCTACGTCGCCACTGAACATGGTTCCACCCGCCGAAGTAACGTAGGGCGAGCTGGAGGGAAAGTCTGCGGTTTGCCCTTCGCTGGCGTGGCCGGTGGCATCGCAGTCGGTTGCACCAGAGTCGCCCGCGGCGTTGACGACGGTTTGCCCTTGGACGTTGGCCTGAGCGAGCAGTTGATTGATTGTGGTGACGGAAGCTGTTGACCATGCAGGCTCGCAGAGGCCGTAGCTGGCGGTGATAATGGGAGCGACCTTGTTGGTGACCGCATAAGGTAGTGCGTTTTTGAAGACATCGACACCATAGACGTAAGCGATCGTTGCGCCCGGGGCGGAGGCACCAGACCATTCGATGTCGATATGAGCTTCATCGACATCACCGGTGGTGACGCCGGGGTCGGTGCCGGAGAGCTTAAGCTGGAGGTTGATTGCAGGCAAACCCGCTGCGGTACGAAAGGCGGCGATGTTGGTGTCAGGAAGAACATTGCCGGTGGTGAGATCGGTCTGCCCCAGAACGGCGATGGTGACACCGGAGCCGTTGATCGGCGTAGAAGCGTTGTTCAACGGAGTGTAGTTGTAGATGGTGTAGAGGTCTTCCGGAGAGATGTAGTGGCAGGGTACAGGGCTGTTGGGGCAGGTGGTCTGAGTGTAGAGCGGTTTGGTGGGATCGACCGGGGAGACAGTGCGAGGGCGGGAGCGGGGTTTCGCATGAAAGTCGTCGAGACCGTTGACAGAGGCGACGACAGAGGCGATGGCTGACGGAAGCGCAACTTCAGTGAGGTTGGCGATGTGCTGCTCGCCGTTGAACGTGACGGTGTGGATGGAAGCGCCAAAGGCTTGTTGCGCCTGGGCCACGGTACCGGAGAACTCGATGAAGTTGGAGCTGCGCGCCACGCTGGTGATGGTGAAGCCCTGGCTGGTGAGCCACGAGGAGACCTTGGCCAGATCGCTGCTGCTGAGGCCGAAGCGAGCGCCGAACTGCTCCGGGGTGAGCCACTCATGATAGCTGGGCGATGCAGGGTCGAGCTGGGCAGCCAGAAGCTGGTTCAGGTCAGCCTGTTGAGCAGCCGTCATGCTGGACATCAGGGAGAGCGAGGTGAGTTTGCGACCCCCAGGCGCGAGGCCAAGATCAACCGAATGCTTCGCGCGGCCGCTGATGGTTCCGGAAAGAGAGACCCGGCTGGCGTTGTTGACCGCATGCACGACTCGGTTCTGCACGGCTGCCTGGGTGAACGGGGTGGACGCGAGGAGAAGAGTGGCTACCGGAAGCAGAGAGGAGACAAGGCGGCTACGCATGGGGTTCTTTCTACCTTATTATCGACGGTCGAAATTGACGATGAGCGACTGACCATGCCCACAGAAGATGGCTGGACGAAGTAACCCAGAGAGATCAAGGTACATGGTTAGACAGACGATGAAAAGAAATGTTGCGCCTGCAAATGTAACCAGATTGTCTGCAGACCTTCGGATTCATGTTGAAGTTGCATCCTGAGTTTTAGTGCATCGCCAAGATATCGGTTTTATGGGCAGGTACAGGGCCACATCTACCGTATCTAACATTAGATGCGTCACAGAAACTGGCGCGGACTTACTTCCCGGCTCGATTCTTGCAAATGGTGTAGAAAAAAACGGCCTGATACCGCAGGGCGCGACAGTTAGAGGCTGTATCTTCCGGCCTGGATGACGTGCCGGGCTACCTGGCGGCGCAGGGCGATGGTGTCGGCTGCGTCGTGTTTGGAGAGGCGACGGAGGATGGTGAGCTGGGTGCGCAGCATGTCGCCTTCGGCCACCGCAGCGATGACCTTGCGGGCAGCAAGTTCGATGGTAGACATGGCCTTGTCGGCATAGATGCGCGCCATGGCGATGTAGATGGCTACAGCTTCGCCGGATTGTGCGGCTGCGATCTTTTCCGCGCGCAGGATGGCGGACTCCATGGCAAAGACTTCGATGATCATGTCGGCAATGGCGCCCATGACCTCCTGCTCGTCGGCGATCTGCTGCATGTACTTTTGGGTGGCGGCTCCGGCGACGAAGAGGGTCAGCTTCTTTGCGTTGGCCAGCAGGTTCTGCTCGTCGGCGAGTGGGCCTTCGCGGTCAATCTTCTCGCTGGGGCCGGACATGACTTCGTCCATCAGTTTTTTAATTGCGGGCATCAGAGCGAGTTTTCCGCTCATCGCGGATTTCATCAGCCAGCCGGTGATGATCAGGCGATTGATCTCGTTGGTGCCTTCGAAGATCCGGTTGATGCGGGCGTCGCGGTAGGCTCGCTCGGCGGGGTACTCTTCGACGTAGCCATAGCCGGCGAAGATCTGCAGGACCTCGTCGACGACCATGTCGAGCATCTCGCTGGCCCAGACTTTGACGATGCTGCACTCGACGGCGTACTCCTCGATGCGCTTCTGAATCTCTTCGGTGTTGTGCTTGTCTTCGGCGGGGATGCCGGCGAGTGCCTTGTCGATGAGGCCGACGGTGCGGTAACAGACGGCTCCGCCGACGAAGATGCCGGTGGCGCAGTTGGCGATCTTCTCCTGGATGAGGCCGAACTCGGAGATGGATTTGCCGAAGGCCTTGCGGTCGATGGCGTAGCGAATGCCGTTGTTGAGGGCCACGCGCGCGCCGCCGATGGCTGCGTTGCCGAGTTTGTAGCGGCCGACGTTGAGGATGTTGAACGCGATGTGGTGGCCCTTGCCGACTTCGCCGAGTAGATTCGTTGCGGGGATTACACAGTCGGTGAGGATGAGCGGGCAGGTGGAGCTGCCGCGGATTCCGAGCTTGTGCTCTTCTTTGCCTTGCGTGAAGCCGGGCGTGTTGCGCTCGATGAGGAATGCGGTGAGTTTTTCTTTTCCGGCATCGGGACCAGCATTGGGACCTTCTGGGATGGCGCACTTGGCGAAGACGGTGAAGAGGTCTGCGAAGCCGGCGTTTGTGATCCACATCTTTTCGCCGTTCAGGGTGTAGGTCTTGCCATCGGCGGAGAGGACTGCCTTGGTCTTTGCGTTGAGGGCGTCGGAGCCGCTGCTGGATTCGGAGAGTGCATAGGAGGAGACGATCTCGCCTGATGCAATCCTGGGGAGATATTTTTTCTTCTGCTCGTCGGTGCCGTACCACACCAGCGGCAGCGTACCGATGCCAACGTGTGCGGAGAAGCTGACGGAGAAGCTGGCCTGCTTGGAGATATTTTCCGCGACGATGGCGGAGGTGACCTTGTCCATATCGAGACCGCCGTAGTCTTCGGGGATGTCGATGGCCGTGAGGCCGAGGCCTGCGGCTTCTTTGAGCAAACGGCGCGTGACGGAGAAGTCCTTCGCTTCGATCTGCGCAGAGGCGGGCATGATCTCGTTTATGGCGAAGTTCGCGGTGGTCTCGGCGATCTGCTTCTGCTCGTCGGTGAAGTCTTCGGGGAAGAAGCAGTCGGCGGGGGTGGGATCGGTGATGAGGAAGCTGCCGCCGGGAATGGGTTTTGTGTCGGTGATGGGTGCGGTCATTGTTGCCATGGTGTTACCTCAACAATTTCAGTTGGCGAATTTTTAAAATAGATATCAGTACCTGAAAAGAACAAGTCAAAAGCGCAAAAGCATAGAAATTAATTGCGGGGCCATGTAAGCCACCTAACCGCATATCACTAACAGTAAGAGACGCTCGCTCGCGCAGATGATTGGAAAGCAACCCCAGTATGTAAATCACAGATAGGCAACCTATAACTGAAGCGCTTATAGCTGTCGTCCACGAGAAAATAGGCTGGGTTGAAAAGCTGAGAGCTACACCTAACAGTAACCCGACCGTAGCGAGACCCGAGAACGCTAGGTATAGAGCAACCGGCACGTTGACACCATTCCATGCTGCAACTCCGAGCGTTATTGCAAGAACGATCAAGGCCCCGCAAAGGGCAAGCAACGTCCAAAAAAATTGAATTGCCATAGCGGGTTTAGCCAGTAGATTCATATCTGATAGAGATCCTCAAGAAATTTCAACTATTCACACCGCCTCATAAATTCCAGCAGCGCCCATGCCTCCGCCGACACACATGGTGACGATGCCGTACTTTGCTTTGCGACGGGGCATCTCGCGCAGAAGCGTCGCAGTTAGCTTTGCTCCGGTGCAGCCTAGCGGGTGGCCGAGGGCGATAGCTCCTCCGTTGACGTTAACTTTTGCGGGATCGATGCCGAGAACTTTCAAGACTGCTAGCGATTGTGCGGCGAAGGCTTCGTTGAGTTCGAAGAGGTCGATGTCTTCGAGCGAGAGGCCGGCCAACTTTAATACTTTGGGGATGGCATAGACGGGGCCGATGCCCATCTCTTCGGGGTCGCAGCCGGCGTAGGCGAAGGCGACGAACTTCGCCATCGCAGGGATGCCGAGTTGCGCGGCGCGCTCGGCGGACATGACGACGGCTGCGGCGGCTCCGTCGGAGGTCTGGCTGGAGTTGCCTGCCGTGACCGTTCCCTTCGCGTGGAAGACGGGCTTCAGTTTGGCGAGCGCTTCGAGCGAGGTGTCGGCGCGCGGGCCTTCGTCGACTGCGAACGTGGTGGTGGCTGATTTTGCCTTGCCCTTGCTGCAAATCCGCGAGGTGGTGACTTCTACAGGAACGATCTCGTCCTGAAATTTTCCTGAAGAAATTGCTGCGAGCGCCTTCTGGTGGCTCTCGTAGGAGAACTGGTCCATCTGTTCGCGCGTGATGCCGTAGTGGGTGGCGACGCGCTCGGCGGTGAGGCCCATGGACATGTAGGAGCCGGGGTAGTTGTCGACGAGCCAGGGGTTGACGGAGATCTTGTTGCCGCCGAAGGGGACGTAGGACATGCTCTCGGTGCCGCCTGCGACGATGACTTCTGCCCCGCCGCCGCGAATACGCTCTGCTGCCAGTGCAATGGACTGCAGCCCCGAGGCGCAGTAGCGGTTGATGGTCATGCCGGGCACTGTGATCGGCAGACCGGCGCGAAAGATGGCAACGCGAGCGACGTTCATTCCCTGCTCTGCTTCGGGCATCGCGCAGCCAAGAATGACGTCTTCGATCTCCGACTTATCAAGTTGCGGAACGCGGCCCAGAGCGCCGTTGATGGCGAAGGCAGCGAGATCGTCGGGGCGTGTGGTGCGCAGCGTGCCGCGCGGAGCCTTGCCGACTGCGGTGCGAACGGCGGATGCGATGATGACTTCTTTCATTGCCTGACTCCAGTTCCTAATTCCCAGTTCCTTAATTCCTTAGCGGCTTTCCCGTTTTCAATGTGAAGGCGATGCGCTCCTGTGTCTTCTTCTCGCCGCAGAGGCTGAGGAAGGCCTCGCGCTCGATATCAAGCAGGTACTGCTCTGTAACCGGCGTGCCGGGCGTGATCTTGCCTCCGCAGAGCGCATACGCGACCCAGTTTGCGATCTTCACGTCATGATCGGAGATGTACTGGCCTTCGCGCATCGTCCAGACGGCGAGCTTCAGTGTGGCCAGCGCGTTTTCTCCCGGAGCCGCGATGTCGGTGCGTGGCGTGGGTGCGCTGTAGCCTGCGTCGGCGATGGCGCGGGCTCTGGTCTTCGCATCCGTCAGAAGGCGTTCGCGGTTGATCGTGATGTCGTCAGCGGGTTTGAGGAAGCTGAACGAACGAGCTTCGGCAGCAGAGGTCGAGACCTTGGCCATGGCGATGGTCTCGAAGTTCTTCTTCAACGCCTCGAATATCTCCACGCCTTCGCCGCGGGCGTCGGGACGAATGCTGGAGCCCGCTTCAACACTGCGGATGGCCATCTCCTTGCAGCCACCTCCGCCGGGGATGAGGCCGACGCCTGCTTCGACAAGGCCCATGTAGAGCTCGGCGTGTGGCTGGCGCGCTGCGGCGTGGAGCGAGATCTCGACGCCTCCGCCGAGGCACATGCCATACGGTGCGACGACAACAGGACGCGGACAGAACTTGATGGCCTGCGTCATATTCTGGAAGGCGCGGACGGCGAGCTCAACCTCGTCCCACTCTTGTTCCTGAATGCCAAGGAGGAGTTGCATGAGATTTGCGCCGACGGAGAAGTTCGCCGAGTCGCCGGTGATGACGAAGGCCTCGAAGTTGTTGACGATCTCGCTCGATGGTTTGAGCGTCTGGGTGATGAGGCTGACGATGTCGTCGCCGAGCACGTTCATTTTGGAGTGCAGCTCGATGGCCGCAACTCCATCGCCAAGGTCGATGACGGAGGCTCCAGGGTTCTTCTTGACGACGCCCTTCGCTTTCTTGATGACGGCGAGAGAAGTGACTCCCGCCGCTGTAACTACGGGCTGGTACGCGCCGGTGACAGGATCGAAGAAGAGGCGACCAGAGGCGACGGAGACATCGTCTTTGTACCAGGTGGGATTGGCATCGCCATTTTTGTCGGCGCAGGCGAGAAGCTTTTCTACATTCGTGGAGATCGGCGCACCGGCAGCGCGCATCCTTTCCGTGGTGGCGCGAACACCGGCGGCGTCGAACATCTCGAAGGGGCCAAGCTCCCAGTTGTAGCCGGCCTTCATGGCGCGATCGATCTCAACGAGGTTGTCGGCGATCTCGGGAACTCGGTTGGAGCTGTAGGTAAAAAGTTCGGTGAGAAAGGGCCAGTAGAACGCCGCGGCTTTATCTTTGCTCGCATCGCCGTGAAGGAGTTGCGCGAGTCGAGTCGGCGTGTGCTCAACGTTCTTCGCCATCTCGATCGACGGAAACTTCGGCCGTGTGCTGGGCCTGTAGTCCAGCGTCTGCCAGTCGAGGGCGTGGCGCAGGTCGCGGCCCTCAGCATCCTTGCCCTCTTTTTTGTAGAAGCCCTGCTTCGTCTTATCGCCGAGCCATTTCTTCTCCAGCATCCTGTCGATGAACGGCGCAAGCCCAACGTCGGCGCGCTCGTCTTTAATCTTCGCTGCTTGTGCGGAGAAGTTTTTCGCAACGTGCGCCATCACGTCGACGCCGACCATGTCGCCGAGGCGAAAGGTCCCGGTCTTCGGCCAACCGATTGCAGCGCCGGTCAACGTGTCGACCTCTTCGATGGAGAGCCCCTGCAGTTGCATCAGGCGGATTGCATTGCTCATCGAGAATGTTCCGATACGATTCGCGATGAAGTTCGGCGTATCGTGCGCGTGAACGATCGTCTTGCCCAGGCGCAGATCGCCGAAGTGCTCGACTGCCGCCATGTCGTCAGGATCGGAGTCGGGCGTAGCGATGACTTCGAGCAGACGCATGTAGCGCGGGGGGTTGAAGAAGTGCGTGCCGAACCAGTGACGACGCAGCTCCATCGGCATGCCTTCGACGATCTCGTGGATGGGCAGGCCGCTGGTGTTGCTGGTGAGGATCGAGTCGGCGTGGCGATGCTGCTGCACCTTATTAAGGAGAGCGCGCTTGATCTCCATGTTTTCGGCGACCACCTCAATGATCCAGTCGCAGTTGGCGATCAGGGCGAGGTCGTCGTCGAAGTTGCCAATGGAAATCAGGCGGACAGCGTCGGGCGAGTAGAACGCCGCGGGTTTGGATTTCTTCAGACCATCGAGCGCGGCAAGAACGATCTTGTTGCGCTCCTGCTTCGGCGCGTTGACGTCAGTACCAGGAGGAACCATGTCGAGCAGCACGACAGGAACGCCGGCGTTGGCGATGTGCGCGGCGATACGCGAGCCCATCGTTCCGGCTCCGAGAACGGCCACTTTGTTGATCTGTCTGTGTCTGGCTAAAGGTTCGGATGAGGATCCGGGAGGAGTTGCGGCGGCGCTGCTTTGGGGCATGTTGCAGGCTCCTGCGGGCGAGAAAGCCCGACGATGCGAGGATACTGAATGGTCATTCATTCCGTCAAGTAAGCGTGCTGCCACGTTAGTACTTCGGTGCAGAAGCCACGGCGTGCTAGCCTGACCTGATCGTGGCGACTTATCTAGAGCAATCGCTTACAAAGTTGAAAGAGTTTGAGGGATGCGTGCCGTGGATGTATCGCGACACGGTGGGCAAGATAACGGTTGGCGTGGGGCTGATGCTGCACGACGCCAGGACTGCGCAGGTGCTCCCCTTCGTTCTGGGCACTCGACCTGCAACACCCGAAGAGATCGCCGCAGAATACGCTCGCGTGGATGCGATGGCCATGGGCCGCGCCTCAGTGTTCTATAAAGCTCCAGCAGCGCTCGAGTTGACGCAGCAGACGATCGACGCAAAGCTCAGCGCCGTACTCGCAGGATTCGAGTCCGATCTGCGAGCCGAGTTCACTCACTACGACACGCTGCCCGACGGCGTAAAGATGGCGCTGCTCGACATGATCTATAACCTCGGGCCTGCGGGTTTGTTCAAAGGATTTCCCCATCTGATTGCCGCCGTTCAGACTGGGGCGTGGGCTCAGGCCGCAGAGCACTGCATGCGGCGTGGGCCAGGTGCAGCACGCAACGCCTGGACGCGCGAGCAGTTTTTATCTGCGGTCGTCGGCACGATCAAGGCCCAGGCCGAAGGTTGGCTGACACGGATGTCGGGTCGAATACGTCAAACATGGAATCATCTCTTCGGCGGAACACGCTAGAGGCTTCGCGCTTCGGTATAGTTGATTTCTTGACGGAAAGTTTGTGGAGGCTGCTTTGTTGCGAACAAAATGTGGAATTGCAGCGGTCGCTCTGTGTGCGATTGCGTTCAGTTGGGTGGCGAAGGCGCAGGATCTAGCGAGCTTTGAAAAGCGAACCACGGTCAAGGTGCTGCCGAACGGTCTGACCCTGATCGTCTGCGAGCGTCCCGAGGCTCCGGTCTTCAGCTTCTACACGCTGGTTGACGCCGGTTCCGCCAACGATCCGCAGGGAGCAAGCGGCCTCGCGCACATGTTTGAGCACATGGCCTTCAAGGGCTCAACCGAGATTGGCACGACAAATTACCCGGCAGAGAAGATCGCTCTCGCAAAGATCGAGATTGCTTACGCTGCGTATGACGCCGAATACCGCAAGCGCGTCGGTCAGAGTCCGCAGAAGCTCGCCGAGTTGCTGAAGGTCTTTCAGGATGCGCAAGCCGCAGCACAAAAGTTCGTCATCCCGAACCAGTTCTCCGCAATTGCCGAGGAGAACGGAGCAGTGGGCATCAACGCCTCGACCGCCGAAGACTCCACGCAATATTTCTGGAGCATGCCCTCGAACCGTCTTGAGCTGTGGGCCTATCTCGAAAGCCAGCGCATCGGCCATCCCGTCGAGCGCGAGTTCTACAAGGAGCGCAACGTCGTGCAGGAGGAGCGGCGCATGCGCGTCGACTCGTCACCCACCGGCCGCATGATTGAACAGTTCCTCGCTACCGCTTACGTCGCACATCCGTATCGCCGCCCCGGCGTTGGCTGGGAGAGTGAGATCAGCCAGGTTTCGGCCACCGAGGCCACAGCCTTCCATGAAAAATTCTATGTACCCGCAAACATCGTCATCGCAGTGGTTGGCGACGTGAAGGCATCAGAGGCGATGCCTGTGCTCGAACGATACTTCGCGCCTATCGCCGCTGGCCCCAAGCCTGAACCGATGACCACTGTCGAGCCGCCGCAGGTAGCCGAAAAGTTCGTCACCATCCGCGAAGCTACACAGCCCTTCTACATCGAGGGATACCACCGCCCCGACTATCGCGACCCAGACAACTCTGTCTATGACGCCATCACCGACATCTTCTCCAACGGTCGTACCGCGCGACTCTATCGCAGCCTGGTGCGCGACCAGTCGATCGCTGCCGAAGCGCAGGGGTTCAGCGGCTTCCCCGGCGATAAGTTCCCCGGCCTCTTCGCCGTCTATGCTGTTCCGCTGCCAGGCCACACGCCAGACGAGATGCGCACCGCGATTCACAAAGAATTGGACCGCCTGAAGAACCAGGACATCTCCGACGAGGAACTCGCCCGCTTCAAAACCCGCGCTCGTGCCGATCTTCTTCGCGGTCTGGCGAATAACGAAGGCCTCGCGCAGCAACTCGCCGAATACCAGACGCGATACGGCGATTGGCGTGAGCTGTTTCGCCAACTCGACAAGATCGACGCTGTCACCAAAGCCGATGTACGTCGTGTTGCCAACAGGATCTTCACCGACAGCAACCGGACCAGCGCGCGTATTGAGTTCGTAGCGCCGCAACGACACGCTCCCGGAGCAGCCATGCTGACAAGTCCGGCAACGCAGTCCGAACAGAGTGCCGGAGGTGCGAAGTGAACCTGCTGACACGAAAGACCCTCAAGACACCTATGACAATCCAGACATCGTCAGCGATGCGTCTCCCGGTTGCAGCCTTATTGGTTCTCTTCTCTGCTCTCGGAAGCAGCGCGCAGACTGCGCCGGCAAAGGCCGCCAGCACAACCAGACCTGCCACAGCAGCCCAGCCCTGGAAGAAGATCCCAATCCCTCCGCTTCATGCGTTCAAGCCGGAGCAGCCGAAGCGAGTCGAGCTTGCAAACGGCCTCGTCATCTTTCTGCAGGAAGACCACGAGCTTCCCTTTATCAATGGAACGATCCTGATCCGTGGCGGCAGTCGCGATGAGCCTGCCGCAAAAACCGGCCTGGTATCTCTCTACGGCGAAACGTGGCGGACCAGCGGTACCGCAACGGTCGACGGCGATAAGCTCGACGATCAACTCGAAGACGAAGCAGCGTCGATCGAGACTTCAGGCGGAGGGGCCTCCACATCCGTCAACTGGTCCAGTCTCAAGCGCAACTTCGACTCCGTCTTCGCCTCTACTGTGGACCTTCTGCTGCACCCTGCGTTCAAGGCCGACAAGCTGCAGCTTGCCAGGGGTCAGGTCGAAACCGGCATCGCCCGCCGCAATGACGACGCCAGCGGCATCGCAATCCGTGAGGCCATCAAGCTCGCCTATGGCGCGAACAATCCCTACGCGCGGCAACCTGAGTACGCGACCATCGACTCCATCACGCTCGATGACCTGAAGGCGTGGCACGACAAGACCGTCGTTCCCAACAACATCATCGTCGCGGTCTCCGGCGACTTCGACAGCGCAGACATGGAGAAGAAGCTGCGCGCGGCATTTGAGTCGCTGCCCCGCGGCGAAGCATTCAAGTCCACGAAGGTCATCTTTATCGATCCGAAGCGAAGCATCAACTTCGTAGAGAAGGCAGACGTCAACCAGTCGAACGTGCTCATCGTCGGCCTCGGCACAGAGCGCAGCAATCCCGACTACTACGCGCTCAGCGTGATGAATGAAGTCTTCTCCGGTGGCTTCGGCTCACGCGTCGTACAGGACGTTCGCACCAAGCTCGGCCTCGCGTATTCCGTTAGCGGAGCCTTCAGCGCTTCCTACGATCATCCCGGCATCTTCTACGTTCAGGCCGCGACCAAGAGCGCGTCCACCGTGGCCGCAACCCAGGCCATGCTCGCGGAGATCGAGCGGCTCAAGACAGAACCCCCGACTCCAGCAGAGTTGAGCAAAGCCAAAGATCAGCTTCTCAACTCCTTCATCTTTCATTACGACTCGCCCGACAAGACGCTCAACGAGCAGGTCACACTCGCCTTCTACGGATACCCTGCCGACACGCTCGATAAGTACAAATCAGGCATCGAGAAGGTGACGTCGGCCGATGTCTCTCGCGTGGCGAACAAGTACATCGACATGTCGAAGCTTGCGATTATCGCCGTAGGCAACGAAACAGGGATCAAGCCGCCCCTGTCCACGCTCGGCACGGTGACCGATCTCAATGTCGCAATTCCGCCTCCGCCTCACGGCAAACCCGCTCAATAGTGCGCGAGGACCAACACCGATGCTGCTGAGCCCTGCGGTAGAAGCCGACTACGCTGCGATCATCGACCTCGCCAATCTCGCTTTTCGAGGCTCCGGCCCTTCTTCGAGCTGGAACACTGAGGCAGGTTTCATCGAAGGACAACGTCTGAATGAATCGCTTCTCAGGGAAGATTTAGCTACAAAACCCGAAGCGTATCTGCTGACGTATCGCGACGACTTCGACGAAACGCTTCTTGGAACCGTGTGGCTGGAACCGGGAAAAGACGGCACCTGGTATCTCGGACTTCTCACCGTCCGGCCCGATCTGCAAAACCGGCAACTCGGACGCGCTCTTCTCGTCTCTACGGAAGCTTTCGCAAAAGAGCGTGGGGCCCGTCGAATCCAAATGACGGTCGTCAGTGTCCAAGACACGCTCATCGCATGGTACGAGCGCCGCGGCTACACCCTCTCTGGCGAAACCAAACCGTTTCCGTACGGTGACCCGCGCTTCGGCAGACCGCTGCGAGAAGATCTGCACTTCGTGCTGCTCCAGAAAGATATTTAGCCGCGTCGCCGGTCGAATCACATTTCCACAAATTCAGCCGCATTTCCACAAAAATACCGCGAAATTAGCTGTACATCTCAAACGAGATTGCGAGTATCTTACGAATCAACGGAGGAGCAATCTTCCAGTAGGAGAGAGTAGACAAGAGCCATCGGGACAACCAGGAATGGGACTCGCAAGGGAACCAGGAGCGGAAAATCTTTAGAGGACCGGCAACGGAACTCAGGAAGCAATCGGGAAACTGGCTGCGGACGGGTGGCACGAGAAAGCTCTTACAACGAAGGTAATGACGGAAGCGTACGGAAAGCGCGGGCTCTGCTCGAGGCTCCGAACAAATTCTGAAGTGACTACGAGTTGTGATCTGGAAGCCGAACCAGGTCTTCGATAAATCGGACAGAAGGGGTGAGCGCTCGAAAGAGACTCGCCCCTTCGCTTTGTGCATCCCTGCTTCACATCTGCCGAAAGCAACCCCAATCGCAGAGTAATGATCCTATTCATCCGTGTTAAGCCTTTAGCCCGATCGCCCCAATCAGCTTGCTCGCGGTCGGCCTACCCTATTCACCCCCACCACATTCAGCATCCGCCCTGCAACGCCCTTCTCTCCGCGATGCGAAAAGTACCGCAACCCTCCGCTCTCCTCCAGGGCGCAAGCCGTACACTCTCCAACAATCGTGATCTGCCGTTCCGTCAACCCCGCATCCATCAGTTGCCGCAGGTTCGCCTCCCACAGATCCAGATACATCTCCTCTTCGCCTCCCACCCTGAAAAGTTCTTCGCCATACTTGAACTCCTGCCCAAATCTCTCCCGCACCTCCTCCCCCACCGAGTAGCAGCAGGCCCCGATGCTCGGCCCCACCGCCGCCACCAGATCCTCCACCCGCGACCCATACTCCCCCGTCATCTTCGCCACGCCGTGCTCAACGATCCGTGCCACCGTCCCGCGCCATCCCGCATGAAACGCCGCCACCACTTTTTTCTCTCCATCCACCACAAGCACTGGAACGCAATCCGCCGTCCCCACTCCCAGCAACACCCCCGGCACATCCGTCATCAACCCGTCACCTTCCAGCACGGCCTTTCCTTCAGCAGTCTCCAGCCGCCCCTCCAAAGCTCCATCCCCATCCCTCACTACCTTCACCACGCCCGAGTGAATCTGCCGCACTCCCACCATCACTCCACCATCATCTTCACCACGAACACCACGCAAAAACCGTCGCCGGTTCTCCTTCACTGAAGCTGCGTCATCCTCCTTCGTCCACCCCAGATTCAACGAACCGCCCGCCAAACCTCCATTTAGAGGACTCAAATCACCACCATAAACATGCGAAACCCCACCCAACCGCGTGCTGAATCCATGCCGAAGCCACGTAAACCGGTCCCAATCCGCCACCCGCACCACCGAAATTCCATCAATTTCATCCTTGCGAACGTCCAAACCGCACCTCCTCGCGCTAAAATCGGCTATAAGCCGCCGCTCTATGCCTCATTCTAGAATCCTTCTCCATCCACAACTCGACATTCGACAGATTCCCTCCCAACCTGTAACATTCTTCGATTGTTAGCGTCTACCTCTGGCTCCTCAACTCAGGACGCAGCAGCAATGACAGATTCAGGGTTCCCCCCGGCCAGGGAATCGCCTAACCCCCTTTATTTGCAACAAAAATTTGCATCCTACCTCGCGGGTCTGTAAGATACCGCGATTGTAGACATGAGAGTGAACGTGCCCAGCCTAGCCCCACAATTTCTTCGTTCCCGCATCGGTAAAGTCTGTGTTGCCATCGTAGGCTCCACGGCCGCCGAGATGCTTGAAAAAGCCAGCGCAGTCGTCAAAGAGACGCCCTTCCTCGAGTTCCGACTCGACTATCTCGAAAAACCCCTCCTTTCCCTGCCGAAATTCAAGCATTTCTTTCACGACAACACTGCAGCCACCGGCATCGCAACCTGTCGCCGCACCGCCAACGGAGGCAAGTTCTCCGGCAACGTAGCCGACGAGATCGAAATCCTTTCCAAAGCTGCAGCAGCAGGCTTCCACATCGTCGACGTCGAACTCGAATCCGCCGAAGCCATGAAGAAAGGCGAGCTCCAGAAGCTCCGCGACACCGGCATCGCCCTCATCATCAGCCACCACGACTTCAACGCCACCAAGGACCTCGACGGCATCTACAAGCGCATCGCGCCCTTCCAGCCCGACTTCATCAAGATCGTTCCCACAGCAAAGTCCCTCATCGATAACGTCACCCTCATGCGTTTCATCGAGCGCATGGAAGACCACTCCAACATCATCGGCATCTGCATGGGCGACGTCGGCATCATCTCCCGCGTCCTCGGCGTCCGCGCCGGCTCTGCCTTCACCTTCGCCGCCGCCACCACGGGCGAAGAAACCGGCCCCGGTCAGATCGCCGCGCGCACCTTGATCGAAACCTATCGCATCGATCAGGTCGATAACGCCACCAAGGTCTACGGCGTCGCCGGCAACCCCATCCGCTCCTCGCTCTCGCCCATCATGATGAACACTGCCTTCCGCCGCGAAACGGTCAACGCCGTCTACCTCGCGCTCCAGGCTGCTAAACTCAGCGATCTCTTGAAGCTGGTTCATGAAATTCCCATTCAGGGGCTCTCGATCACCATGCCGCTCAAGCAGGAGATCATGGCGCACCTCGAAAAAACCGATCCTCTCTCCGCCAAGATTGGTGCCTGCAACACCGTCCTTCGCGCCCAGGACGGCAAGCTCTACGGCTTCAACACCGATGTAGCCGGCATCACCGGCCCGCTCGAAAAACGCATGTCTCTCCGCGGAGCCAAGGTCCTCGTCCTCGGAGCAGGTGGAGCCGCACGCGCCGCCGTCTTCGGCCTGCGCGACAAAGGTGCTGAGGTCTTCATCCTCAATCGCACCTCTGAAACAGCGCAGAAACTAGCCCGTCAGTCCGGGTCCAGGACAATCAAGAAGGATGCCGTCTCCAAGACCACGTTCGACGTCATCGTCAACGCGACGCCCATCGGCATGTCGGGCATCAAAGCCCCGCAACTCCTCGAAGCCAAAGACCTCAACACCAAACTCGTCTTCGATCTCGTCTACAACCCGCTCGAAACCCCGCTGCTTCGCATGGCCCGGCAAAAAGGCATCCCCATCGTCACCGGCATCGAGATGTTCGTCCAGCAGGGCGCACGCCAGTTCGAAATCTTCACCGGCAAACCCGCCCCCGAAGAAGAGATGCTCCGCGTCGTCATCCACGCGCTCCGCCAGCAAGCCGAAGCCGCCGCTGCAGAACCAGAACCAAAGGCCACACCAAAACACGCAGCCAAAGCTCCAGCCTCCAAAGCACCAGCAGCCAAAGCTCCACCAACCAAAGCACCAGCAGCCAAAGCTCCAGTCAAAGCACCCGCAAAGGCCCCAGCAAAAGCAGCAAAGAAATCCGCCACGAAACGCAGATAACAAAGCTGCCGTTGCTTTTCCTTCCTACCCAATAACCGTCATTTCGACCGAAGCCACTCACGGTCTTATCGTGAGTGGCGCAGCGGAGAAATCCGCTGTTGCCTTTTTGCCGCTCCCAACCCACCCAACAACCGTCATTTCGACCGAAGCTGGTCACAGTCTCATCGTGAGCAGCGCAGCGGAGAAATCCCCGCATTTGCCTTTGCAGTTGTTGTTGTCTGTTCTTTTGGTTGTCATCCCCGAAGGGATCTGCGTCTAGTCTTCGTATCGCTTCAAAGCCACCGCTAAATCCGGGTGGCCCACGCGCGAACCGCTTTCCCACTCACCAGCAGCCACCGAACAAACAGATCACGCCTTCACAAGGTACTGCAAAGCACAGAAAGGCACGACCAAACAGTCTGCGGAAAAAGTCTTTGTCGTTGTCTTTTCGGAGGGAGCGCAGGGCTTCAGCCCTGCGAAAAAGCCAGCAAACACGTCGGGCTTTAGCCCAGGGTTTTCTCTTCGCAGGCCACAACTATTCTTTTTCCGCAGCCGTTCATGTGTGCCGCAAAAAAACCAAGCCAAAGCCCTTCCAACTGCCAGACGCTGCAAGCAGCAAGGGCACACCTTCAGGTGTGCCATAAAAAGCAAGGCCGAACTCCCTACCACTCTGCTGAAGGCGGAGTGCAGAGTGGGGGCGAAGCGACTGATTCCATTACCTTTGTATTCGCCATTATTTTATTTAAGCGTTTTCAGCCCAAAAATCGCATGTCAAGCCCCAGAACCACCTAACCCACTAAGAGTCATCAACATCCAATTGGCGTATGAGTTCCATTCCATCCGCTATACTGAATATAGAGATTAAAAAGCAAGCAAGCCCCGGACAACCTCCGGGGCTAACTTATTGATCCTGGATACTTTGCTCACAGCCCATTTGCCATCAATACTTTACAGATAACAACCCATGCATGATGCTGAAAAAAAGGACTTTGCCCACAAAATGCCAGGAGGGGGAGGCAGGAGAGGGACGTTACGTCGGCTGCGCAACCACCCGGAAGTCCTCCGGCTCCTCGGCCACAGGCGTATCCCATCCACACGGAGGCTGTAACCTCGGATCTTTCTGCACCGGCCCCCATGTATGCGGCTCATACGGATACACCGGAGTCTGCGCGCTCAACATCGGATCAACGATCCGCCACGCCTCTTCAACATAGTCCTGCCGCGCAAACAGCGTCGCATCCCCAGCCATCGCATCGGTCAAAACTCGCTCATACGCCTCCATCTCATCGGGGCGAGGATGCCGGCACGCCACCAGCTCCACCTCCTCGCGCCTGCCAACCCCGCTCGCGGGCGCGACTGAAACTGCCATCGCAATCGTCATCTCGGGGCTGATGCGGAAACGCAGATAGTTCTGCGGCGTATCCGGCTCGGTCATGTTAGTGGTCGGAGGCTTGCGCATCCTGGCCATCACCTCCATACAAGTCACCGGAAGATTCTTACCCGCGCGAATATAAAACGGAACCCCGTCCCACCGCCACGATTTAATCTCCAACTTCAGCGCCGCAAACGTCTCCACCTTCGAGTCCTTGGCAACACCCTTTTCATCAAGATACCCGACAAACTGCCCGCGGATCAGGTCCCTCGGGTCGACCGACGGAATGGCTTTCAACACCTTCACCTTCTCATCCCGCGTCGACTCACTGTCCCGCCGCGCCGGACACTCCATAGCCAGATTGCACATCACCTGGAAGATATGGTTCTGAACCACGTCGCGAATCGCGCCGGTCTGGTCGTAAAACGCTCCCCGCCCCTGCACCCCAAAGTCCTCCGCCATCGTAATCTGCACACTCTCGATGAAGTTGCGATTCCACAATGGCTCCAGAAACGAGTTCGAAAAACGAAAGGACACCATGTTATGAACCGGCCCCTTCGCCAGATAATGATCGATCCGAAAGATCGAAGACTCCGGAAACGCGGACAGCAGAATCCGGTTCAACTCCTGCGCCGAAGCCAGATCGTGACCAAAGGGCTTCTCCACAATCATCCGCGCACCCTTCGCCGAACCCGACTTCACCAGCTGCTCCACCACCGTCTCGAACATCGAAGGCGGAATCGCCAGATAATGCGCCGGATGTTCCGCCGAACCAAGCGCCTTCCGCACCGCAACAAACGTAGCCGGGTCCGCGTAGTCGCCATCGACATACTGCAACAACGAACTCAGCTTCTCCCACGCCGCAGCATCCAGCCCGCCATGCTGTTCCAAACTATCCTTTGCCCGCGCCTTCAGCTGATCGAGGTTCCACCCGGCCTTCGCCACGCCGATCACCGGAACATTCAGGGTGCCCCGCTTCACCATCGACTGCAACGCGGGAAAAATCTTCTTATAGGCCAGGTCGCCAGTAGCACCGAAGAACACCAGCGCATCGGAATGAGGTTGACTCACAAATCGCTCCTTCGCATCGCCAATCTATTTGCCTGCAGGCTTCTCAAGATGGCCGCCAAACTCATAACGCATCGCCGACAGAAGCTTGTTCGAGAAGTCTGCCTCGCCGCGCGAACTGAACCGCTCATAAAGCGCCGTCGTCAACACCGGCGTCGGAACGCCCTCATCGATCCCCGCCTTGATCGTCCATCGACCTTCACCAGAATCCGAAACTCGACCACCGAACTTCGACATCTCCGGATCCTCCAGCAACGCAGCCGCAGTCAGGTCAAGCAGCCACGAAGCGATCACGCTGCCACGCCGCCAGACCTCTGTCACATCCGGCAGGTTGAAGTCGTACTGATAATGCTCCGGATCGCGCAGCGGCGTCGTCTCCGCGTCGATCTCGGCAGTATGCTTGCCGATGTTGGCCGCCTTCAACACGCCAAGTCCCTCCGCATAAGCCGCCATCATCCCGTACTCAATCCCGTTATGCACCATCTTGACGAAGTGCCCACCCCCATTCCCCCCACAGTGCAAATAACCCTGCTCCGCAGTCCCCCCGACCTTCTCGCGTCCCGGCGTCCGGGCAATATCCCCTATCCCCGGTGCAATCGACTTGAAGATAGGGTCCAGATGCTCGACCGCGGCATCCGGTCCGCCGATCATCATGCAGTACCCCCGCTCCAGCCCCCACACCCCACCGCTGGTTCCCACGTCAACATAATTAATTCCTCTTTCTGCCAGCTCCTTCGCTCGCCGAATGTCGTCGATGTAGTAAGAATTCCCACCATCAATCAGAATGTCTCCGGCTTCAAGATGGGGAGCGATCGCCTCGATCGTCTTCTCAACAACTCCCGCAGGAATCATCATCCAGATAGCACGCGGCTTCGCCATCTTGCTGACCATATCCTGCAAAGAAGAGGAGCCTGCAATCCCCTTCTCCTTCGACATGTCTTCAACCACCTTCGCCGACATATCAAAGACTACGCATTCATGTCCATGCGCCACCAGCCGCCGAACCATGTTAGCGCCCATCCTGCCGAGTCCTACCATTCCAAGCTGCATACTCTCTCCAATCCAATCGTTCACGCGTTAGACAAACTTCAACGTAGCTACTTATTCTTTCTATACCTTCGAATTAGATTCGTAGTCGAAGTATCGTGTGACAGCGTAGGCTCTGTCGCACTCTCCAGTTCGCCGATGATCTTCTGTGCAAGCACCTTGCCCAGTTCAACACCCCATTGATCGAAGGAATCGATACTCCAGATCGTTCCCTGGGTGAACACAGAATGTTCATAGAGAGCAATCAGCTTACCCAACACCTCAGGCGTGAGCTGTTCTGCGAGAATCACATTCGATGGGCGATTGCCCTCAAACACCCTATGCGGAACCAGCCAATCCGGTGTACCCTCTGCCTTCACCTGCTCCGCCGTCTTACCGAAGGCCAATGCCTCAGCTTGTGCAAAGACATTCGCCATCAGAATGTCATGATGCCGGCCCAGCGGATTCAACGTCTTATAAAACCCAATAAAGTCACATGGAATTAAACGTGTCCCCTGATGAATCAGCTGATAGAACGAGTGCTGCCCATTCGTCCCAGGCTCCCCCCAGTAGATCGGCCCCGTCTCCGTCGCCACCCGCGTTCCATCCAGCGTCACGTGCTTACCATTGCTCTCCATCGTCAACTGCTGAAGATAAGCCGGAAAGCGCTTCAGATACTGCTCATATGGCAACACCGCCATGGTCTGCGCATCGAAGAAGTCCGTATACCAGACTGTCAGCAACCCCATTAACACTGGCAAATTACTCGCGAAGGGAGCGGTACGGAAATGCTCATCCATCTGGTGAAAGCCGGCCAGCATCGCGCGGAAATTATCAGGACCGATCGCCAGCATCGTCGATAGACCGATCGCCGAATCCATTGAGTAGCGTCCACCAACCCAATCCCAGAACTCAAACATGTTCACCGTATCGATACCGAACTTCGCAACCTCTTTCGCGTTCGTCGAGATCGCCACGAAGTGCTTCGCAACTGCTGTTTCGTCACCGCCCAATCCAGCCAGAGACCAGTCGCGCGCCGAGTGCGCATTCGTCATCGTCTCCAGCGTAGTGAAGGTCTTCGATGCAATCAGAAAGAGCGTCTCGTCCGCGTTCAGGTCTCGAACAGCCTCAGCAAGGTCCGATCCGTCAACGTTCGACACAAAGCGGAAGGCGATATCACGCTGGCTGTAGTACTTCAACGCCTCATAAGCCATCACAGGACCAAGATCGGAGCCGCCAATGCCGATATTGATGACATTGCGAATCCGCTTGCCGGTGTGCCCCTTCCAAGCGCCGCTACGAACACGATCCGCAAAAGCAGCCATCTTGTCGAGCACAGCATGAACCACCGGCACAACATCTTCGCCGTCGACCGAAATAGACTCGCCTTTAGGCGCGCGCAATGCAACGTGAAGCACCGCGCGGTTCTCCGTAATGTTGATCTTCTCCCCGGCGAACATTGCATCGATATGCGCTCTCAGCCCAGACTCTTCCGCCAGCTGGATAAGAAGCTTCAGCGTCTCGTCTGTGACGCGGTTTTTCGAGTAGTCCAGGAATATACCTCCAGTCTCGGCAGTGAACCTCTCACCCCGCGCCGGATCGTCCGCAAATAACTGTTTTAGCTGCGTCCTTTGAATCTGCTGATAATGAGCTCCCAGTGCGCTCCAGGCTGGACGCTCGCCAAGAGATGTCAACTTCATCGTCATCTGCATTGCTCCTTGTTGCTCTTCGAAAATTCTAGTTGAATCAAGCTGCTATCCATTCGACTATGCCTGTTCCTGCAGGGTACATCGAAGAAGTTAGCGATTCGATCTTTCCAGGCAGCTTTAACCTTTAGAGCTCAACCGCGCGGTGAATTCCATCCCTGCATTCCTATTTGTTCGTCTCGCTCGTTGTGCACCACCACTCGCTTGGATTAGATGCCAAGTTCAGTGCGAATGGCGTCAGCAATCGTATTGGCATGATGCCGCATCAGCGGTTCGGACTCGGCTTCAATCATCACGCGAGCTAGCGCCTCGGTACCGGAGTAGCGGATAACAACTCTGCCTGAATCCGTTAACTCCGTTTCGGCACTCCGAATAGCAGCCACAACTGCAGGAATGTCTTCAAGCGGTCTCTTCTCCCTCACTTTGACGTTGACGATAATCTGTGGAAAGACCTTTAGATCGACAACGAGTTCCGCTAGAGATCTGCCACTGCGGTGGACGATGTCAAGCAGCAATAATGCAGTAAGTAACCCATCGCCCGTCGTACTCCGCCCAGAGAAGATGATGTGACCGGACTGCTCACCCCCTAGCGCAGCACCGGTAGCGATCATCTGTTCCAAAACGTATTTATCACCCA
>JBDTEQ010000038.1:0-17485 GCA_039922475.1 Edaphobacter sp.
GATGCAGAGCCGTCTGGGGCGGCGTACACGCGGGAGAATGTTACGGCGGAGTTGAAGCAGTTTGAGCGGTATGGGGTGACGACGATCATGTCGCTCGGAGCGAATCGCGATCTGGTGTATGAGCTGAGAGAAGAACAACACGAAGGGAAGCTGGGTGGTGCGACGATCTTTACTGCGGGGCGGGGGATTGGAGTGCCGGGTGGTGCACCGGGATTGCCTGCGGCTCCGGATCAGATCTATCGGCCAGCTACGGTGGAGGAGGCGCGCAAGAATGTCGATGAGCTGGCGGCGCATCGTGCGGATCTTGTGAAGATCTGGGTGGATAAGGTGCACGGGACCGTGCCGGAGATGAAGCCAGAGATTTATAAGGCTGTGATCGATGAGTCGCATGCAAAGCATCTGCGCGTGGCAGCGCATCTGTATGCGCTGGAGGATGCGAAGCGGTTGGTAGCCGATGGCGTGGATGTGCTGGCGCATTCGGTTCGGGACCAGGTGGTGGATGATGCGTTTGTGCAGGAGATGAAACAACGCGGGGTCTGGTATGTGCCGACGTTTACGGTGGACGAGTCGTTCTTTATTTATGCGGAGCGGCCTGGGTTTATGCAGACAAAGTTCTTTCGGGAGGCTGCCGGGCCGCAGTTGATGGCGAAGTTCGATGCGCCGGGGTATGCGGAGAAGGTGAATCGGGATGCGCAGACAATTCAGCACAAGAAAGATTTTGAAATTGCACAACAGAACTTGAAGAAGCTATTCGATGGCGGAGTGCATGTGGGGTTCGGGACGGACTCGGGTGCGCTGCCGGGGCGGATTACTGGATTTGCTGAGCATCGTGAGCTGGAGTTGATGGTGCGGGCTGGGTTGACGCCGATGCAGGCGATCACTGCGGCTACGGGAGAGAATGCGAAGCTGCTGCATGCGGAGGACCGGGGGACGATTGCTGTGGGGAAGCGCGCCGATCTGGTTGTGCTCGATGCCGATCCGCTGATCGACATTCTCAATATGCGGAAGATATTCGCGGTGTATCACAATGGACGCAGCGTCGCCGACTTGCCGGCACGATGAGGGAAACGGGAATCTTCGTTTCCGCATCAAAAAGTGCGCTTCTGAATGTTGTCCATTTTCTCCGTCTCAAGTAGCACGATAGATTTCGAACTGGCAGCCGCTGACTTCCGCTCGATTTTAGTGAATGGTTTTCATGCGGCGGGACATGAAGTCCATGAGGAGATAGTTGCCTAGATTTTGCGGGGTGGTGAAGTAGGCTTTGCCGCGGCACATGGCGCTGACCTTTTGCACGAACTGCATGAGGGAGAAGTCGCTGGCGAGCATGAAAGTGTTGATCATGATGTTGGAGCGCTTGCAGCGGGCGACCTCTTCGAGGGTTTCGGAGATGACCAGCGGGTCGAGGCCGAAGGCGTTTTTGTAGATGCGGCCGTCTGGGAGGGTGAGCGCAGAGGGCTTGCCGTCGGTGATCATGACGATCTGCTTCATGTCTTTATTCTGGCGGGCGAGGATGCGCTGAGCGAGGCGGAGGCCTTCGCGGGTGTTGGTGTAATGCGGGCCGACTTTGACGCGAGAGAGTTGCGAGACGGGGATCTCTTCGGCGGTGTCGTGGAAGAGGACGAGGTTGAGGGTGTCGCCGGGGAATTGTGTGCGGATGAGGTGGGCGAGGGCCATGGCTACGCGCTTGGCGGGGGTGAAGCGGTCTTCGCCGTAGAGGATCATGGAGTGGGAGCAGTCGAGCATGACCACGGTGGCGCAGGAGGACTGGTAGTCGGACTGATGCACGTGGAGGTCGGAGTACTCGATGTTCAGCGGCGTGTTTTCTTCGCCGTCGACTGCGGAGTTGATGCCTTCGCGGGCGAAGACGCTGGAGAAGGTGGCGGTGATGTCGAGGTTGAGAGTGTCGCCGAACTCATAAAGCTTGGAGCTGCCGTTGGTTTCGACTCCGGCGGCTTCGTGGCGAGTGTCGTGGCGGCCGAGGTTTGATTTTCCGAGTGGGCCGAGGAGTTCGCGGAGGGCTTTGTAGCCGAGGAAGTCCATGCCCTTGTCGGTGACTTCGAAGCGGGCGTCGCCGTTGCCGTCGCCTTGCCGGCCTTCGCCTTCCTCGGGCTGCTCGGCGTTGATGAAGTTCTGCTCCTGCATCTTTTCGATGATCTTGTCGATGAGTTCTTCAACCTGCTGGGCGTCGAGTTGGTTGAATTTTTCCTGCGACTCTTCGTCGAAGAGCTCGCCGGATTCCAAGGCCTGGCGGATGGCTTCGCGGAGATTCTCCATGGTCTGATCGCCATCGAACTGCTGAAAACGGGAGTAGGGGTCGCTGAAGCCGGAGTCGAGAAGGAAGTCGGAGAGCGCCTGCATGAGATCTTCGAGGCCGAAGGAAGAGGAGAGATCGCCGGTGAATTTTGTGTAGCGGACGCGCTTCATAGGATTTGCCCGATCATTGTTTCTTCTCTCTCGATTCCTTGTGACGTGCCAGTTGCCGATGGCGCTGCCGCGCGTCGATGCAGGAGGCGTGCGGGCTTGAGACGAATTCGGCGCTCGCATAGGCGCATACGAAGAGAAGAGTTGCGAGATGTACAGCACGCGAATTGGTCATTGATCTTTAAACCAGTGAGTATCGATGACGGTGAGCTGCGGGCAGCCGGCTTTGGCAGCGAGTTGCGTGTCGGTGAGAGGCGAGGCGTGCGTCTGGCTGCGAATACGATGCCCGAAGCTTTCGAGGTCTTTGAAACGAAAGATCTGGCAGCCGCGCATGAAGTCGACGATCTGACCGGTGTTGCGGTAGATCGAGTACATGCGGACGAGGTGGGCTTTTTTGTAGACACCGATGGAGTCGAAGCCGTCGTCGACATCGGGCTTCATGGGGTCGAGGGTGTAGTCGGGGTCGCCCATGGGCCAGCCCTCGTCGTGGGCGAGGATGGTGGCGATGTCGTTGAGCTGCGAGGCGGGGAGGTGCGGGCGCGGCGCAGCTGGCTGTGTAGCGAAGGCCAGGAGCGCGAGGGTGGAGGTCAGGATCATCTGCACCAATCTCTAGTTGAAGCCGCGGCGGGTGCGGTTGCGGGCGTTTTCGTCGCGTTCGATCTCGCGCTCGCGCATCTTTTCGGCGTAGCGACTGGCTTCGTCGTTGCGGGATTTCTTTTCGGCAGCGGAGAAGATGCGCTCTTCGGCTCGGCTGAGGCGCTTGTGAGCGTACATGCCTTCGAGGAGGAACTCGGCTGCGCTGACGGCTATCTCGGGTTTGGATTTGGAGTTGATTTCGAGCGGCGAGAGTTTTTCGAAGAGGCCCTGAATCTGCTTCAGCTCTTCGAGCGAGCCTGCGGAGGGTTGCGCGTCGTTGAGTTGCACAGTGCCACCGAGATTGAACCACTGTTCGATCTGCTGGGTGTTGGTGTTGGCGAAGTACTGATCGAAGACGCTGGCTACGCTGGCGCGGATGATCTCGCGGATGACGGTGTCGGCGCCGCGCATCTCGCCTTCGTACTCGAGCTCGATTTTTCCGCTGATACCGGGGAGCGCGGTGTAGATGTCGCCAACCCTGGGGACGACGAGGGTTTCGTTATGTAGAAGCGCGCGGCGTTCGGCGTTGGAGACGACTAGCTCCATGGTGCTGATGGGGAGGCGCTGCGAGACGCCACTGCGCTTGTCGACTTTTTTATCTTCGCGCGCGGAGAAGGCGATCTGCTCGACGATCTGACGGATGTAGTGGGGGATTTCGATATTGTCAGAAGAGGGACGCCCGTCTTTGTTCTTTGCGCGCTTTGTCCAGGCTTCCTGTGCGGTGATCGCGATGCCTTCTTCGATCGTTTCGGGGTAGTGGGTGCGAATCTCGCTGCCGATACGGTCTTTGAGCGGAGTGACGATTTTTCCGCGGGCGGTGTAGTCCTCCGGGTTAGCAGAGAAGACGATGGCTACGTCGAGAGGAAGGCGGACCGGGTAGCCCTTAATCTGCACGTCGCCCTCCTGCATGATGTTGAAGAGAGCGACTTGAATTTTTCCGGCGAGGTCAGGGATCTCGTTGATGGCGAAGATGCCGCGGTTGGCTCGGGGAAGCAGGCCGTAGTGCATGGTGAGTTCGGAGCCGAGGTCTTGATTGCTACGGGCGGCTTTGATGGGGTCGATGTCGCCGACGAGATCGGCTACGGTGACGTCGGGTGTGGCCAGTTTTTCTACGAAGCGGTCATTTGGTGTGAGCCACGCTATAGGCGTGTCTTCTCCGAGGCGCGCGATGAGATCGCGGCTGTATTTAGAGATGGGGGCGTAGGGGTTATCGCGAACTTCGGAGCCGGCGACGTAGGGGCAGTGCGGATCGAGCAGCGTGGTGAGGGCGCGGAGAATGCGGGATTTCGCCTGACCGCGGAGGCCGAGAAGGATGAAGTTGTGGCGGCTGAGGACGGCGTTGACGAGCTGAGGGATGACGGTGTCTTCGTAGCCGACGATGCCGGGGAAGAGCGGTTTTGAATCTTCGTTACCGCGAATGTTGGACTTCGATGAATCGCGGAGTTTGGCGATGAGGTTTTCGCGGAGCTCGTCTTTGACGCTGCGGGCAAGGCGGGCTGGGGTGAACTCGCTGTTGCGGAGCGCGCCTAGAGTGGTAGGAAGTGAGGTCGCCATGTCTAAGTATAGATGTTTGGCGGAGATGAAGGGTTCAGAGCTGGATATGTCGGATTTACATAATGAAAAACCGGGTGCGAAGTGTGTCGCCTCTCTAACCTGAACTTTTATACCTGGGCAGTACCGCCGTCGACGAAGAGTTCGATGCCGGTGATGTAGCTGCTGTCGTCGGAGGCGAGGAAGACGACGGCTTTTGCGACTTCGTCTGGGGTACCGAGCCTTCCCATGGGGATGATGTTACCGATGCTGGCGAGGCGCTGTTTTCCCACGTCGCTGCTGTTGTAGAGATCGCGCAGGCTATCGGTGTCGATGGGGCCGGGGCTGACGGCGTTGACGCGGATATGGCGAGCCTTCAGATCTGCGGTCCAGGTACGGGCGAAGGAACGGACGGCAGCCTTGGTTGCTGAGTAGACGCTATTGGAGGGAATGCCTTTGATGCTCACGATGGAGGCGTTGAGGATGATCGAGGCTCCATCGGGAAGGAGTGGCAGGGATTTTTGTACGGTGAAGAGTAGACCTTTTACGTTGCTGTTGAACATGTCGTCGAAGAACGCTTCATCGATAGCGTCGAGTGCGGCGTATTTGAAGCTGCCGGCGTTGGCGAAGATGATGTCGAGGCGTCCTTTCTCTTCTTTGATCTGCGCGAAGAGGCGGTCGAGATCCTTGAGGTTGGCTACGTCGCCTTGTACAGCCGTGACGTTGGAGCCGATCTCTTTGACGGCCGCATCGAGCCTGGACCGATTGCGCCCGGTGATGAAGACAAAGGCGCCTTCGCTGACGAAACGCTTGGCTGTTGCCAAGCCAATGCCGTTGCTGGCTCCGGTGATGAGCGCGATCTTGCCGTCTAGTTTCTTCATGGGCTTTCTCCGAAGTTGTGATCTATGCGCTGAGGTCGTCGAGGAGGGACTGCATCTCGCTGGCGGCGTGAGCGTTTTTGGTGCGCTGAGCTGCTGCCAGACCTTCTTTCAGGCGGGCGATGGCTTCGTCGTTGCGGCTTAGTTTGGCAAGAGTCTGGGCGGACATCTGATAGGCGGGGACGTAGTCGGGTTGGTGGTGGATGAGGGCGGTGAATTCGGTGAGGGCTTGATTGGTGTTGCCCTGGGCGGTGTGCTCCATGGCCAGGCCGTAGCGGGCGAAGGCGTTGGTGGGGTCGGCGGTGAGGATTTCGGTGAGGGCGGCGATCTTGTCCATGATTGATGGTGCGGTGCGGCGGGTGGGGTTGGCAAGTTCTGGGATGGCCGCTTTAGGACGACCGCAGATCTGCACGGATGGTGCGGATTCAAGAACAGGCAACCGCGACTGCTTAAAGCAGGTCCTCCGCTTCGCGAAAGATGACGGGTCTATTTGCGATGGCGTGATGGGATTTAGACTTGAAGGATGAGCCATCACGTGACGGAACGGAAGGTGTCGGAGTCGCAGTCGGAGCGGAGCGAGATTGTGCTGCCGGCGGACTCGAATGCGATTGGGAGTTTGTTTGGCGGGCGGTTGATGCAATACATCGATCTGGTGGGGGCGATGGCGGCGAGCCGGCATGCCCGGGCGTTTACGGTGACGGCTTCAATGGATCATCTGGATTTTGTGGCCCCGGTGCGTGTGGGCGAGTTACTGATCTTGAAGGCTAGTGTGAATAGGGCTTTCAGGACTTCGATGGAGGTTGGGGTTCGCGCGATGGTGGAGGATGTGATGGAGCAGAGATTACGGCATGTTTCTTCGGCCTATCTGACGTTTGTGGCCGTGGACCGGGAGGGAAACAAGCTGGCGGTGCCGCAGGTTGTGCCGGAGACGGAGCATCAGAAGAGACGGTTTGAAGATGCTGGACGGCGGCGAGAGATGCGTGCGGGAGAGACGCAGAGGAAGAAAGAGTTGAGGTCGTCGCTTGGTGGCGGGTGGCATGTTTGATGGCGTGATGTTTGTGGCCGAAAGGCTTGGACTGCTTTGGCGAGCGAAGACCCTTGGGTCCTTCGACTGCAGCGGCAAAAGCGCCGCCTTCGCTCAGGATGACGATGTTTTGAGATTGGCCGAGTGATAACAGCATTTTGAAGTTGGTTTAGACAGGAGAAGGTTATGGGACACATGGGAGCAGGAGCACCGCAGGGACCGCAGCCGTTGCCGGGAGTAGCGCACGTTGTAGCGATTGGAAGTGGTAAGGGTGGGGTGGGGAAGACGACCGTTGCTGTGAACCTGGCGGTTGCGCTGGGGAAGCTGGGGTATCGGGTGGGGCTGATCGATGCGGATATCTATGGGCCGAATGTGCCGATGATGCTTGGAGTTTCGCGGCAGCCGAATATTGTGGGGGAGAACCGGATTGAGCCGATTATGTCGCATGGAGTGAAGTTTATTTCTGTGGGACTGATCTCGCCGGGCGATAAACCGATGGTGATGCGCGGGCCTATGCTGCATCAGATTATTCGACAGTTTCTGCAGCAGGTGGAGTGGGGGGAGTTGGATTTTCTGATTGTGGATCTGCCGCCGGGGACGGGCGACGTTGTCATTTCGCTAGTACAGACGGTGCCGTTGACTGGGGCTGTTGTGGTTTCGACTGGCTCTGGTGTGGCGTTGCAGGATGCGCGGAAGGCGCTGGAGATGTTTCATCAGGTGAAGGTGGAGGTGATCGGCCTGGTGGAGAATATGTCGCAGATGACGCTGCCGAGTGGCGAGGTGATCGACGTGTTTGGCGCGGGTGGGACGGAGCGGACTGCGGCTCAGTTTGGGCTGGAGTTTCTCGGAGCGGTAGAGCTTGATCCGCAGATTCGCGAGGGTGGAGACAAGGGTCTGCCGGTGTCGCTGGCGGGGCCGGATTCGAAGCTGGCGAAGAGCTTTTATGAGGTTGCGAAGAAGGTTGCGGAGAAGGCGAAGGAGATTGCTTCGAAGAGCGAGGATGTGTTGGAGATTTCGTAGGCGGGGAGAGGAGTGCGGTCGTGCTTTGCACGATGCCCACATCTCAGAAGCGAGATATGGGGCACCCGGATTTGCGGTTCGTCTAAGTGGTTGACTGCTGCTTTGAGTGCTTGACGGCTGGCGTAGAGTTAAAAGAGTGGAGGGACGAATGGCAGATGCGGAGCGGGTTACGGCGCGGCAGAGAGCTATTCTGACAGCCATTATTGAGAGTTACATTGAGACGGGCGAGCCGGTGGGTTCGGGGACGATTGCTCGGCTGCAAAGCGGTGTGAGTTCAGCTACGGTGCGGAATGAGATGGCCGAGTTGGCGGATGAAGGGCTGCTGGAGCAGCCGCATACTTCGGCTGGGCGTGTACCTACGGCGCGAGCGTTTCGGATGTATGTGGAGCAGTTGAGTGGGGGGGCGCATCCGAGGATCGATGCGGCGCGGTTGTCGGCGCGGTCTCGATCACAGATTGACCTTAGTTTTCAAGGGGTTGCGGGGACTCAGGCGGTGCTGGAGCGGACTTCCCATGTGCTGGCGACGCTGTCGAGCGGGGTGGGGGTGGCGATTGCTGCAGCGGCGGATGGAGACATGCTGGAGCATGTGCATTTTTCACGGCTGGCTACGGCGCGGGTTCTGGCGGTGGTGGTGACGCGGAGCGGACTGGTGCGGGATCGCGTGTTGGCGCTTGATAAAGATTTGACGGCGAGGGAGTTAGAGGTTGCAGCGAATTTTTTGAATGAGAACTTTCGCGGGTGGAGCGTGGAGCGGGTAAGGGCGGAGATTGCGCGGCTGGTGGAGCGGGAGCGGAGTGAGTACCAGAGGATGCTGAACTCGGTGCAGCAGCTTTGGGCGGGTGCGGTGCCGGATGCTCCGGTGCAGACGGTGTATGTGGATGGAGTGGCGAATCTTGTTGGGAGTCAGGAAGATAGGGAGCGGCTGCGGGAGGTTTTGACGGCTCTGGAGGCGAAGCAGCGGCTGGTGGAGTTGCTGAATGCGTATATCGACGCGCGGCAGGAGAGTGTGCGGGTGGTTTTCGATCTGGAGGAACATGCTCCTGAGATGAGTGGGCTGGTGCTGATTGCGGCGCCCGCGCGGATGGGTGGGGAAAGTCGTGGAACGGTTGGGGTTATCGGGCCGAAGCGGATGCATTACGAGAACACGATGAATGCGGTGAGCTATATTGCGCAGGTGTTTGACCGGATGCTGGAGCCTCGGGAGTAATTTTTTTCTGGCGTGGTGTAGGGGCGTTTTTGCAGGGGTTTCTGAGAGAATTGGTGTACAGATCGTGGTTTTTTCGTGGTGAATCTGTGGTGGATGGATGGTAGATCGTGGTGTTTTGCGTGGTGTTTTTTGAGCGCTAAAAACACGCCACATTTTTGAAGTTTATTTTTGCGGTAGTCGAAAGAGGCATACGCCAGGGGCTAAGCCCCAATGATGCACAGGCGAGCAGGAGCGGCCCAAGGAGACCCAAAGCTAAAGCATTGGGCCGCCAACCTTGGGGTACCAGGAAGCGGGGCGAGGTTGGGGGTAGAGCATGACTGGTAAAGAGCGATTCGCGCGATGGGCCGGGATGTCCGACAATAGAAGAGGTAACCCTATGAGGAGTAATAAGCACATGCAGGAAGAGATGACCGGACGGGAGACACTGGATCCGGAGGCGGTGATCGGGCCAGAGGTTGATTCGGGCCGCGAGATGGGCGTTGAGACGGGCTCTGCGCAGGCTGAGGTGGAGCAGTTGAAGGGCGAGCGGGACCAGCTGCTGGACCGGCTGGCTCGGCTGCAGGCGGAGTTCGACAATGCACGGAAGCGTGAGGTGAAGGAACGGGCCGACTCGCGCGACTACACGATCTCGCATACGGTGGAGCCGTTTCTTGGCGTGATGGATAACTTTCAACTGGCGTTGAAGGCGGATGGAACCAGGGAGCAGCTTCGCGCTGGAGTTGAGTTGATCTTGAAGCAGATGGAAGATGCATTGAAGGGCTTGAACGTGATGCCTGTGGAGGCGGTCGGTGCGCAGTTCGACCCTCGCATCCATGAGGCTTTGGGGAGCATCGAAACCAAGGAGTTCCCGGACCACCAGGTGATGGAGGAGATTCGACGGGGATATAAGATTCGCGAGAAGCTGCTGCGACCGGCGCTGGTGCGGATTGCGGCGAATCCGGGGCAGGTGTCGGATTAGGCGATTACGCGATGTTGGCTGGGATAGAAGGCATACCCCAGGGGCTAAAGCCCCCTCCTTGCCAGGCTGGAGAGAGGCCCAAGGCTAAAGCCTTGGGATACCTAGAGGCAACAGGCAACGGCAGGGCAAGAGCAACGACGGCAAGGACAGAAGCAGATCCCTACGGGATGACAACAAGAAACGCTCGAGCAACGGCAACAAGGCAAGAGCAATAATGCAAGAGCAAGAGCAAGAGCAAAACAAGCAAGAGCAACAGCAACGGCGGAATACGGGGATTCTGAGCTTTGCTCAGAATGACGGCGATTTGGAACATGACGGCGGTTCTGGCGATTTGGAACTTGACGGCAGTTCGGAACGATAGGAAGAGATTTAGGGGATATGGCGACGGCAAACGTGACTAAGGTTGATTACTACGAAGTGCTAAGTGTTTCGCGGGATGCGAGCGACCAGGAGTTGAAGACTTCGTATCGGAAGCTGGCGATGCAGTTTCACCCGGACCGGAATCCGGGCGACGCGTCTGCGGAAGAGAAGTTCAAGGAGTGCAGTGAGGCGTACCAGGTGCTGAGCGATCCGGAGAAGCGGGCGGCTTATGACCGGTATGGCCATGCGGCGTTTCAGAATGGCGGCGGAGGTGGGAATCCGTTTACCGGCGGTGGGTTTGGCGGGGCGCAGGATCTGGGGGACATCTTCGGCGATCTGTTTGGCGAGATGTTCAATATGGGCGGGGGAGGGCGCAAGGCTTCGCGGGTGCAGCGTGGGCGTGACCTTCGCTACGATCTGACGCTGGAGTTTGAGGAGGCGGTCTTCGGAAAAGAGAAGGAGATCACGATCCGGCGGATGGAGACGTGCACGGACTGCAAGGGGACGGGCGCGGCGAAGGGTAAGGCTCCGGTGACGTGTACGCAGTGCGGTGGGCGCGGGCAGCAGAGATTTCAGCAGGGGTTCTTTTCGGTGGCGCGGACTTGTTCGGTGTGCGGCGGGACGGGGACTTTGATCGTCGATCCGTGCACGACCTGCCGCGGCGAGACGCGGGTGGAGACGCAGCATACGATTCTGGTGAAGGTGCCGGCGGGCGTGGAGCAGGATACGCGGATCCGGTATGGCGGTGAGGGCGAGTCGGGCAAGTTTGCCGGCCCTGCCGGGGATTTGTACGTTGTGCTGAACGTGAAGGCGCACAAGTTCTTCGAGCGCGATGGCGACGATCTGCATTGCGTGATGCCGATCTCGTTTCCGCAGGCGGCTCTGGGGACGGAGCTGGAGATTCAGACGCTTGAAGGGGCGGCTGCGATCAAGGTTCCTGAGGGGACGCAGAGTGGGAAGACGTTCAAGCTGAAGGGCAAGGGCGTGCCGCACCTGAACTCGCATGGGAAGGGCGATCTGATTGTTGAGATTCGCGTGCAGACGCCTGCGAAGTTGAATAAGGCGCAGAAGGATTTGCTGCGGCAGTTGAGCGAGACGATGGTAGTGGAGAATACGCCTACTTCTCGTGGGTTGTTTGAGAAGGTGAAGGAGATGTTCAGCTAGGGTTTTTCTGCGGTTTGGGCTTCGACCGACGTGGTCATTTAACTTTTTTGTCTCAGGCGAATGAAAACAGCTTGCTATGTTTCTGCTCATCCTGACCGTGAGAATGAGGTCGTTGCTTCGGTTGAGACGATGTGTTCTTGGGGTTGGATGGGAAGAACAGGCAACGGCAAAAGCGGAATGCGGGGATCTCTCCACTGCGCAACGGACGGTGCGACTGTCCGTTGCTTCGGTCGAGATGACGGTTCTTTTGAGGTTGGACGGGAAGAACAGGCAACGGCAAAAGCGAAATGCGGGGATCTCTCCGCTGCGCAACGGACGGTGAGACTGTCCGTTGCTTCGGTCGAGATGACGTGTTCTTTTGGGGTTGGCCGTGGGAAACAGACAACGGCAACGGCTGAATGCGGGGATCTCTCCACTGCGCAACGTCCGTTGCTTCGGTCGAGATGACGATTATTTTTCCGGGCAAGAAGAGAAGAGCGTTATGGGTTGGGTTCCTTGAAAGGAGCTATGGGTTTGCCCCATTCTTCGCTTAAATCTTTCCATGTTGGATTCTGGGCGACGATAAGGCGGATCTTCTTGATGCGTGACCATTTCTTTAATTGGTTCTCGCGTGCGATGGCGTCGATGATGCTTGTGAAGCGCTCGATGTAGACGAGTTTGTCGATTTTGTATTGCGACGTGAAGCTTCCTTCGAATCTTCCCTCTTTGTGTTGCCTGGTGCGGAGCTCGATTTTTGTGGTGACTCCTATGTAGAGTTTTTCGAACGTGCTGGAGAGGATGTAGACGTAGGCTTGCTCGGGCATGAGTTTAATTATTGCAGTGTGTGGGGAAGAACAAGCAACGACAAAGGCGGAATGCGGGGATCTCTCCGCTGCGCAACGGACGGTGAGACTGTCCGTTGCTTCGGTCGAGATGACGTGTTTTTGGGGTTGGATGGGAAGAACAGGCAACGGCAACGGCGGAATGCGGGGATCTCTCCACTGCGCAACGGACGGTGAGGCTGTCCGTTGCTTCGGTCGAGACGACGTGTTCTTGGGTGTCGTCAGGTATGGGTGAGGCGGAGCAGGGGGTTCGTAGCGTTAGGTGAGATGGGTGGAGGCTATGGCTATGGCGGCTATGGCGGCGGTTTCGGCGCGGAGGATGCGCGGGCCGAGGGTTACGGGTTGCCATTGGTGTTGGGTGAAGAGAGAGATTTCTTCGGGGGCCCAGCCGCCTTCGGGGCCTATGGCTAATGCGTGGGTGATGGAAGGAGTTAGAGCGACGGACTCATAACCCGTAGGTCGAACGGTGGACTGCAGTGCGGCGGTGAGGGTGGTGGTTTGTTCGGTTTCGCTTAGGAGGATGCGGGTGGGAGATTGCTCTTGTTCGAGGGCGGCTTTCAGGGCGATGGGGTCGGCTATGTCGGGGATGTCGGTTCGGCGAGATTGCTTGGCGGCTTCGAGGGCGATGCGACGCCAGCGTTCGGCTCGTTTGGGGGCGGCAGAGGCGAGATGTTTTTCGGTGCGGCGGGCGAGGATGGGCGTGATGCGGGCGATTCCAAGCTCGGTGGCCTTTTCGATGGCCCACTCCATGTGGTCGAACTTGAAGACGGCGAGGAGGAGATGGAGCGGGAGGGCGGCGTCGGACTCTAGTTCTTCGTGGAGAGTGAAATCGACTTTTTGATCTTCTCCGTTGCCGTCGGCGCTGACGGCGATGATTTCGGCTCGGTGGAGGAAGCCGTTGGCTACGATGTCGTAGATCTGGCCAGGCTGGGCGCGGAGGACACGGGCGAGGTGGAGGGCCTGGTCGCCGGTGAGAGTGGCGGTGGTGGGGGTACAGGTGTCGGCGATGAAGCGGCGACGGGTCATGCGTTTGAGTTTAGTGGAGTCTAGTTTTCCTGGGAGGGTGCCAGGGTTGTGATCGAAGGGGGTGGGTCGGCTGCGGCGGATTTGGCGGCGGCTTCGCTGGCTCGGCCGATGAGGACCTGCTGTTCGCCCTGGTGGTAGAGGTCGACGTTGAGGATGGCGGTGCGGCGATGGTCCCAGACTTCTTGGGTGACGGGGAAGTGGAGGAGGACCATGCCTTCGGCGGAACTGCCGGGGATGATCATGGTGTCGCGGAGGAGGGGGTCGGTGGCGAGGACCTTGAGTTTGGGGAAGGAGGTGTAGACGTTGTCGAGGTCGCGCTGCTCGACGGCGCTGGTGCTGATCTGCTGGCCGTCGGCGGTGGTGAGGGTGGCGGTGAAGTCTTTGAGGAAGAGCGGGAGGTGAAGGCTATCGTCGATGCGGAGGGTGGTGAGGACGTAGAGGTCATCTTCGGCGTGACGGTTGGCGACGACGATGGAGTCGGACTGGAAGACGGTGTGAACGGGATAGATGAGGGTGCGGGTGATGGCGAGGTCGGGGGTTGTGCGGGGGCTGAAGCGGAGGAAGAGAGCGAGGACGATGCCGAGGATAAGGAACGCCAGAAGAACCGGCACCAGCAGGTTGCGTCGGGGGGGTTGGGCGAACTTTAGCTCGGGCACTGGCAAAGGATAACAAGGAGGAGCTATTTGAGGAAGGCTAAAAGGCGCTGCAGGGCTTAATTCTGTGCGGAATATTTCAGGTAAGCGCTGACGTGTGAGTAGTTATGCGGAAAGGTGGAGGGAGAGCCGGGGTCGGGGGTTCAATCTTTCTGGACAGCGTACTCTTCGAGCAAGACGGTGATGAGGGCGGCGGTGGGAACTGAGACTAGGGCTCCAACGACTCCGGCGAGGGCGGTGCCGAGGAGGAGGGAGACCAGGACGGTGAGTCCCATGAGGTTGACGCTGGAACGCATGATGCGGGGGATGAGGATGGCGTTTTCAATGTTGACGTAGATGAGGTAGAAGATGAGGACGCCGGACATCTTGGCCCAGGAGTCGAGCGCGGCCACGAGGGCGGCGACGACGATGGTGATGACTCCGCCGGCGATGGGGATGATGTTGAACAGGCCCATGAGGAAGCCGAGCAGGACGAAGTAACGGACGTGAAGCAGGCCGAAGACGATGGTGCTGGAGACTCCGAGGATGAGCATGAGGGTGCCCTGGCCAACGAGCCATTTGCTGACCTTGCGTTCGGCTTTTTTGAGAGTGACGTCGATGCGGTGGCGTTGGACGGCGGGGAAGAGCGAGAGGAAGAAGCGATAGGCGTACTCGCCTTCGAGCATGAAGTAGACGCAGAGGAAGGCGGCGGTGAGGATGTCGAAGAGGTGGGAGAGCCAGAGGGGGACCGAGGTGAAGAGGTAGCCGGCGGTGGCGTCGAAGGCTCCGGCGGTGCGCTGGGCGATGGCGTCGAGGCCGAACCGGTTGGCGAAGGGGATTTTTTTGATTTTGGCTACGACATCGGGGATGCGCTGGGGGAGCTCGGCGGAGAAGTTGCTGAGGTCGCGCAGGACGGGAGGAAGGCCGGTGGTGAAGAAAAGTGCGATGAATCCGGCGACCGCGACGATCAGGACGAGAATGGAGACGACGCGGGAGGGATGGTAGCCGCGAAGATTGAGCTGGGTGATGTGGGTGACGGCGGGCAGGAGAACGACAGCGAAGAGGGCGCTGACGTAGAGGATGAGGAGTTCTTTCTGGAGCGTCCATGCGAGAGCGAGGAGGAGAAGGACGGCGATGGCGAAGAGAATGTGGCCGCGGACTTCGGCGCGGGATCGCTGCTCGTAGGGAGTGAGGTCTTCGGACGGGTTGGTCAGCCGGGTTCTCCTGGGATGCTGACTGTTGGATGCATTAGTGTGCGCCTTTTGATCTGATTGAGGGAGTGCGGAGTTTGAGTCTCCGATGGCGGCGTGAGGTAGAAATACCCCAGGGGCTGAAGCCCGCATCCTTGCGTTGGGCAGAAGAGGCCCAAGGCTACAGCCTTGGGTTACCTAGAAGCGAGAGTTATTCATCAGGACTTGGTTTTGGCCAGAGCGGCGAGGAGAGCGTCGATGGTCTGGCTGGAGGTCTGGCTGGCGGTGTCGATGGTGAGATTGGCCAGGCGGCGGTAGAGGGGGTGACGCTTCTGGAAGCGGAGTTGGGCGGCGGCGGGGTCTTCGAGCACCGGGCGGGCTATGTCCTGGAGCATGCAGCGGTCGAAGAGGGTGGGGAAGGGGGCGTCGAGGAAGATGGTGAAGGTGGCGGGGGTCTGTTCGAGGAGGAGACGGTTGGTGAGCTCTTCGGGGGTTCCGCCGCCGAGGGCGAGGACGGTGCGGTCGCGGCCGAGGGCGGAGGCGAGGGCGGAGGATTCGAGGCGGCGGAAGTGGGCTTCGCCGTGGCGCTCGAAGAGCTGGGGGATGGTGGCCCCGGTGCGGGCTTCGAGGTGGGCGTCGAGGTCGAGGAACTGCCAGTTGAGGCGGTCGGCGAGGAGGCGGCCGATGGTGGACTTGCCTGCTCCCATAAAGCCGGTGAGGACGAGGCGGCGGAGATGCGGGGGGATGGGTTGGGGGCCGGGTTCGTTGATGGGGCTACTCTCCGTTGGGGTTTCGGTTTGGGCTTCCTGGTTCTCGGGCTGGGTTTCTGTCTGGGTGGACGACATTGCCTCTCCTTGCAAGTGTTTCGTGAAAATGAAAGAGCCGCAACCTTTTTGGGCTGCGGCTCGGGAAGATCGATGACTCTGAGGGTTCTAGGTGTTTTCAGAGATGCATACGAGGACTCCGCTGGCCGCTGGGTTGCGCCAATAGGAGAAGGTAAAGCCCGTAAATCGGAGCTGGCTCGTCATGCTTTCTCTAAGGTACACGCGATTTTGGGTTGAATGCAAGGGAATGGGGGAGTTCCTGGAGTTTCGTCGCTTTGTTCCCAAAGGAAGACGGTTCGCGCTTCCGCGCGAATGCCCACATCTCAAAATCGAGATATGGGGCACCCGATTTGGTGGCGGTGCGTCAGATGTGGGCACCCGCCCGACATCAGCTTCCCAGTTCTCGATCAAATGGACAACAACCTCTTGAAACTTCACAGCACTAGACGGTTCGGGGTATGGGTAGATCGTCCTCGTCGGCTGCACTGTTCTGTTTGAGCTTGCTCTGGATGTTGTTCCATACGGTGTCGCTGGGTTCGACGGGTGCGAAGAGGCTGCGAGCCTGGTCGGCGATGGCTTCGAGATCGCGCACCAGAGCGGCGCAGTCAGGATTGTTTCTCAGGAATGTTTGAAGGCGCGGATCCTGACTGACGTGGCCGTCGCCGGTAGCGAAGAACTCGGGCAGATATTGTTCAAAGTCAGCAGGGGTCATCGTGTCGAAGTCGGGAAGCTTGGAGTCGGTCATACCGCTACCTCGTTGAAACCGGTGGGCTGGGCAGGCTGTTCCGGCTGGCGGAGGAGTTCACGGAGCTTGAGACGGGCCTTGTGCAGCTGTGATTTGCTATTGCCGGTGGAGCACTCGAGCATGGTGGCGATCTCGTTGTGCTCGAAGCCTTCGACGTCGTGGAGGACGAAGACCATGCGGTAGCCGGGAGGGAGCGAGGCTACGGCACGCTCGAGGGCAACGCGGTCGACCGAGCCGGTGAGCTGGAGGTCGCGGCTGCCGAAGTCGCGTTTTGGCGCGTCGTCTTCAGACGGGTTGATGGTCTCTTCAAGAGAGACAAGGTTGAGGCCTTTTTTGCGGAGATGCATCAGGACTAAATTTACCGTAAGTCTATGAAGCCATGTCGAGAAGGCGGACTCTCCGCGGAAGCTGCCGATCTTGCGGAAGAGATGGAGGAAGGCCTCCTGGGTCATGTCTTCCGCTTCGGAGACGTTGCCGAGCATACGGAGACAGAGGGTGTAGACGCGGCGTTTGTGGAGCGCGTAGAGCTTGGAGAATGCCTCGGCATCTCCGTTTTTTGCTGCTTCGATTGCTTCTGCTTCTCCGGCGATGGGCGGGTTCCGCTTGTAAATGCCGGGAGCGTGCGTGTTCTGGGTCATTGGTAGGCCTTGGAGGTCCATAGCTAGACTCCGGACTCGTTCGTCGTACACCGTTCAGTTTTCGCTTGCCTTAAGCCTACCGCAAACGCAGGGGAGCAACTTTTGCTGCATACGGCTTGGATGGATATGGTGCGGGAAGGGTTGTGTGGATACAGCGATTTCTAACTCTTGCGTATTGAATTATTAGAGGCTTAGGAGCCGATGAAGCGGGCATAGAGGGAGCGGGCGAGGGTGATGTCGGTTGTGCCTTGAATGAGGCAGCGGCCATCGGGGAAGAGGGTGATGGTGTGGGGGGGGCGCTCGAAACGGAGGAGAAGATCGTTGAAGCGGACAGTTCCATGAGGACTGAGGCGGTCGCGCATGGCGGCGAAGTCGACGGGGCGATGATGCTCGTGGATCTGGACGGAGTTG
>JBDTEQ010000039.1:0-60613 GCA_039922475.1 Edaphobacter sp.
GTTCTTCGGGGGATAGCAGGCAGCGCGATCGCATGCCTGGTAGCGAAGCGTTCCCGCAACGGTATGAGTCCCTGGCTCCGCCACCACGGGCAGCTTCACAGTGAACGAACCCGAATAGACATCCAGCTTCTCCGACGGATCGAAGCTGAAGCTGTAGGTAGTACCTGCGGGATACTGGACCGCTTCGGCTCTCACCCCAGCCGCCGGTTGCAATGTGATCTGTGTCGGAATCAGCAACTCGGATTTCGGTGTGTGCGAGTTGACATGGAAGCCATCCACCACGCGAAAGTGCAGTTCCAACACACTTCGCTTCCCTGCAGGCACTTCCTGCGGCTCTGCTGCATAGACGATATACGACTTCGCCTTCGGAGCCGACCTGCTGAGATCAATCTGCTGGGACTGCAGCGCTCCTGCCACGGGCAGAACGAGCAGCGTCCCCACTAGCGCGGCGGCAACTCGCATCACTGCCCCCCGGCGGTCGGCGCTGCCTCAGACGCGATGATCTTTTTAATGTGCGCCTCAATCTCGTCCTTACCGCCAAGTCCAGCGGTCTCCTCGGCGATGATGCCCTTGCGATCGACATAGAATGACATCGGCAGATAGTCCATCCCCTGGGGGGCATAGGCCTTCTGCACCTTGCCGTCGGTCAACAGGATCGGATAGGTGACGCCCATCTTGTTTGCAACCTTGGTGATAACGTCTTTGCCGGCATCGACATCATCCGTCAGCCCAAGAATCACAAACCCCTGCGCGGCATATTGTTTATTGAACTCCTCGAACCACGGCATCTCCACCTTGCACGGTCCACACCAGGTAGCCCAGAAGTTCACCAGAACAGGCCGCCCCTTGTAGTCGCTCAGCGACACCTTCTTTCCATCCAGGGTGACCAGGGTAAAGGCTGGCGCTGGCTTGCCCTGCATCTCCATGGCTTCGGCCTCGGGCGATTGCGCGTCCGGTTCGGCCGCCGTTCCAGCCTTCCCCGGCATCAGAACAACATGGTTTTCCTGCGCCTTCTGCATCGCCAGACGACGCTCCCGCAGATTATGCCACCCCGCCCACAACAGCAGCGCGATCCCGACGACCATTACACCAAAAACCAACCCGTTCCGCTTCACGCCTAACATCCTTCCGGCGCATCACATTGCGCCAAATCCATACCTTACAGTTTAGACGCAAAGTCCCCGTGAATGATGCGAAAGACTTATTTATCAGGATGGCGTATGGCGTGATTCCGCTCTCGCCACTTCCAGCCGACGTTCGACAGCCTCCTCCTCTGCTAGCATCGACATGGCCCCGCTACGATGCCTAACGCCGTCACCAATTCGTCAGATTCCCTGCGTCCCTCGGAGTTCGTTCGCATCGAAGCGGCTGCTCTCAACGAGCTTGCACTCCGTCTCGACACCTCGATGCTGAAGCCCTTCGCGCAGGCAACCGACCTTCTGCTGCAATCCGCGAACAGTGGGAACCGCATCGTCGTCACTGGCATAGGCAAGAGCGGCATTATCGCAAGAAAGATCGCAGCCACCCTCCGCTCCACCGGCACGCAGGCCCACTTCCTCCATGCTGCCGAGGCGGTTCACGGCGACCTGGGCATGCTCGCTGCGGGAGATATTGTCCTGGCACTCTCCTACAGCGGCGAGACCGAAGAGTTGCTACGCCTGCTGCCTACCCTGAAGCGGCTCAACGCAACACTCATCGCGATTAGCGGCTGCAGCACCTCCGTCCTTGCGCAGGCAAGCAACATCTTCCTCGACACCAGCGTCTCCACCGAAGCCTGCCCACTCAACCTCGCACCAACCGCATCCACGACTGTAATGCTTGCGTTGGGAGATGCGCTCGCTCTCGAAGTAAGCCGCCGCCGTGGCTGGAAGGCGGAAGACTTTGCCGACCTGCATCCTGGCGGCCGCATCGGCAGACGCCTTGCCCGAGTCCGCGAACTGATGCATACCGACGACGCGCTGCCACAGGTCGCAAGCTCCACGCCAATGACGCAGGTCATCTACGAGATGTCGCGCAAAAAACTCGGCATGACCACCGTGCTCAAAGACGGCCATCTCCTCGGCATGATCTCTGACGGAGATCTCCGCCGCCTCCTGGAGCGCGACGGCTCCCACGCGCTCGAACACACCGCCGGCGAAATCATGAACCAGCACCCTCTCACGATCGACGAGAGTGCTTTGGCCTCATCGGCTCTCGCTCTGATGGAAGAAAAGAAGATCACATCGCTCATCGTCATCGCCGCAAGCGGTCATGTCGAGGGAGTCGTCCATCTTCACGACCTCTGGACCCTTGAACTCCCTTGAAACAGCCGCCCCGGTGCTAACTTGATCTCGATGCAGCCTTGAACTGGTTCTTCCTCAAACAACAGTACAGAAACTGTAGCGTTGTTCCGAATGGAGTATGGTGCGACTCCTCAAAGCTCTCCACCAACTCAAAGCTCGCGCCAAACTCCGCATGTAACGATTGCGCATCGTATCTCAGCACATCAAGTCCACTGCACCTTGCCGGCCCTGTGGGTGCGAAGGTGCTGATGATGACGTAACCGCCCGGCTTCACGGCAGAAGCAACCTTCTCCATGTAAGCATCCCGCTGTTCTTTCGTTGTTAGAAAATGGAATACCGCGCGGTCGTGCCACACATCGCAGTCATGCGGCAGCGGCCCAGCCTGAGTTATATCGTCAACGAGCCAACGCACGTGCTCCCCGGCTGACCCCAACCGTCTCCTGGTCGCTTCGAGCGCTGTCGTTGAAATGTCGAGAACCGCAATGTCCTGGTATCCGCGCGCAAGCAGATCGTCAACCAGAGTGGACTCCCCCCCGCCAACATCAATCAACGAAATAGAATGATCGGGAGCGACTCGCTCGATCAGAGCAAGCGAAGTCTCCAGATGCGGGCGAAACCAACTGAACGCATCGCTGGCTTTGCTACCGTAAACCATCTCCCAATGCGCCTGTGCATCCATCACAACAAACATGGTACTCGCGCCTGAGCTTTCCAGCGCAACAAGCAAAGCGTTCGCCGGGAAGTTAGAATAGAGCCTCATAACGAAAAGCCCTAGCTCGCACGAGCCGGAAGGTTATACAGAACGCATGCATCGCTGGTCTAAACTCTTTATTCCCACCCTTCGTGAAGCACCTGCAGACGCTGAAGTCGCCAGCCACAAGCTCCTGCTCCGAGCCGGATACATCCGTCAACTCGGCGCAGGCATCTACAGCTATCTCTTCCTCGGCAACCGTTCCATTAACAAGATCATCGGCATCGTGCGCGAAGAGATGGACCGCATCGGCCAGGAGTTCTTCCTGCCCGCCATCAACCCGAAGGATATCTGGGAAGAGAGTGGCCGCTGGTCCGGTATGGGCGACAACATGTTCCGCCTCAAAGACCGCAAAGGTGCGGAACTCTGTCTGGCCATGACGCATGAAGAGATCGTCACCGACATCGCCCGCAAGGAGCTTCGCAGCTATAAACAGCTCCCCCAGATCTGGTACCAGATCCAGACCAAGTTCCGCGACGAGCCACGCCCCAAATCCGGCCTGTTGCGAGTTCGCCAGTTCCTGATGAAAGACGCCTACTCCTTCGACATCGACGAGGCCGGCCTGGACGTCTCCTACAACAAGCACGACGAGACCTACCGTCGCATCTTCACTCGCTGCGGCCTGCAGTTCGTCGCCGTCGAGGCCGACTCCGGCGCCATGGGCGGCTCGCAGTCGCAGGAGTTCATGGTCTACACCGATGCCGGAGAAGACCTCATCGTCAGTTGCGCTGAGAGCGGCTATGCCGCCAATCTGGAGAAAGCTACCTCTCAACTCTTCTCTGTTACCGAGATGGAGCCGACTGGCGACAGCATGCCGGAGCTCGTCTACACACCGGGCAAAGCCGCCATCGCCGATGTCGCGGAGTTCTTTAAAATCTCCCCCGCCTCCGATATCAAGACCGTCGCCTACATGGGAAAAACCAAATCCGCCGACGGCAAAACCGTCGAGATTCCGGTCATCGCCTTCCTCCGCGGAGACCACTTCGTCAACGAGACAAAGCTGATGGCAGTCGCTGGAGTCATCGAACTCCGCACCATGGTCGCCGAAGAACTCACGCTCTACTTCGACGGCCCTGCCGGTTACCTCGGCCCCATCGGGCTCAAGGTCCTTCCCGCAGCGAAGGGTGAGCCGCGCGCTGCAACTGTCGTCGTCGACAAAGGACTCGAGGGCCGCAAGAACATGGTCGGCGGAGCCAACAAAATGGACCACCACTTCCGCAATATCGTCCCGGGCCGCGACTTCTCCTGGACGCACGCCGCCGACATTCGCAACGTGAACGAAGGCGACCTCGACATCACCAGCGGCAAGCCTCTGAAGATTGGGAAAGCAGTCGAAGTCGGACACATCTTCAAGCTCGGCTACAAGTATTCGAAGTCCATGGGAGCCACCGTCCTGAATCGCGAAGGCAAGGAGGTCACCCCGATCATGGGCAGTTACGGCATCGGCATCGAACGCATCCTCACCGCCGCCATCGAGACCTCCGCCGCTGCAAACGAAGGAAAAAGTTACGCCCTTCATCCGTCCATCGCCCCCTTCCAGGCAGTCGTCACCATCACCAATATCGGCGACGCCGCTCTGCTCGCAGCCGGGGAACGGGTCGCAGCCGATCTCGAAGCTGCAGGCATCGATGTCATTCTGGACGATCGGGACGAACGCGCCGGCGTAAAGTTCAAAGACGCAGATCTCGTCGGCATCCCCTATCGAATCAATGTTGGACGCGGGGTAGCTGAAGGTAAAGTGGAACTTGTGGATCGCCTCAGGTTAATGAACGAGGAACACCCCATCGATCTGGTCGCCGCCCATCTCTCCGGCTTGCTTCGCCAAGCTAAACTAAACCCCACTGAGTGAAGCAGGCCCTGATGCACCTACCTGCACCCAATTCGTCTAACACCCTAGCAATAGCGCGCGCACCGATTCAACGACCTTAGCCGCGGCACTCTATGCCAGTCAAACTCAAATACGGCAGCAACGCGCGCTTCACAGCCCGGGCTTCAGGAATTCTGCAGTCGCGTCTGTTTCGCTTCCTGGCCGTTACATTCCTTGGCGTCTTAGTCATCGGCGTCTTTATCTTCGGCTACTTTTATTATCACTACAAACATGTCGTCGACGATCGCCTGACCGCAGGCCCCATCTTCGCAAACGTCTCGCAGATTTACGCTGCCCCCCGTGAGGTGCGCGACGGTCAGAAGCTCTCCGCAGGCTCTATCGCCGCAGATCTTCGTCAGGCTGGCTACAACACGAACCCGCAGCTTGGCACCTATCAGCTCAACGGCGACAACATCTTCATCAAGCCGGGCCCCCAGAGCTACCACAACACCGACGGCGCCACCATCAACACCAGTAACGGCACCGTGCAAAGCATCACCGCCGAAACCGGTGTTGACCTCAGTGCATACGAGCTGGAGCCTCAGCTCATCACTGCGCTCTCCGAAGATAAAGACCGCACCAAACGCCGCCTCGTCACCTACCAGGAGATCCCCCCCCGCCTCGTCCAGGCTGTGACCTCCATCGAGGACCGCCGCTTCTTCGAGCATGGCGGCGTCGATTACCACAGCATGATCGGCTGGGTGTGGCACGATCTTCGCGGCGACCGGCGCTGGACCGGTGGCGGTTCGACGCTCACCATGCAGCTCTCGCGTGGCCTCTTCCTCTCACCCGAGCGGCGCATCAAACGCAAGCTCATCGAAATCCTCATCACCTTCCAGCTCGAAGCCCGCTTCAGCAAGCAGCAGATCTTCGAGATGTACGCCAACGAGATCAACCTCGGCCATCGCGGAAGCTACGCGATCAACGGCTTTGGTGAAGCGGCTCAAACTTACTTCAACAAAAACATCCGCCAGCTCGACACCGCCGAATGTGCTCTTCTCGCAGGCATGATTCAAAGCCCCAGCCGCCTCGATCCCTATCGCCATCCGGAGCGAGCCATGGCTCGCCGCAACATCGTCCTCGACACCATGGCCGAAAACGGTGACATCACCGCCGAACAGGCCACCATCGCGAAAGCCGAACCAATCCGTCTCGCACCGCCAAATCTCAACGCCAGCGAAGCTCCCTACTTCGTTGACCTCGTTCATGACCAGCTCGTCCAACGCATCGGCGATCAGGACCTTGCCCACCAGAACCTGCGCATCTACACCTCTCTCGATCCCGATCTCCAGCAAGCCGCCTCGGAAGCTGTCGATGCCAGCATGAAGAACGTCGACGAACTCATCCGTAAGCTGCACCGCACCCGCAAGGGTGAACAGCCCGGCCCCATCACCTATCCCCAGGTCTCCCTCGTCGCCATCAACCCGCATACCGGTCAGATTCTCGCACTCGTCGGTGGCCGCAACTACAGCGTCTCGCAGCTCAATCACGCCATAGCCAAACGTCCCACCGGCTCCATCTTCAAGCCATTCGTCTACGCCACCGCCTACAACACCAGCCTCACCGGTCTCACCATTGGAGGTGGAGGCGATGCCGGCGGCGGCGGCGTCTTCACCGCACTGACCCGCTTGAATGACGACACCACGACCTTCATGTTCGATGGCAAGCCATATACCCCAGGCAACTTTGAGAAGGGCGAATACCCTGGCATGGTAACGGCGATCGACGCCATCGATCACTCGCTCAACATTGCCACCATCTCGCTCGCCCAGATGGTCGGATTCGACAATGTCGCCGCTCTCGCCCGCTCCTCCGGAATCATCAGTGCCCGTGGAACTCCTTCGGTCGCCATCGGCACCTACAGCGCCACACCCATAGAAATGGCCGGCGCCTACACTGTCTTCGCCAACAACGGCGTCCACCTCACTCCCTGGATGCTTGCTTCCGTGCGCAATACCAACGGCGATATCGTCTCCGACTTCTCCCCCGAAGCAAAACAGGTTCTCGATCCGCGCGTAGCCTATCTCACCCAGTCAATGCTTGAAAGCGTCATGAGCCGTGGCACCGGTGCTTCCGTGCGCCAGCATGGCTTCACCGCACCCGCTGCCGGAAAGACCGGCACCTCGCACGACGTCTGGTTTGCAGGTTATACATCCAACCTTCTCTGCATCGTCTGGGTCGGCAACGACGACTATACGGACATCTCAACCGGGCTCACACGCAAGGTGCAGGGCGCAGACACCGCCGCTCCCATCTGGGCGGACTTCATGAAGCGCGCCATTTTGCTTCCGCAATACTCCGACGTAAAATCCTTTATTCCGCCGGAGGGCGTCACCGTCGCCCATATCGACAAGACTTCCGACCTTCTCGTGGATTCCACGTGCCCCGATAACAGCTTCTACGCCGCATTTCTCGATGGCACCGCGCCGGTCAACACCTGCAGTCAGATGGGTGACGACCCGCAAAACTTCCTGCAGAAGATCTTCGGTCTCGGCGGCAACAAAGCCGCTCCTCCTACGACCGCGCTGCCATCAACCGGTGCTCCCATCGTTCGACAGGCTCCCAACACGCCACCTGACGGCAACGCTCCCGACACCACACAGCAACCCGATCAGCCGAAGAAGCGAAACTTTTTCCAGAAGCTCTTTGGTGCCGGCAAGGACAAGAAGCCGAAAACCGATGAGCCGCCACAATAACTCAACTTCGATGGTGTCTCTTTAGGCGTTGGCGCTCAGCCTGCCATGCTGTTTTTGCAGCAGCGGCGGATGCTTCCGTACATTGAATCCCATCGCCCCCGCTGCAAATCCGGCTTTGGGCAAAGAAGCCACATAAGGCTAAGCCTCGCTCACCGGCCGGTAAAAATAGCAGTTCGCGGCAAATTCCACTTCAAAGAGATTCGTAGAATCCTCCGCCTGCTCAGCGTTGCCCAGAACCAGATATCCGCCAGGCACCAGCTTGCGATATACCTCGCTGAATACTACTCTACGGTCCTGTTGAGAAAAATACAGCAGCACATTTCTCAACAACACCAGATCGAACACCGGCAACTGCGGCATCGGAGCACACAGGTTCGTATAATGAAACTCACACATCGATCGAATCCGCGGAGCAACCTCCCACTCCTCCCCTTCGCGCACCATATACTTCAGCAGCATCCGCGCAGGCATCCCCCGATTTATCTCGATCCGTCGATACCGCCCCTTCTGCGCGTAATCCACCACGTGACGCGAGATATCGGTCCCAATAATCTTCACATCCCAGTGCGCAAGCTCAGGAAAATATTCCGTCACCGACATCGCTAGGCTATGCGCCTCCTGCCCAGTTGAACTCGCCGCGCTCCATATCCGCAGCCGGCGATTCTGCATTTGCTGTTCGATCAACTGGGGAAGGATAACCTTCCGCAGCATCTCAAAAGTCGACATGTCGCGAAAAAAGCTAGTCTCGTTGATCGTCATCGCCTCGGCCACCGCGCGATGCAGGTGAGCCGGCTTGCCCGCCTTCAGCATATTGACGAAGTCCTCAAGATTGGCCGCGCCGGACAAGCGAGCGATAGGCGTCAGTTTCTTGTCGAACAGCTCGTTCCGAGACGGATTGATCCGGTTTGCCGACTGCTCCATCACAAGCCCTCGAAGAAAGTCGTAGTCGGAATCAGAGCAGGCCATAGGTCATCTCCCGCCGCGGAGCCGTTGCCGACACAGTTCCCGTCAGCCCATCCAGCCGGGTTGTTCTCCCTGCGCCGACTCGCTGCCTCAGCGCGCTCGCAATCCCCCACAAAGGAAGTGTTGCACTGGCGATGCCGGCCTCACTGACTCGACCCGGCATCCCCCACACCGCCGAGGTAGCTTCATCCTGCGCCAGCACAACCCCGCCGCCTTCATGCACCGCACGCGCACCGTTCAGGCCATCCGCGCCCATTCCCGTCATCACCAGAGCCAACGCTCCTGCGCCATACATCCGGGCAGCCGAGAAAAAAAGATAATCCACCGAAGGCCTGCAGTGATTCAGCGGCTCCTGCTGATGCAGCTTTACCCTGCTGCAATGTCCTTCAACGCGATCCCTTTCCAGCACATGCGGCGGAGCCACCTCCATATGTGCGTCTCCTGGAGCCAGCCAGACCGTGCCCGGACGGATTGCCGCGTTGTCATACGCCTGTTCCACACGCAACGCGCAGCATTTGTCCAGACGTTCGGCCAACGCACCTGTAAATAACTTCGGCATGTGCTGCACGATCAACACCGGAACAGGAAAATCCTTCGGTAACTTCGGCAGCAGTTGCTCCAGCGCCGAAGGACCGCCAGTCGATAGTCCGATCACAACTACTTCAATGGGGGAAGATGCCTCTGCAGGTGCCTCTGTAATTCTCGCCTTCTGTAAACTCTCTCTCGCATTTCCTCGCTCTGCTTTTCCTATCCCGCGCGCATCTTTTGCCAACACCGCGATCCTTGGCAGCAATTGATGCGACAGTGACTGCATCGCCGCAGCGATATCCCGCTGCTCCGACGGCTTCATTACATAGTCCGAAGCGCCGCGGGCCAAAGCCTCCAGAGTCGATCGCGCGCCATGCTCAGTGTGTGCGCTGCACATGATCACAGGCAGTCCAGGGTTCTCTACTCGCAAGCGGTCAAGCACATCCAGGCCATTCATCCTTGGCATCTCAAGATCCAGCACCAGCACATCGGGCGAGAGTTGCCGTATCTGTTCCAGACACTCCACTCCATCCCGCGCAATCCCGCACAGTTCCATCCATGGCAAGTCACTTGCCTTGTCCTGGGCATGCATCAGAAACAGCTTCCACAAAACACTTCGCATCACGGCAGAGTCGTCCGCTGCAAGAATACGAAGTGGCCGATCATTTAAATAACCCAATTTCCGATCTCCTTTTTTGTCAGGCTGCAATCACACCAAGCAGCAGCATCTTCTCCCGAAGGCTCTCTGGAGTAAATGGCTTCATCAAGAACTCATCTGCGCCATTGTCGAGCGCTGTAGCGATAAAAGAGTGGTCGGCCTCTGTGGTCACCATCATCACCTTCATCTGCGGCCCCAGCCTAGCCTCGCGTAGTGCCTTGACACACTCCAACCCGTTCATCACTGGCATGTTCACATCCAGCAACATCAGATCGAAGCTCTCCTTCGAGGCCAGCATCGTCAACGCATCGCATCCGTCCACTGCTTCCTCGCACGCAATATCCATCCGACTTAACAGGTGTCGCAGATACTCGCGGATAAAACTTGAATCATCGACGATCAGAGCTCGCATCCGTGCCTCCATTCGCACTCTTCTTGAACAGCCCCGTCTCCGACAATCGCGACGGGCACAACCTCTGCGGATCGAGCCGCACCATCAACCCGCTCTCCATCTTGTAGGCCCCGTCGAACAGCCATTTGCTGCGCGCCTCCAGCGTGCATGGATTTGCTTCAAGTGTGTGGCGGCCCATCGTGACGACGCCGCCCACTGAATCCACCACCAGGCCAAACCTCTCCGCTCCTTCATCGTCCTCCATCACCAGAACGCAGGACCGTCCCGCATGCGCCTCCATCCCCAGCAGCGCTCGTAAATTCACTGTCGTCAACACCTCACCGCGATACGGCACTACCCCGGCGATAAACAGCGGGGACATCGGTACACGCTGCAGATCGCGCTCGCCCAGCACCTCGCGTATCTTCCGCGTGTCAATACCGAACGTCTCGCTCCCTGCATACAGCGAACACAGAGACACCACGTCGTTCTCTTCCTGAACCTCATCAACCGTGCCGCGACCCGCTATTCTCATGCAACCTCCTGCCATGCCGATGAAGCCTTCGCGTCAAACTCGCGACGCACCACGGTCAACTTCTCTTTCACCAGCACAAGCTCCATGCCCGCACCCAATCCGTCGCCGGCCCCATCGCGCTCGAGCATTGTTCCCGCAGAAACATCCAGCACCTGCCTGACCACCATTCCAACTCGCTGTTCTCCGCCAAGCCTGGCGTTGCCGCAGATCAACACCGTGGCCAGCGCTTCATCTCCTCGTTGACGCGTTGTCTCAAGCTCTTCCAGCACATTGCCTTCATCCGTCAGCGGCAGTAGTTCACCGCGATACTGCAACAACGGTCGCCCTCCCGCATACTCGATCCGCTCCAGCGGAACACTCTCGATTCGCTCAACAAGCTCCAGTGGAAGCGCTGTGCGCTCTCGTACACGATCCTCAAAAATCAGGAACGACTCGCCGGCTACCTCCTGAGCTGCTGCCTCTCCTGCGCCAATTTCCACACTCTCTTCTTCAACCGGTTTCACACCCGCCCGCGCCGCAGTCGCGCCAACATCCAGAATCAGAGCAAGCGTGCCATTGCCCAGCACCGTCGCTCCCGAAAACATTCCGATCTCGCGCAGCACCGGCGACAACGGCTTCACCACAATCTCTTCCGGAGACATCAAGTCATCCACCACCAGACCATACCGGCATCCGTCCGCTTCAAGTACAGCGAGGTAGTGTCCCCGCGAAGTCTCCGGATGATCAGCCTCCAGGCCAAGCAGTCTGTCGAGCCAAACCATCGGCAACAACCGCTCTCTCAAACGGAAAAGTTCAGCCGACCCGATCTGCTGCACCACCCGCGCAAACTCTCGCTGCGGCAGATCCACCAACTCCACCAGCGCGCTCTGCGGCAGCGCAAAGCTCTGCCCTCCACTACGCACGACCAGTGAAGGCACGATCGCGAGCGTCAACGGAACTCGCAGCCGCAGCGTCGTTCCTTCGCCCTTGCGCGACTCAATTTCAACGCTTCCGCCCACCTTCTCCACATTCGACCGCACCACATCCATTCCAACACCGCGGCCAGAAACAGTCGTCACTGCCGCGGCCGTCGAAAACCCCGGCAGAAAAATCAGTTGCAGCGCCTCCCGCTCCGACATCCCCGCAGCCTGCTCCTGCGTCACCAGCTTGCGTTCAATCGCCTTCGCCAACACCCGTTCCATCGCGATCCCGGCACCATCATCGGCAACCTCAATCACCACCGAGCCGCCCTGATGAAACGCCTTCAGCCGCACACATCCCTCAGCCGATTTACCGGCGAGCACACGGTCAGCCGGCGCTTCAATCCCATGGTCAACTGAGTTCCGCACCGCGTGGGTCAGCGGATCCTTGATCGCCTCCAGCAGGCTCTTATCCAGTCCCGTCTCCTGCCCCGAAAATTCGATCCGCACATCGCGCCCGCAGGTTCTCGCCAGGTCGCGCACCATCCTGGGAAACTTGCCAAACAGATTTCCGACCGGCTGCATCCTCGCCTGCATCACCGTCTCACGGAGATCGGCTGTCACACTGTCCAATCGCCGCGCCAGCTCGGGAAAATTCGCCGCAGCAGCATCGCTTTGCAGCATCTGGTTGCGGGTCAACACAAGCTCGCCCACCAGGTTCATCATGCGGTTCAACACATCGACATCAATCCGCAGCGTCTTGTCGGCTCCTGCGCTACTCCTCTCACTGTTCGTCGCAGATGTCGCTCCGGAAGCCTTCATCTCGCCGGCCGCAGCCTCCGGGCGCACAACCTCCTCATCGAGCTTGATGACGTTGTTCAGCATCTCCGCCTCGATCACCGCTGGCGGCATCGCCCCATTCAAAAGAGCCAGCTCGGCGATCAACTCCCCGTCTTCATCTCCAGACCGCGTGCCCTCGCCGCCTGTCTCTTCAATCAGCAGTAGAATCGCACGCAATCCATCCAACAGATGCAACAGGCCGCTGATCAACTCCGACGTCGCCGTCAATCTTCCGTCCCGTAGTGCACCCAGCAGATGCTCGCCCGCATGGGCCAGCTTCTCCAGCCGATCGAAGCCCAGAAATCCCGTTGTCCCCTTAATTGTATGAACGGCGCGAAAGACCTCTCCCAGCAACCCCGTATCGTCGGGGCGCATCTCCAGCTCGGTCAGGCACCGCTCCATCCGGTCCAGCCCTTCCTGGCTTTCGGCGATAAACTCTTTGGTCAGATCGTCCACATCCCCTATATCGGGCGCAGGCTCATAATCATGAGCGCAACATGACTTGCCATCTCCTCCCGCACCCGATAGCCTCATCTCCACCATGGCTGCAAACCACGATTCTCCCGCGCCGCTCAACCTCACTCAAGCCGCAGATCTGCAGCAACGCGCCATCGCCGCCGCCCACCACGCCTACGCGCCCTACAGCAACTTCCGCGTCGGCGCCGCACTTCTATTAACAGACGGTACTATCGTCACTGGCTGCAACGTTGAAAACGCCTCCTACCGCCTCACTGTCTGCGCCGAACAAGCCGCCATCGCCACCGCCGTCAGCCTCCACGGCCCAAAGATAAAAATCAGCGCCATCGCTGTCGCCAACCTCAACGACGCCGCCAGCCAACCCTGCGGAGCCTGCCGCCAGACCATCCACGAGTTCAGCACACCCGACACCGTCGTCTTCTTTCCCGGCGAAAAAGGCTCCATCGCCCGGGCCACCATCGCCGAACTCCTCCCCGCCGCCTTCTTCCTCACCAACTCGTAATCAGAAGACATGACTCAGCCCATCCACCCCATCCACCCCATCGACGTCATCCTCCACAAACGCGACGGCCTCCCTCTCACCGACGCCGAAATTCGCGCCTTCATCCGCGCCATCGTCGAACGCACGCCCAATGATCAGCTCGTCACCGACGCACAGATCGCCGCCTTCCTGATGGCCGTCTTTCTCCGCGGCCTCGATTCAAGAGAGCTCGCGACGCTCACCGAGGCCATGCGCTTCTCCGGGGAGGTCGCCCACACCCAGGCGCTCAACACCTTCGCCGTCGACAAACACTCCACCGGCGGAGTCGGCGACAAAACATCCCTGCTCATCGCCCCCATCCTCGCAGCCGCCGGCCTCGCTCATCCGACTTCCGAAGGAGTTCCTGGAATCGTCGTTCCCATGATCAGCGGACGGAGCCTCGGCCACACCGGCGGCACACTCGACAAACTCGAGACCATTCCCGGCTTCAATACTCAGCTCTCCTTCCCGGAGATGCGCGACGTTCTCAAACAATGCGGCGCGGCCCTCATCGGCCAGACTCCAAAGATCGTCCCCGCCGACCGCATCCTCTACGCCCTCCGAGACCACACCGGCACCGTCGAATCTCCCTTCCTCATCACCGCAAGCATCATGAGCAAGAAACTCGCCGAAGACCTCAACGCCCTCGTCCTCGACGTCAAAGTCGGCTCCGGCGCTTTCATGCCCACCTACGAAAAATCCAGATTCCTCGCCGAGCTCATGGTCCAGACCGGCGAAGCCTCCGGCACCCGCACCGCCGCTCTCCTCACCTCCATGGACGAGCCTCTCGGCCGCTTCTCCGGTAACTGGGTAGAAGTATGGGAGTGCGTCGACATCATGAAGCAGCATCGCCACCCCATGTCCCGCGATCTAATCGAGCTGTCCAACATTCTCTCCGGCTGGATGCTCCACTTCGCTGGCCAAGCTGCCACTCCCGAAGAAGGAGCAAAGCTCTCCGACGAGATCCTCCGCAGCGGTGCCGCCTATAAAGCGTGGCTAAAGATCATCGAAGCTCAGAACGGCGACATCACCGTCTTTGAAGACCCCGCCGCCTTCCATCAATCTTGTCATCCTTCGCGAAGCGGAGGACCTGCTTCTCGTCTTTACACCCGCACCCTCGCTGCCCCAGTCTCCGGCTACCTCGCCACCATGGACTGCAAGCAGGTAGGCTGGGCCGTCCAGCGCCTCGGTGCAGGCCGCGCCAAACCCGGCGACCCGGTCTCCGCACAAGCAGGAATCGAAATGCACGCCAAGTTAGGCGACAAGATAAAAGAAGGCCAACCCCTCGTCACCCTCTTCGCAGAAGACGAAGCCCTCATAGACGAGCCTGAAGCCATGCTCCGCGAAACGTTACAAATCACGCCCACCCCGCCAAAACTCCAACCTCTCATCCGCGAGATCGTCACAAAAAAGTAGTTCGACGCGCCACAACCCCGGGTGCCCCATATCTCGATTTTGAGATGTGGGCATCGTCCGAAGGACGACCGCACTTCGAAGCCCGGAGCTACCAGTTAGCCATTGTTAGAACCGCAGGATCACCCACCGGCAATCGCCCCAATCACCAGCAGCGGCTCCTTCCCCATCGCAACGGCCTCGGGTAGCAATGCATCCGGCAACTCGTGTGATAGGTCCTCCTCACAAGCAAAGAATCGCAGAAACGCTCTCCGCTCCAGCGTCCCGTGGTCGCGAATCGTCCCGCGCAGCATCGGATACTTCGCCTCCAACGCACCCAACACCGATCGCTGCGTCACAGGCTCCGCAACATCGACCATCACCTCACCCTTCACCCCTGCCAGAGTCCGCAGATGCGCTGGCAACTCCACACGGATCATATGAGCGTCGGTGACCCCGAATGCAAAGTCTGCACCTCGACCGATAAAACCGCAGGCAAGTCCCGCACAATCGGTGCCCAGCTATCCCCCGCATCCGACGACCCATAAACCTGCCCGCCCGTCGTCCCAAAATAAACCCCGCACGAATCCAGCGAATCGACAGCCATCGCATCGCGCAGCACATTCACATAGCAATCCTTCTGCGGCAACCCCTTCGTCAACGCCTCCCACTCATTACCGCCCGAACGGCTGCGATACACCTGCAGCTTTCCATCCAGCGGATAGTGCTCCGAATCGCTCTTGATCGGCACCACAAACACCGTCTCGGGCTCATGCGCATGCACATCGATCACAAATCCAAAATCCGTCGGCAGATTCCCGCTTACCTCGTGCCACGAATCGCCTGCATTATCGCTCCGCATCACGTCCCAGTGCTTCTGCATGAACAACACACCGGGCCGCGAAGGATGCATCGCCATATGGTGCACGCAATGCCCCACCTCGGCATCCTGATCCGGAAGGAACTGGGACCGTAGCCCTTTATTGATAGGCAACCATGTCTTTCCGCCATCGTCCGTGCGGAAAGCCCCAGCCGCCGAGATCGCAATAAAGATTCGCTTCGGATCGCTCGGGTCCAGAATGATTGTGTGCAGACACATCCCACCCGCACCCGGCTGCCAGTGCGGTCCCGACCCATGCTTTCGCAATCCCGAAAGCTCCTCCCAGTTCTGTCCGCCGTCTACAGAACGAAACAACGCCGCATCTTCCACTCCTGCGTACACCTCATCCGCATTGGTCAGCGATGGCTCCAGATGCCACGCCCGCTTGAACTCCCACGGATGCGGCGTCCCGTCGTACCACTGATGCGTCCCAGCCACGCCGTCATAAACAAACTTGTTCCCCATCGCCTCCCACGTCTTGCCGCCGTCGTTCGAGCGCTGCATCACCTGTCCAAACCACCCGCTCGACTGCGATGCATACAACCGGTTCGGGTCCACGGGCGAACCCTTCACGTGATAGATCTCCCAGCCCGCAAAGTGCGGCCCGCTCACGTCCCACTTCTCCCGCTTCCCATCCGACGTCAGCACAAAGGCACCCTTGCGAGTACCAACCAGCAATCTCACTTTGCTCATCGTCCACTCTCCTTCGCGGCTTCATTCGTATCCGCAACGCCGCGCACCGAGACAATGTACCACCTGGATCGCTCAATTTCTCCTCTATCGCGCAAACGAAATAATAAGTTGATCGAGCGGCAACGCATCCCGCACCTGCTCCACAGGCGTCATCGGAATCGCCGCAAGTGGAGTTCCCTTCTCCTCCGCCCCATTGAATGCCTTCGTTCCGGTGAACCGTTTTGCGGCGACGACGATTGAACCGCCTCTGAGTCCGCTCGTGTCGCAGATCCAGCCTGGCCAAACTAAAAGGCCGTCCCGGGTCCGGGCGAACAAAAGCTCTAGGCTTCGCACCCCACCAACCATTACACTCATCCCATCCACTTCGCCGCTGTCAACAACGCAGGAGCGCTCCTTGGCACGATTCACCGGCATTCTCGGGCTCATCGCCTTCATCGGTCTCGCCTACATCTTCTCCACCAATCGGCGCGCCATCCGCTGGCGCACGGTAGCCTGGGGACTCAGCCTCCAGTTTCTCTTCGCGTTTATCGTCATTGACTCCACACTCGGCCAGCGCTTCCTCGCCTCCGCCGGCAATGCCGTCAACAAGCTGCTCGAACACTCCGTCGCCGGTTCTGAGATGGTCTTCGGCCCACTCGGAGGCAACAACTCCACCGTAGCGATCTTCGCCTTCCGCGTCCTCCCTACGATCATCTTTATCTCCGCCTTCTTCGCAGTGCTCTACTACATCGGCTTCATGCAGCTTGTCATCCGCGCCTTCGCCTGGATCATGCAAAAGACCATGGGCATCTCGGGAGCCGAATCCACCAACGTCGCCGCCAGCATCTTCATGGGCCAGACCGAAGCCCCGCTCACCATCCGTCCCTTCCTCAACGGAGCCACCTACTCCGAACTCATGACCATCATGACCTCAGGCATGGCCCACGTCTCCGGCGGAATCATGGCCGCCTACATCGCCTACGGCATCCACGCATCCGACCTGCTTGCCGCCGTCATCATGACCGCCCCCGGCACCATCCTTGTCGCCAAGATGCTCGTTCCCGAAACCGAAGTCCCCGCCACCGCCGGCATCGTAAAAATGCCTCCCTCCGACGAGCATAAAAACGAAAACCTCATCGGAGCCATCGCACGCGGCACCATCGACGGCGGCGCGCTCGCCTTCAATGTCGCCATCATGCTCATCAGCTTCCTTGCTCTCGTCAGTCTCACCAACGGCATCTTCGGCGGCGTCCATAACCTCCTCGCCCCGCATCACATTCCCTTTCCCTCCAGCCTCAACGCCGTCCTCGGCTTCTTCTTCGCACCCGTCGCCTGGCTCATCGGCATCCCCTGGCACGAGGCCAGACTCGTCGGCAACCTCCTCGGCACCCGGACTGTATTAAACGAGCTGGTCGCCTACACCGACCTCGGCGCGCAAAAAGCGTTGATCTCCCCACGCAGCTTCACCATCACCACCTTTGCCCTCTGCGGCTTTGCGAACTTAAGTTCCATCGGCATTCAGATCGGCGGCATCGGAGCCCTCGTCCCCGAACGCCGCAACGATCTCGCCCGTCTCGGCCTCCGCGCCATGCTCGCCGGAACCATGGCTAACCTCATGTCCGCCAGCATCGTCTCCATGCTGATTCGGTAACAAAATTCGCCCGGCACGGGAAATCGCGCTTTTTTTTATTGCAGTTCGTTGCAACTTGCGATAAAACCTATACACCGTGACCCGAAGCTTCTCCGCTCTGCCACTTACCGATCAAGGCAATGGCAGATTTCTTCTTTTCTTTAGATTTCGACCTCCAGTGGAAGCTGCAGCATTTCGATTTCTTTGATATCTGGTTCGATTTCAGTAGGTTTTGCAAAGATCAAGCGTAAAAAAAAGGAAATCGACGGAAATATAGCCGATAAACCGTGGAAACATTATTCACTGTCGAATACGAATCTGCTTAAGATGTACCCACAAGATCAAATAGAATGTGACGGACTTCAATTTGCGCTTACTGAAGGTTATTCTTCTTTCTGATTTCCACGCAGTACTTGATCGAAACGCCGATATTATAGAGCAGTCTCAGACCAGCAAAATGCATCACCCTTTCTGACCTTACGGAGGCATCATGACCAGGTATCTATTTAGAATCGCCCTCTTACTTACACTCTCCCTGACAACTGCATTCACCTTCGCCCAAAGTGCGAACACCTCCCTCCGCGGCGTCGTCAAAGATCCCACCGGCGCTCTCGTTCCGGGCGCAAAGATCACTCTCGTCAACAATGCGACCGGCCAGAGCTTCTCTGCCGTGGCCAACTCCGGCGGCGAGTATCAGCTTATCCAGATCCCGCCCGCTAAATACACCATTACCATCACCGCCACTGGCTTCGGTGCGCAGACCAAGACCGCCGAGCTGCTCGTCAACCAGCCGGCCACGGTCAACTTCTCCCTCAGCGTCACCACGACTCAGGAAGTCCTCAACGTAACGGCAGAGGCCCAGACGCTCAACACTACCGACGCCACACTCGGCAACTCGACCAACAACGCCACCATTCAGGCGCTCCCCAGCGAAACCCGCAACGTGCCGGACATCCTCTCGCTCCAGCCCGGCGTCATCTACCTCCCTCCACCTCCCAATCCCGCCCTGCAGGACAGCCGCAGCGGCGCAGTCAACGGCAGCCGTTCGGACCAGGGCAACATCACCCTCGATGGCGTCGACGACAACGATCAGGTCAATGGATTCGCCTTTACCGGTGTGCTCCGCCAGACTCAGGATTCGATCGAGGAGTTCCGCGTCACCACCGGCGGCGGCAACGCCGATTCGGGCCGTTCCTCAGGTGCTCAGATCAGCCTCGTCACCAAGTCCGGCACCAACAGATTCCACGGCGGAGTCTATGAGTATCACCGCCCCACCTTCACCGTAGCTAACGACTTCTTCAATAAACAGGCGCAGCTCAACAGTGGCCAGGCTAACCGTCCGGGCAAACTCATTCGCAACATCTTCGGCGGCGACCTCGGCGGCCCCATCTTCAAGGACAAGTTATTCTTCTTCGCCAACTACGAAGGCGCGCGCCAGGCAGAGAGCGCTCAGGTAACCCATACTGTTCCTACCGCTCTTTATCAGAGCGGCACACTCCAATACCTCGGGAAAAACGGCGAGACAGTCGTCGTGACTCCAGCCCAGATGGCAATGCTCGACGCTGGCTGCCAGGTCTGCAACACCGCCGCCTATGCCCCCGGTCCCGGGCCGAACCCCAACGCGCTGGCTTACTTCAAATCGATGCCTGTGGCCAATGGGCTCAACGCAGGTGATGGTCTCAATACCGGCTCCTACTCTTTCTCTTCACCCAATCCTAAAACTCTCAACACCACCATCGTTCGCCTTGACTACATTCCGTCCTCCAATCACCGCATCTTCGTCCGCGGCAACCTGCAGAAAGACACTACAAGCGCAGTAGAAAACTTTCCCGGACAAGGGCCATCTTCCGTCATCATCGACAACAACAAGGGCATCACTGCAGGCGACACCTGGACCCTCTCTCCCTCAATGGTCAACGATATCCGCTATGGGTATATCCGGCAGGGTGAAGGTAGATCAGGTATAGGCTCAGGCGATTACGTTGACTTCCGTTTCATCCAGACCGCAACCGCAGAGACTCGCAACACCATCACCAGCTCTCCTGTAAACAACATCGTCGACAACTTTAATTGGACGAAAGGCCGGCACAGTATCCAGGTTGGCGGTAACTGGCGTCTGATTTATCAGAACCACAGTACCGACGCCAACTCCTTTACCTCCGGTAGCTCCAATCCATCCGGCCTGGGCGGTAAGCCGGTTGCCCCGGACCCAACCACTATCGGATTGGATGGGGTCAACGGAGGCTTTGGGAACTCATATATCCGCGCATACGCCAACCTGGTCGGCACCGTATCCCAGGTAACGAACAACTACAACTACGCCGTCAGCAGCCCCACCGCGGGCACGCTCCTCAACGACGGAGCATCGATCGCTCGACAATTCAAGGCAAACGAGTTCGAATGGTACGTGCAGGACTCCTGGAGAGTGAAGCCGAACCTCACCCTCACCTTCGGCATCCGTCACACTATTCTGCAGACACCCTGGGAGACAAAAGGCCAGCAGGTTGCCCCGACCATCGACACCCACGCCTGGTTTATTCAGCGCCAGGCCGCTGCCGATAAAGGTCAGATCTACGAACCGAACCTGACCTTCGCACCGAACGGTCCCTTCTACAACAAGCCAGGATTCTGGCCAAAATCGAAGAACAACTTTGCTCCGCGCTTCGCTATTGCCTACTCTCCGGACAACAAGACCTCCATTCGCGCCGGCGCAGGCATGTACTACGATCACTACGGGCAGAGCCTGATCAACATCTTCGATCAGAATGGAGCATTCGGCCTCTCCTCCCAGGTAACGAATCAACTGGGGCTCCAGTCGGCGGAGACTGCTTCACGCTTCACAGACCGTCACACCTTCCCCTTCAACAATGGAACTGCGCCCGCCTCGCAGGCCTTCCCCTTCACGGCGCCAGAAAATAACTTCGCCATTACCTGGGGACTGGACAGCAAGCTGAAGACTCCTTACTCAGAGGCGTTTGATCTGTCCGTACAGAGAGAGCTCCCAGGTGGCTTCACGATTGAGGCGGCATATGTCGGCCGTCTTGGGCGTCATCTGCTGCAAAGCCTCGATCTCGCCGAGCCCGTCAACTTTGTTGATCCGCAGGGTGGGGGCGACTACTTTACCGCCGGTGCCAAGCTGTCCGCGCTCGTCGACCAGAACGCCGGCAATGATGCAAGCGTACCTGCCATCCCTTACTTTGAAAATGTCTTCCCCTTCATGAAGAACATCGACTTCGAAGGAGAGAGTGCGACCCAGGCCATCTACACCAACGAGTGGGCCCCATTCCGTTCGCAAGTCGGAGCGACCCAGGCCCTTGCAGACATCGATTTCAACTGTTCCTACGGTTGCCCTGCCGGATATCAATCGAAGTTCTGGCAAAATCAGTTCGCCTCTCTCTATGCTCTGTCCACCATCGGCCAGAGCTACTACAACGCAGCACAGGTCACTCTGCGTCATCCTATGAGTCATGGGCTGCAGGCCGATATCAGCTACACCTTCTCCAAGTCCATCGACTACGGCTCCGACGCGGAACGCAGCACTGAGTTCTCCGCAGGAGTTGCCGCCGGAAACAGCAGCATCATCAACTCGTGGAACCCTGGTCTCAATCGCGCCGTCTCGGACTTCGACACCACCCATATACTCACAGTTGACTGGGTCTACCAGCTTCCCTTCGGCAACGGTGCGAAATTTGCGAGCAGCGCCAATGGCTTCGTCAACGCCTTCATCGGCGGTTGGCAGCTCTCAGGCATCCTGCGCGCTACAAGTGGGCTGCCCTTCGACTTCAGCGATCCAGGCTGGACAACCGACTGGCAGCAGGCCAGCCGCGGCGTCGTCACCGGAAATGTCAAAGCACACCGCCACTTCGACAAGAACGGTAACCCACAGTACTTCGACAACATCGACGCCATCACAAACGGTGTTCCCACCGGCACACTTGCACGGGTATCGTACCCTGGCGAAAACGGCCAACGTAACAACTTCCGCGGCGATGGTATCTTCAATCTCGATTCAGGCCTTACCAAGGCATGGAGCCTGGGCGAAGCTCGAAAGATCAAGTTCGCCTGGGAAGTCTACAACGTTACCAATACCAACCGCTTTGACAGCCCTGCAGGTCAGCTCACCAGCGGAAGTCTCGGTATCACAAACACCTTGCTCAGTGTTCCTCGCCGTATGCAGTTCTCCCTGCGCTACGACTTCTAACTCGTAACCGCAACAACCGCCCCGCCGGCACACATTGCTGGCGGGGCTTTTCTTTTGCCTCCGCAATCATTGCCGCGCATCACGCGATCAGCTCGAAGCAGAAGTATCCAGCGGCCCGCACAGCATCATCAGCCCCCTTCCAGTAAAATAACCCGAGGGGGACAAATTCATGGAACCCGTACGCATCGAGCAATTCTTCCTCGGCTGCCTAGCCCACGCCTCTTACCTCGTGGCATCTCAGGGGATCGCCGCCGTCATCGATCCCCAGCGCGACGTCGATCTCTATATAGAATTCGCGCGGCAGAACAACCTGAAGATCGAGCACATCATCGAGACTCATCTTCACGCCGACTTCGTCTCCGGCCACCACGAGCTCGCCGAACGCACCGGAGCCCGCATCTACCTCGGCGAAGACGCCCACGCCACCTTCCCTCACACGCCTATCAAAGACGGCGACACCCTCCAGTTCGGCAACGCGCGCTTCAACTTCCTCCACACCCCTGGCCACACCATTGAAAGCGTCTGCGCTGTCCTCACCGATCTCACCTCGCCCTCGCAACCCCGCGCTGTCTTCACCGGAGACACACTCTTCGTCGGCGACGTAGGCCGTCCCGACCTCTCCGGCGACTACACCCCGCAACAACTCGCCGCGCGCCTTTATCAAAGCCTGCACAAAAAGCTCCTCACCCTCCCCGATGACACCGAGATCTTCCCTGCTCACGGTGCCGGCTCTCTCTGCGGACGCCAGATGGGCTCCGAACGTTCCTCCACCATCGGCAAGCAGCGTCGAACCAACTACGCCCTCCTCGCTCGCAGCGAAGAAGAGTTCATCCACCTTCTCACCGACAGTCTCCCTCCGCGACCCGAGTACTTCGGCCGCGATGTTGAACTCAACCGCCAAGGTGCCTCCTCCATCAACAACCTGCCTGCACCAAAGCCTCTCCGCGCACCTGAAGTCCTCCGTCTCCAGGCCGAAGGCGCCATCGTCGTCGATACGCGCCCGGCAATGGAATTCGCCGTAGCCCACGTACCCGGCTCCCTCCACATCGCGCTCTCCGGCCAGTACGCTTCGTGGGCTGCGCGCATCCTCGGCCTCGACGCGCGCATTATCCTCGTCGGCGAAGATACCGATCAGCTCCGCGAATCCCAGCTCCGTCTCGCCCGCGTAGGCATCGAGCACGTCGACGCTTACCTCGAAGGCGGTATCACCGGCTGGATTCAATCCGGATACGAGCTCGACTACATCCCGCAGATCTCCGTCCAGGAGCTGGCCGAGTTGGAAGAGAAAGAAAAGGACCACCTCGCCATCCTCGACGTTCGCGAACCCGGCGAGATCGAAACCGGTGCCATCGAAGGCTCCATCCGCATCCCGCTCGGTCAACTCGCCGAGCACACAGCCGAGATCGATCCCACGAAGCTCTTAGTCGTTCACTGCAAAGGCGGCTACCGCAGCGCCATCGCCACCAGCATCCTGCGTCGAGCTGGCCACCGCGAGATCGCTAACCTCACTGGCGGATTCGACGCGTGGAGAGCCGCCCACGAACCCGCAACCCAGTCCGCCTCCTAAAAAATGACCGCGAGGAAAATAACCGCATGGCGTGGCTGAAAGACAGGAACAAAGACAACAACAAGCGGCGACTCCTCTCTGAAGAGAACCGCGCCACAGGCCTGCTCAACTTCATCCTTGCCCTGGCAATGGGCGCAGTGGCCTACACCGACTGGATCGTCGTCGAAAACGACTCTCTCGGCTATCTCTACGTTCTGCCCGTCGCGCTCAGCGCCCTCGTCAACCGATTTCCCGTTACCATCGCGCTCTCTGTGCTCTGTGCCTGGCTGCAGGATTTCTTCGGCCCCGACATCGACTCAATCCACGTCAGAATCGTTCGTGCCGTCATCAGTCTGGCCGGCTATCTCATCGTCGGCTTCCTCATCACCCTGATCGTCCGGCAACGCGGCCGTCTCGCTGCCGAGATCCGTCAGGAGCGTGACGACTACGAGCGCGATCTCACTCTCGCCGCCCAGGTCCAGCGTCAGGTCCTCCCCAAACCGCCCGTCATGCCCGGCATCGAGCTCGCCGCAGCCATGCAGACTGCCCATCTCCTCGGCGGCGACTACTACGACTTCTACCCCATCTCCGAGGACATCATCGATGTCGTTATCGCCGACGTCTCCGGCAAAGGCGCCGCGGCCTCGCTCCTCATGCCTTCGCTAGCCGTGGCCCTGCGTCTGCGCGCCCATGAGCTAAGCGGCCCCGCCGCCATCATCAAAGATCTCGACGGAATCCTCAAGCAGATCACCAACGCCGCCACCTTCGTCACCATCTTCTACGCGCGCTTCAATCCCGTCCGGCGCACCCTCCAGTACGCCAGCGGAGGGCACAATCCACCCCTCCTCATTCGTCCGCGCACCAGCGAAACATTCCAGCTCGATCACGCCGGCCCCATCGTCGGCATACTCCCCGATGCGCAGTTCACCGACACCACCGTCTCTCTCGAACCCGGCGACATCCTCACTCTCTTCACCGATGGAGTCACCGAACAGGAGAACGACACATCGGAACAGTTCTCCGTCGATCGCCTCAAACAAGTCATCCTCAACAACCAGGCCGACTCCGCCTCTGCTCTCGCAACTCACATCACCGACGCCGTCTCCAACTTCGCCGGAACCACCGAGCAGGAAGACGACCTGACCGTCGTCATCGCAAAACTTCTCTAAACAGTAGAGACATATTGTTGCGTCTTAAAGTCCCCTATTCTATAAAGAGTGTCATCCTGCCCCTGAGCCAGTCGAACAGTCTCTCGCAGCTTGATCGCGAGAGGCGGAGGCGGAGAGGTCGATACCCCCCCTGGCCACACTACCCAAACGAGCCATGCGCACCCTCCAACAGTGTCAGTTCACATGCAGTAATTCCCTCGGAAGTCGTAGCCCATAATGGGATAAATACCGCAAATCATTGGACATTACGAATATCCTCGCGATAGGAAATCTTGGAGCAGAGCTTTATGACTCGAACGAGTGCTGGATTGCTTGGGCTAACGTTGTTCTTCACATCGATGAGCTACCTCGGTGCGCAGCAGACGCAGTCGGCACCTTCTTCGAATCCGCAAACCGTTCAACCAGCGCCGTCGGATGCATCGCAATTCGCGATAGCGCAGGAAAAAACCGATCAACCAGCAGAAGGCAAACAAGAGGCAACGTCTCTCACGCCGCCTCAATCCGCGGGTCTCGCACTCTCAAACGTAAAGGGCAAGAAGGGTGAGCAGGTATACACCGGCCCCACCACCGTCATCGAACTCGCGCCAACGCCGATGCTCGACGAAGAAGGAAAGCAGCGGCAGGCTCCCGACGGCAAGCTCATGTTCAATCCGCCCGTCAAACAGCAGCGTGACAAAAAGGGACACCCGCTCTTTGACCTCAAAGATCAGCCTGTAATGCAGACCAAAGACAACCTCGGCTACGACGAGAACGGCAAGAAGCTGCACCCCGTCAAAGTGAAGCCGCCAAAAATGACCTCGGTCTCCATCGCCCGCGGCATACTCACCGTCGACGGACTAACCGGCAAGGCGGCCCTCAACTACGAGATCAAGGACCTCAAATTCATCTATTTTTATGTACCCGGAATCGGCACAACCGTCATCTCGAAGGATCCGTTTCCTGGTGCAGTCGAACAGAAGAATGCCTTCGACGACAAGACCCTGACCATAACAATAGGCGAGCATGTCCTTCAGTTGTCTTCGGACAATCGCATTCTGGGCAAAGCACCCGAGTCCGCCTACGTGCTGGTCGACAAGTACTTCATCGTCCCGGCTAAATTCCCTGTCATGGGTTACGGCCCTATCCGCGTGGCTCCCTACGCATGGCCGGGATCCAGAATCAACGAAGACTTGAAGGGTGTAGCCGAAGCTCCTCCCCTGCCTGAAGATCTGCGGCCCACGCTCCTTCTGCAACCATGCCCATCAGGCCAGATGCGAAGGGCAGGCCCCGCGGTGTTGCCCGGACAGACGACTCCTCCACAGCCATGCGTGCCCATCAAATCCACGACAAACGCAAGTCAGACAAATCTGACGACATCAAACACACAGGCAAAAAACTAACCGCCAGGCCGAACTGGCATCCCCCGACGCCAGTTCGCCACACCTGCGTCCCTCGAGTCCGGCAATATCCTCAGCATCTTTCTCGCTTCCCGGTAGTGGGTCAGTTTGCGTTCGGGAGAACTCTCAAGCGTGACCTGAAAGCACCACTTGTACGGTGGCTTATCGTCCAAAGTGACGAGAACAGCGTTTATCAGGACTGATCTTAATGTCTCGAATACCTCTACCGTAAAGCGTTGAATTTTGCAGTCGATCCTGTTCTCATTGGCGGAACTATCAACCTTCTGACAGTTTGCGAGCAAGAAGCGGCAGGTATTTGTTCACCTGATCGCGGTCACTTTGCTTCTCTTCGGACGACAACTCTTCATAAGCTGTGCGGGCTTGTCTTTCCCAGTGATCAACAAGTTCAGCGGGTAAGAGCAGAGAGCCGTCTGCCTGTCTTTGGCCCTTGCCATGAAGGTACTTTTGCCAATGTGCCCATCGGGCATGCTCTATTGATGCGAGGTCTTCGACACAGCTCTCCAACACATGCTCGGCTTGTTCTCGCGTCATTTTGACCTAGATTAGCTTGTCTTCGACTAAGCGCCGGTAGTGTTCGCCGAGTACCGTGAGCTTACAAGACTTGTTCTGCATCGCCGCATGCCACATGTGAGGCGCATCCACCGGGCGCACCAAATTAACCTTGACGTAACGCTGCAAGACTGAAAAGGCGGCAGTCTTAGCAGGGTCCGGCGGCGGTAAAGAGGATGGAGGCGAGCGCTCAGGTTCAAAGGCTGGGTCAAGCTTGAACTCAAATCCAGCTGTCGGGAAGAAGGTGGTGATCGCCTGAAGATCACTGAGAGAGATCGGGGCTGACGCCTTCCGCAAGGATACAAATTGATCGACGTTTGTGCGGAACACCGGACGTTGAGCCCACGGTCCGAGCGACTGATCGATATGAGCGTAGACGCTTCCTGGCGTAACTTCCCCCATCAAATTTGCCGCAGCTCCATGAAGCGCATCGACCAGCAGAGTCGTAAAGACGCCCGCGCCTCCACCCGGTACTTCCATGGCGTACTGATTAGCGGCTGACGCCGTAAGAATGGTCATTCCAGTATGAACTTCTACAAGGTTGGGGGCTGCCGCTCGAATGCCTATTCCGCCGCTATGACAACTGTCGAGAATGATGATTTTGTTTTTTGCCTTACTCTGACCTGCCATTGATAGAAGCTCGGAAAACGCCAAACCATCATCACCATTCTCCACATCTGTGGTGCACAGATAACCGCCTGTGTCTTCTGTGTACCCGTGACCTGCGAAGTAGAAAAGCGCGATTTCTCCTTCATGTGAAAACAGTTCCTTGGCCGCGTCCTTGAGATCCTTTCGGGTGACAGAATTACCCGCATCGCCGATCAGCAGACGAGGCGCGGGGAAATTGACGGACCCGTCCGCGTGCCTTTCAAGGACAGCGTTAACCTCATTTGCGTCGTGTACGCAACCTGTCAGGCCAGAGATGTAATCGTACCGGTCGATACCGACAATCAGAGCTTTACGCATAGGCTAGAGTGAATCAATGAAAGAGTTGATATTTTCGTCAGTCCATGTGTACGTAGTGACGCCGAAAACAGAGGTGCGGTCATTCGAGTAGGCATATATGCCTCTAATCGGCTTCTTCTCTTCCTTAGCACAGGCGATCTCCCACTTCTGCCCTTCTGACAAAGTCGAATTCTTGCTAACGAGTACGATGACGCCGTCGGAACGTTTGATTCTCGTCCGAACTCGGTCTTTCCATTCCTTGCTATAAGGTTCCTTCACAGACATGTCGGTAAATTCGTAGGGATTGCGCGGATGCAGTCGTTGTCCCGTAAATAGATTTCTCTGGTTTTCGTCTTCGATAGCAAAGGCAATAAAGACCACTTTCTTCTCGGCCATGCTCAGCTCCCACGATCAGATTTGTGACACGCGGCTACAAACCTGCGCTCAATCAGACTACGCCCAAACGTGTCAGGAGGCTTCTGATTTTTACAAGAACACGCTCCGGCACCCGTGCCTCGTCAACAGGCATAAGCGATGACGTCATTCGTTGTGTATTCCCCGACATCTCGTTTTTAGACTTGTGCTGAGATCCGGCAGCGGTCGTTCAGTTAGTACCGATATGTCGGCTTCTCGTCATCTATGTCACGTATCCGAGAAACGATCTTCTCGGCCAGGTGCCGATGTTTCCGAACGTAAGAGGTAAACTGACCCACTACCCGCTTCCCTCAACATTGGATTTCAGAACCATTAAGCACGAACATGGATCGCTATCCTCCGATTCACGGGGACTTCCTCGAACGGGGATCGCGACAGAGAAATCTCTAGGCCCAACTAAAATCGAACAGACGCATTCGTAGCTGCGTCGAAGCAGGCACTTCATGGCCGACCTGGAATGCTATCTCTGTATCGCGTTCCCCCAAATAGCGGAGCCTTGTTGAACTCCTCCACCTGCACTGCCGGGATCTCCCTTGGAACCTGTTTCTCTTGTGGAGTCTTTCGCATGGGCAAAGATATTTAGAGCCAGTGAATATTGCTGTTCAGCGCTTCACAAACTCGCAATCACCCACCACAAAAAAATATTTTTCAAAAATATCTCGAAAAACCTCAGCAATTTCGCATGTCAAGCCCCGAAACCTCCTAAACCCTTACCCGACATCAACATACGCTTGGCGTATTAGTTATCCTCAATCTGCTATTCTTTAAACAGGTGGATAATAAAGCCCGGCACACACCGGGCTCTTCCTTTTTAAGTCTGTAAACCCTTTATTTGGACGAATTTGCACATTAAAGCATTTAGAATGAGTAATTTGCCAGCATCGATATTCCGTAACTCCTTGATTCGAAACGATTCAGCCATTTGCTACATAGGGGGGTACCCCCGCCCGAGGACACATGACCGACCTCTACAGCAACGCTCAATCCGCCACCGACTACATCCGCGTCGCAACCGATCTGAAGCCGCACATCGGCATCATCCTCGGCTCCGGCCTGGGCAACTTCGCCTCCCAGGTCCAGGACCCGACATGCATCCGCTACGCCGAGATCCCCCACTTCCCCCGCTCCACCGTCGAAGGCCACTCGGGAAACCTGGTTCTTGGCACCATCGCCGGCATCCCTGTCGCCGTCATGCAGGGTCGAGTCCACGCCTATGAGGGCTACCCCCTCAATGAGGTCACATTCCCCACCCGCGTCCTCGGGCTCCTGGGCTGCAAGACTCTCATCGTCACCAACGCCGCAGGAGGCATCAACACCGGTTACAGACAGGGCCTTCTGGTCGCCATCGCCGACCATATCAACCTCACCGGAAAAAACGCCGCCGCCGGCCCCAACGAACCGCGCTTCGGCAGGGTAATCGGTGCCGGCCAGCGCTTCTTCGACATGTCTGCGGCCTACTCCCCGCGACTCCGCGCCCTCGCCGTCAAAGAGGCCACACGCCAGAACTTTCAACTCTCCGAGGGTGTCTACCTCGCCGTCCTCGGCCCCTCCTTCGAAACTCCTGCGGAGATCCGTGCCTTTCGCACCCTCGGCGCCGACCTCGTAGGTATGTCAACGGTGCATGAAGTCATCGTCGCCCGCCACATGGGTCTCGAGGTTCTCGGCATCTCTCTGGTCACCAACATGGCCGCAGGCGTCGTAGCCTCCGGACAACAAAGTGCAGAGACCATCTATCACGAAGATGTCATGGACGTCGGACTCCGCGCCGAAAAGCAGTTCACCGGCCTGCTCACCGCCCTCGTTCCACGCATCGCAGCAACGCAAATCTGACTGGACTCCGCGATTCGTCGGAGATGGATCGCCAAAAAGCCGAGCACCCCATATCTCGATTCTGAGATGTGGGCATTCGTGCGAAGGCGCGAACCGCTCTCCTTACCTCGCCGCCTTACTCAGCTCCGCCACTGCCGTCCGGGCCTCCACCGCCGCCATCTTCCGATGCAGCCTGTCGCTCGAAAAAGCGATCGGCCCCTCTGCAAACCGCACCTCCGCCCTCACCCCACGCAGTCCAAGAAACTTGAAGATATGTACCAGCATATTCCGATCGCCCCAATAACAAACGTCATTCTCAACACTCACATCAGGCCCATTGTCCACTGCGAAGCTGTAACGCAAATAAGCCGCAGTCACCGGCGAACCGCCATCGAGAACCTGCGCCAGCAACCCGCTATGAAACTTCAGCAACTGGTTTCCATTCGAAGTCGTCCCCTCCGGAAAGAACACCACCGGCAACCCTGCATCCACTGCTGCCTGCACTCCCTTCCGCGCCCGCATCGCCGAACCGCCGTGTCCACGCTCCACATAAACCGTCCCTGACATCGTCGTCATCCACCCGACAACAGGCCACCGTCGAATCTCCTCCTTCGACACAAACACACAAGCCCGCAGCGCGGCGAACACCACAATATCCAGATAACTCTGATGGTTCGAGATCACTGCCCCACGCTCCGGAAACACTCCCATCACGCGAACCTCAATCCCCATCCCCCGCAGCGCACGCGCACAGAACCGATGCAGCCAATCCGCCCTCTGCTCCCGGGTCTCAGGCCGCCGCACCGCCAGCTCCGTCCCTGCCCGAACGAACATCCCCAGCAGCCGAACGGTACGCCCCACCGAACGAAAAAAAATCACCAGATCGAGTCCTCATCCCCTAACGATGACGCAGCTTTCACAAGCGCAGTCTATCCTGTCAGAAGTGCAATCGAACGAACCAAATCACGACCAAGCCTTTCAAAGCCCCGTCCATCACAACTGGCTCTACCGCCGCGTCGCTCTACCCATCCTCGCTCTCCTGCGAATGGGAGCATCGCCCGAGAAGCTAGCCTGGAGCATCGCCGCTGGACTTCTCGTCGGCATCAACCCAATCCTCGGGAGCACCACCGTTCTCTGTCTCGCGGTAGCCTTTGCCTTCCGCCTCAATGTAGCGGCCTCACAACTAGCCAATCACATCGTCTACCCCCTGGAGATCATCCTGGTGATCCCGTTCATCCACATGGCCAGCCGCATCTTTCACACCGCGCCGATGCCCCTGTCAGCCAATGAACTCATCCATCAGGCGCGCAGGCATCCCCTCGATCTCATTGGCCAACTCTGGCTCTGGGAATGGCATGCGTTCCTGCTCTGGGTCATCCTCGCCGCAATTGCCCTCCCGATCTTCGCGCTGATACTGACGCCGATCTTCCGAGAGCTTCTGGCGCGGGTCGAGCATCACCAGTACCCATTGCTCTCGATCGCTCCGCACTCAGTCCAAAAGCCCTAACCTACTGCCCTCGATACTCCGGGACCGGCTCCGCGCTCTTCACCCAGGCCGAATAGATCATGTCCCGCAGCTCCGTCGCTCCTGCAGCCAGCCGCTCCTCAGTAAACTCCTTACCCTCGGGAGTCCCTGCGCCCGTAAACGCCCCTGACTTCTCCAGTTGATACGTCTTCTCCACCAGAGAGTTCGTATGCCGCAGATAAGCCATGAAGTCGGTAAACACATCCTCCAACACCACCGGGTCCTTGGCAACCAGAGGAGCCACATCCTCCGCCTTCACATGTCGCGAAACATACGTCGACTCGAACTGAGCATGGATCTTGTGCTCCGTCGTATAACCATTCGGATTCGGCCCTGTCCACCCGTTGTACTGGATCGTCGTATGCAGCGGCTGCGACCCATCCGCGACATAATGCCCCAGCCACCCTGCCAGAAAAACAATCTCGCACTCCGACGGCTTCGTGTCCTTGTGATCCGCCTCCAGTTTGCGATAGTCGCGCATTGCACTCTTCAACCGCTCCCACACCTCCGTCGCCTGATACGGAAGCATTCCCACCTTCTCCGGCGACAGCGGCAGATCCACATGCGACTTCTGCGCGAACGCCAGCGCCCTCACAAAGTCATACCTCCGCCGTGGCAGCTCTCCAACCAGATCGGCATACTCCAGATCGATGAAGTGGTCCGGCGACTGCGCCGCATTCAGTTCAGGCTCACCCGATGACTTCCACCGGTCAGGTTCAGGTCCGTAGTACTCCAACGCCTCAATAGCAGACTTCGACCGCAGAAACGCCGGAACATCCTTCGGCAGCGACTCCCCTGCCAGCCGGTTGATCATTGCGTGCCCTTCTCTACCCCACGCAAGACCCGGCTGAACCAGCATCACCGGCAACAAAGTCACCGCCACGGCAACTCGCACCAACCCAACTAATCTCGTCATGCAGGAAGTATAACCATCAATCGCGGCTCAGACGATGACAGCTTCCCCCACCACCGCCACGCTCCCAAACACCCTGCGATACCGCTCAATCTCGCTCTCCGGTCCCGTCGCCTTTCGCGAGTTGTCCGATAATTTCACCGCAGGCCGTCCCTCCACCGTCATCAACTTGCACACCAGGCTGATTGGGTCGAGCGTCGTCTCCCCCCGCGGATGGCATCCACGAAAGTCGTTCGTCAACAGCGTCCCCCATCCGGCGCTGAATCGTATCCGATCGCGAAAATATGCCTGCAGCCGCAGAATATCGTCGACATCCAATCCATCCGACGCAATCAACCGTTTCTTCCGAGCATCCCGTCCCTTACGCAAAAGCCACGCAATATATTCATCCCCGGCCACAAACGGATCTTTACTATCGCATCGCTGCCCCGTCCAGTCCGCTACCCAATCCGGAGCCCCTTCCAGAAACTGTGTCGTCCCAAACGTATCCGGCAGCATAATCAGCAACTCGCCGCCGTAACTCTCCTGCCAAAGCTCCAGCACGCGATACTGCGACTCATGCAGCGCCTCATCTCCATCCGCAAGTGCAGCCATCGCCATGGGCAGCTCGTGTGCATTCGTACCCATCGCCTCCAGGTCATGCTTGTACGCAAGAAACGTATTCGAAGTCCCTGAGAGGCTTGCCCCCAACGCCACATGCATCACCTCGATCACATACTCCTGCCAGAGAAAGCTATGCCGCCGTCGCGTGCCAAACTCCGAGATCCGCACTTCGGGTACTGCACGCAGCCGCTCGATCTTCTCCCACAACTTCGCCTTAGCACGCGCGTACAACACATCCAGCTCCAACTCGCTCAACGCGCTCAACGCCGCCCGCGTCTTCAACTCGCTCACCAGCGCCAACCCATAGACCTCCCACATCGTCACTTCGGTCCACAGTCCTTCAAAACGCACCACGAGCTGCCCGTCGTGCTCGGTCACCGTATAGTCCGATAATTGGAAGTCATTCTCCAGCCAGTCCAGAAACGCCGGCTCAAAGATGCTCCGCGTCCCGTAGAACGTATTGCCTGCAAGCCAGATAATCTCCGACCGCCGAAACCTGAGCCCCCGCACATGCTCCATCTGGTCCACCAGCATCGCCATCGGAACCTGTTCAGCCAGTCGCACCGACACCGTGCGATTTGTAATCTCCGAAGTTACATGAATCGCAGGAAAGTTCTTCCAGATAAACTGCAGCATCAGCAGTTTGTAAAAGTCCGTATCCAGAAGCGACCGCACAATCGGGTCCAGCTTCCAGTTATGGTTATGCGCCCGCTCCGCAAAATTCACATTCACGTCAGAGTCCTCACGCTAAGCCTACCAACTTCAGCTTGCACATCCTGGGCTTCGCCTTATCAAATCATGACAAGCATACTTGACATATCTTCTTCGACGAAGAATGAACTCTACATAGCCCACGGGCAGCTCGCATGGCACAGAACACCGTCTGTGAAAAACTAACGAAATCCCCGCGCCAGCTCTATTCGAAGTTGATATCCTGTAAACGCCATGCCAACCAAAAAAGAACTCCTCAAGTCCCCCATCCAGCACCTCGACCTCAAGCAGCACAACGTCGTTCCCCTGGTTGATGCCATGCAGCACATGGCCTACTCCGCGCGTGACACCGCCCGCGCCGCCAGCATCTACGACATGATGCTCCGCGACACCGACTGCGGCGTCATCCTCTGTCTCGCCGGCTCGCTCATCTCCGCCGGCCTGCAGAAGATCTTCGTCGATCTCGTCCGCAACAACATGGTCGACGCCATCGTCTCCACCGGCGCGAACATCGTCGATCAGGACTTCTTCGAAGCTCTCGGCTTCAACCACTACATCGCTAGCGACGAGTACAAGTACGGCGCAGGCGACGCCGACCTTCGCGAGCTGATGATCGATCGCATCTACGACACCTTCATCGACGAAGAAGAACTCCGCATCTGCGACGAGGCCACCCATCAAATCACCAACTCCCTCAAGCCTCGCCCCTACAGCTCCCGCGAGTTCATCCGCGAGATGGGAGCCTACCTGGTCAAAAACGGCAAAACCCCGCAGGCAGGCGGCCGCGACTCCATCGTTCTGGCTGCCTATGAAAAGAACGTCCCCATCTTCTGCCCTGCCTTCTCCGACTGCTCTGCCGGCTTCGGTCTCGTCGCCCACCAGCACGAGCGCCAGGGCAAGCCGCACGTCTCCATCGACTCCGCCAAGGACTTCTACGAGATCACCCAGCTCAAGATCGCCAACCCCACCACCGGCTTGCTCATGATCGGCGGCGGCGTCCCCAAGAACTTTGCCCAGGACATCGTCGTAGCTGCTGACGTCCTCGGCGTCGAAGCCTCCATGCACAAGTACGCCATCCAGATCACCGTAGCCGACGCCCGCGACGGCGCACTCTCCGGCAGCACTCTAAAAGAAGCCTCAAGCTGGGGCAAAGTCGACCTCACCTACGAGCAGATGGTCTACTCCGAAGCCACCCTGGCCCTCCCGCTCATCACCGGCTATGCCTTCCACAAGAAGGCCCAGGCCGCCCGAACTGGGAAGAAGTGGGCCACCATCCTTGATTCGGTTGCAGTACCCGCCTGATCGCCCTCACCATCTCAAAGCACGTATAAGGCCGTCTTTCCCCGCAAAGACGGCCTTTCTGCACCTCTCCACCCCATAACCCCTGCTGCACCAATGTTGTCTTACCGGATAACACCACTGAGGTGTTATTGCCGCTACAACGAAATTTCTGTCATTCTCAGCCTGCTGACAAAAAATCGAATGATGACAAAACCTCCCGGAAACCCTGAACTATTACTTGAATCTTTCACCGTATAAGCCACAAACGAAGCGTGAATAAAAGATCAAATCTTGTTTAGACCGAGATAGTTACCAAAAATAAGTTACTAATATGAAGTAGAAGAAGTTACCATAAGGCTTCCGGCACAGAATGCACATCTTCCCCTTACTTGGTTATCTCTCGCTCCTCATCTTTTCTGGCATTCTGCTGGTTGCCTTTCTGCGAGCGCAGCGCACCAATCGCGAACTCTCGGATCAACTCTCCCAGGCGCGTGAACAGCACCACCAGCACACTCTTCAGCTCTCCCACCGCTCCGAGCTGGACCACCTCAAGGATGAGTTCATCTCCACCGTCTCCCACGAGCTGCGCACGCCGCTTACCAGTATCCGCGGAGCTCTCGGCCTTCTCTCCTCAGGAATAATCGGCGACGTCGACGCCAAGGCACTCAACCTACTCCGCATAGCCGTCACCAACACCGACCGCCTCATCCGCCTCATCAACGACATCCTCGACCTCGAACGTATGGAGTCCGGCCGCGCACCGCTCCAGATCCGTCGCTGCTCCCTCCGCGAACTAGCCCAGCAGGCCATCGACACGATGACTCCCATGGCCGACGCCAACACCGTACATCTCGCGCTCGAGCCATTCACCGTCGCCCAGGCCGCCTATCCCGAAGCTCTCTTCTTCGACGGCGACGCCGACCGTATCCTCCAGGTCGTCACCAATCTCCTCTCCAACGCGATCAAGTTCTCCCCCCCGGCCTCCACCGTTCGCATCCTAACCGAAGCCACCTCCGACTCGATCCTCCTCAAAGTCGCCGACGAAGGCCGCGGCATTCCCACCGACAAGCTCGACAACATCTTCGACCGCTTCCAGCAGATCGAACCCTCCGACGCCCGCCAGAAAGGCGGTACCGGCCTCGGCCTCGCTATCTGCCGCAGCATCGTCCAGCAACACAGCGGCTCCATCTGGGCGCAGCGCAATCTCGGCCCCGGGTCGACGCTCTATGTCATGCTTCCCCGCACCAGCCGTGCCTCCGACGTTGTCCTTCCCACGTCGCTCCCACCGCGTGGCGAAGGCGCCATCCTGGTCTGCGATGACGACGCCAGCATCCGCACCGTAGTCTCTGAGCACCTTACCCGTCAGGGCTACACCGTCATCGAAGCCGTCTCCGGCGAACAAGCCCTCGTTCTAGCCGCAGAGCATCACGTCGAAGCGATCCTTCTCGATCTCTACATGCCCGGGCTCAGCGGTTGGGAGACGCTCCAGCGACTCCGCAACAACCCCATAACGGCAAATATCCCGGTCGTCGTCCTCAGCGTTCTCTCCTCAACCCTGCGTCCTCAGCTAACCGGCGACGCGCAGGGCTGGGTGCAGAAGCCCTTCAACGAAAATCTTCTCTTCGCCGAGCTCGGCCGCGTCCTCCACCACGGAGAAGGGCCAGCCTACGTTCTTCTCGTCGAAGATGACGAAGACCTAGCCAGCGTCCTCACTGCCAGCTTCCACGACGCAGCCGTCCACATCGACCACGCCTCTTCGCGCCAGCAGGCCATCCGGCAGTGCATCACCCGCCCGCCCGATCTCCTTATCCTCGATCTCACCCTTCCCGACGGCGACGGCTTCTCGCTGGTCGAGTGGCTCCGTCAGCAGCCCACCCTCCGCTCCCTGCCTCTGGTCGTCTACTCGGGCCGCGAGATATCCGAAACCGAAATGGCCAAACTCCGCCTCGGTCCCACCGAGTTCCTCACCAAAGCAAAAGTTCAGCCGCACGAGGTTGAAGAGCTCGTCCTCTCCATGGTCCACCGCATCCGCACCAAATTCGCCGACCTCGCTGCGGTGCCAACCGTTTAGGCTCCTTCGCTACAGCTGACGAAATCAATAAGTTACCCTTCCATACCCGCCCCACGTGAGAGAATGGTCTCTCTCATGCGACGTGTTTTAATCATCGACGACGAAGATGACATCCGAGAAGTGGCTGCCCTCTCTCTCGAAGCCACAGCTGGCTGGGACATCCTCACCGCAAGCTCCGGAGCTGAAGGCATCACCATCGCCGCCGCTCAGCAGCCCGACGCCATCCTTATGGACGTCATGATGCCCGGAGTCGACGGCCCCACCACCTTCAAGGCCATGCAGGAAAATCCCGCCGTCGCCAAAATTCCCGTCCTCCTGCTCACCGCCAAGGTTCAGGGAGTCGATCAGCGCCGATTCGCCGGCCTCGGTCTCGCCGGAATTCTCTTCAAACCCTTCGATCCCCTCACCCTCGCCGAACAAATCTCCGAGGTCCTCGGCTGGAAGGATTAGTCCTGTCTTGTCGACAAAAAGCCCCAACCCGGATCGGCAAGACGCGAGGAAGGACCTCACAATCGATGCCAAAATCGATAACGTCCTCGCTCAGCTTTGGCAGAAAAACCTGCCCACCATCCGCGAGCGTCTCGACCTCCTCGACAAGTTCGGAGCAGCAGCAGCCTCCGGAAAGCTCAACGAGCCCACCCGCCTCGAAGCCCTGAGCATCGCCCACAAACTCGCCGGCTCGCTCGGCATGTACGGCTACCAGCAAGGCACCGAAGTCGCATCTAAGATGGAGCGCATCCTCAAATCTCCAACACCCGAGACTCTAGCCACTCTCCGCACATTAGCCGCAGACCTCCGCATGTCCCTCGCCGCCGGCCTCTAGCGAAGGGTGCTGTGCCGTTGCCTCTCTGGTTGTGCCGTTGCTTTTCTGGTGGTGCCGTTGCTCTTTGGGTTGTGCCGTTGCTCTTTTGTTGTCATCCCCGAAGGGGATATGCTTTTGCAGTTGCCTCTCCTCCCGCAGATCGCAAAAAACGTCATCTCGACCGACCGAAGCGACTCACAGTCTCATCGTGAGTCGCGCAGCGAAATCTCTCGTTGGGTTAATTACAAGCCAGCGCAGCCCACACCCCAGCCGCCGTCCCACTCGCGCCCGTTACGCTCAAATCCACAAAGTTCCCCGCCGCAATCGTCACATTCCCTTGCGCCGTACATGCTGCCCCCGGCGCAACCGAGCACACCAGCGTCGTATCCGCCATGCTTCCCGGCGTCCCCTGTCGCAGCGTCACACTGATCGTATTCGACTGCCGCGAAAACACACTCAACTGCGTTGCCGCGCATCCCGCAGGCACCCACGTCAACACCGAATCCGTCTCCGCCGCCGACGAGTTAGCGCTATTCACCGAGTAGAACGAAAAATTAAACGACACCGCATGATAGAGCGAAGCGAACGAAATCCCGCTCGTCCCACCGCCTCCTCCGCCTCCACCCGTTCCCGGAGCACCCTGCGGAATCGTAAAGTTCAGCACCGCTGCATTCGTACTTCCGGTATTTGTCACGCTTGCCTGCGATCCCGCGGCGCCCGTCGTCACCGTCCCCACGCTTACAGTCGCCGCAACTCCCGAAGGACCCGACGCGCCAATCACTCCATTCACTGCCAGCACCGCCCACTGCCCCGGCGAAACATCCGGCTCCGATCCCAGCGAAGTCGTCGCCGCCAGATACGTCGCCCCGTTGAACGCCACCACATCGTTTGCAAGATAGGCCGTCGCCGCCACCCACGCCCCGCGATAACTCACCCCCACCGTCCCCGGAGCACCCGCCGGCCCTTGTAGCCCCGCGGGACCTTGCGCCCCGGCAGGTCCCGCAGCTCCAGCCGCACCCGCCGCGCCAGCCGAACCTGCTAGCCCCTGCGCCCCTGCTGGCCCTTGTGGCCCCGCTGGCCCCTGCGGTATCAGCACTCCCCACTGCGACGCCACCCCAGGAGTATTCGCCTCATTCCCCCCCGTCAACGATACATAGCTCGCTCCTCCAAGCGTCACCACATCATGCAGCGCATAGACCACGCCCGCTGCATAGGCTCCCTGATAATTCAACCCCGCCGCTCCCTGTGGCCCTGCTGGCCCCGCAGGCCCAGTCGCACCAACAGGCCCAGCCAGTCCCATCGCACCGGTTGCTCCCGTCGCTCCCGCAGGCCCCATCGGACCAGTAGACCCGGCTGGCCCCACCGCCCCACCGGATCCCCCGGAAACCAGCGTCACGTCCAATACCCCGGCATGGCCCGTCAGATCATTCTCTTTGCTATCGAACTGCACCGCCGCCGTCCCCGACGTCAACGCCAATCCATTGTTCGTACCCGGAGCCGAAATCCACCCCTGCACCAGCGCCGTCACATCCACCGCGACATACGCCCCTGCCTGGCTCACTGAAACCGTCTGCACCGCGCTCCCCAGCGAAGGCAGCGTCGCAAACGTCACGCTGTACTCCCCCCACGCCGCATTCACCGGCTGCAAGCTCACAGAACCCGGAGTATCAGCCCGATTGCAATACAACCGCAGCGTCGCTCTCGACACCTGTGCCGCCGTAGTTCCTGCCGGAAGCGTCGACAGGTCGAACTGCAGCAACGCCGTATACCCATTGCCAACATTTAAATTCGAAATCGCCCCGCTATTGACCGTCGGCCGCGCACTGTTCACATGGGCGTCCGCTACCAGCGTCGCCTCAACCGCGAACGTCGGCACAGCCGCACCCAACAGCCCTGCAAGCCCCACGCCGAGCACAATTATTCTTCGAACCAGGCCCATCCAAACCCTCAACGATCAGAACTCTGCGATGCACGTTGCGGGAAAGTCGCTAGACCAACCCTGCAATGTCCCAAAATGAAACAGAAACTGGGAACACTCCCGTTTTAGGCTAACTGCCGCCAAAACACAAGCGTCTTTCCATGCCGCTTCGATATCAGTTTCGAGTCCTCGCCGTCGCCACTTCCATTTCCTCCGCTAACCGCATCCCATACAGTGGTAAAGACTGAAAGATTGAAACTAACAACGCGAGGCACACTCAGGCATGACCACTCCCGCACCCCAGGCGCAAAACCAGACACCGAACCAACCCGGCCAGCTTCCTTTACCCGGCAATCTGGTCAACATTCCCCGCCTCGTCACCGCCTACTACGCCCTACACCCGGACGCCGCCATCGCCACTCAACGCGTAGCCTTCGGAACCTCCGGCCATCGCGGCAGCGCCTTCAATACCACCTTCAACGAAGATCACATCGCCGCCATCACCCAGGCCATCTGTGACTACCGCCGCGACGAGTCCATCACCGGCCCTCTCTTCCTCGCCCAGGACACCCACACCCTCTCCGAGCCCGCCTTCGCCACCGCACTCGAAGTCCTCGCCGCCAACCGCATCGACGTCATGGTCGACACCAATCTCGCCTACACCCCCACCCCCGCCCTCTCCCACGCCATCCTCACTTACAATCGAGGCCGCAAGATCAACCTCGCCGACGGCATCGTCATCACCCCCTCCCACAACCCACCCGAGGACGGCGGCTTCAAGTACAACCCGCCCAACGGCGGCCCAGCCGACACCACCGCCACCCGGTGGATCGAAGACCGCGCCAACGAGATCATCGCCGCGAACCTTAGCGACGTAAAGAAAATCTCCTACGCCAAAGCCCTCGCCGCCTCCCACCGTCACGACTACATCACCGCCTACGTCAACGACCTCGGCAGCGTCATCGACTTCGAGCCTCTCGCCGGAACCACATTGAAATTAGCCGTCGACCCGCTGGGCGGAGCCGGCGTCCACTACTGGCCCCGCATCGCCGAAAAGTATCACCTGCCGTTACAAATCCTCAACCTCAACGTCGACTCCACCTTCCGCTTCATGACCTGTGACTGGGATGGCAAGATCCGCATGGACTGCTCCAGCCCCTACGCCATGGCCAGCATGATCGCCAACAAAGAAAAGTACGACGTAGCCTTCGCCGCCGACACCGACCACGACCGCCACGGCATCGTCACCCGCACCACCGGCCTGCTCAACCCCAACCACTACCTCGCCGTCTGCATCCAATACCTCTTCACCCACCGCCCGCAGTGGAACGCAAGCGTAGGCATCGGCAAAACCCTCGTCTCCTCCAGCATCATCGACCGCGTAGCCAAAGGCCTCAACCGCCCCGTGCTCGAAGTTCCCGTCGGTTTCAAGTGGTTCGTCGAAGGCCTCATCGACGGCGGGCTCGGCTTCGCAGGAGAAGAGTCTGCCGGTGCCACCTTCCTCCGCCGTAACGGCCAGGTTTGGACCACTGACAAGGACGGCCTCATCCCCGGCCTCCTCGCCGCCGAGATGACCGCCCGCACCGGCAAAGACCCTGGCCAGCTCTACAACGAGCTGACAGAAAAATACGGCAATCCCGTCTACGAACGCATAGACGCCGCAGCCACCAAAGAACAAAAAGCCAAACTAGCCAAACTCTCACCGCAGCAGGTCACCGTAAAAGAGCTAGCCGGCGAACCCATCACCGCCATCCTCACCGAAGCTCCCGGCAACCACGCCCTCATCGGTGGCCTCAAAGTAACCACAGAAAACGGCTGGTTCGCCGCCCGCCCCTCCGGCACCGAAGACGTCTACAAAATCTACGCGGAAAGTTTCAAGGGCAAAGACCACCTCAAGCAAATCCAAACCGAAGCCCAGGCCCTCATCGACTCCGCCCTCACCGCCTGATACATCGCATTTCACTGGGGTGCCGTTCTTGCTCTACACTGAATCCTCACAACGGAGGCTCGGTTATCTGATGGTTGTTCGCTCTCTCGCCCTTTGTCTCGCTCTCATTGCCCTTCCCGCTGCAGCCCAGAACAACTTCACTCTCTCCATCCACGGCAAACCCTCCGGCAAAGCCTCCTACTCCATCGAAAAGACCAAAGACGGCTTCCACGTAAAGAGCAAGGTAAGCTATCACCTCTCCGCAGAAGCAATCGCACCCCAGGAAACCGCCGCACCTGCCAGGAGCCGCTCCTCAGCCGCTCCAGGGCTCGCAGGTGATTTCCAGTTCGTCGAAGACTACAAGCTCAACGCCAACAGCAGCTATACCGGCGGCTTCATCACCAACATGGTTACGCTTGTTAGCAACTCCTACACCGTCAACAAGTCTCGCGACCAGCTGTACACATCCCAAAGTCAGGTCGGAAGTTCGAGCCTCGTCACCTCCATAACCGTCAAACCCGACTTCCTTCTGCTACCTGACTACGACCCCAGCGCTATTCAATCTCTTCTCCTTCAGGCTGCGGCCCATCCCGCCCCCAAAGACCTCTACCTCGTCGTCAGTCCAGGCAGGAAACCGGGAGAAGACACAGTCCCCGCGTTATGGCTCAGCAATCGGCCCGATGCTCATGGCACACTCGACGACAAGCCCATCACCCTCCACCACTACATTCTCCGTCTCTACAAATCCGAATACGATGTCTTCGCCAACGACACCAATACCCTCATGCTTGCTAGCAACACCGCCCTGTCCGCCATCTACACCCGCGACGGCTTCGTCCTGACCTCCGTCAAATAACGTCGCAATAGAGGGCGAACTTCATCACAGGCGCAACCGTTTCGCAAATGCGTAGCCTTCAACTTCATCGATCCCCAATCCTTCGCTTCGCCTTCAACAACACGTCCACCGCCTCTGGTCGATCATCCCAGTAATCCAGCTTCACCCGCCCATCCGGCAACTGCGTCACAGTCGCAGGCGCAGCGCTCTCCGTGCAATACCATCCACTCGGCAGCACCACCGCATTCCGCGGCCGTCCCAGGCTCCGGTCAAACACCAGCTCATCTCCCTCCAGCCGATAACTCACAGGAGCTGTATACGTCTCTGCAATCCGCAGCCGAAGCGTCTCTCCCGCCTTCACCGCAGCAGGAAACGGAATCACCACCACGCGGTCCTTCGGCTCCACCGTCTCCCCCGCATTGATCTTCGAGGCCACCATCTCCGCGCCGCTCATCTCTTCGGTCTTCAGCTTCTCGCCGGTGTCCAGCACATACGCTGAAGGGTTACTCGCCACGCTCCCCGTCCGCACCACGTTCGCATATCCGCTAATCCCTGGCCGCTTCTCCGTATAGTCGTGATACAAGCTGAACGCATGCGTCTCCGGCTGCTGCAAAAAATAAACAATGTCGCGATCCTGATAAGCCCGCTCCGACAGCCGCACCCGTTCCGACTCTCCCGCAAACGGCGACTCCCAACTCTTCGCCCCGGTCAACTCCCTCGGCATCGCCGCCGCCCCCGTCTGCGCATCCTTCATCGCCTTCAACACCAGCGGAGCCGCGCCACTCCCCGCATGAAGAAAACTAATCGCAATCCGTCCATCCTTCTCCGTCCGTATCTGCGAAGGCACGGTCAGTCCAACCACCTCATACCCAGTCGGCAACACCACTTTGTTCCGCCTGATCCCAAGCGGCCTGTTGAACACAATCGTCTTCCCATCGACGTAGTAGCTCTTCGCATCCTTGTACGTCTTCACAATCACGACGCGTCCCTGGCCGTTCTCCGGAACCGGCCGCGCCAGCGTCACCTTGATGTAGTCCATCCCCTCATCCGCCCGCGCCATCAGCGGATCCTTCTTCGTCTCAGCCCCGCTCACCACCGCAAATTCCAGCGGCTTACCCGTCATCGCGTCATACACACTCTCATCGCTCGCCACGCTGCCCTTGCGAATCGGGTTATAAAAAAACTTCGCCCCGGCGGTCGTCACCGTCACCTCGTAATAAATCTTGAAGCTCGCCGTCTCGGGAGCCAGCAGTTCATACCGTGTATATTCATCGGTCTCAGTCTGCGTCCCCGTCGCCGAAGGCAGCACCACTCCATCCTTCTTCGCTTGAGCTTCAGAGAAATTACAGATCGGCAGCGCAAAACAAAACGCAACCCCAACGCAAAGGATCTTCTTCATAGGCATGTACCCGAGCATACCAATTTGCTCCTGTATTTGCATCGGCGGTACGTTTACTCCTCACGATCCGCAGCCTGCATCCCCCAAACGAAGCAACGTCATAACACCTTCCGGCCACGCGGCAACCCATTCATGCATCTAATCTTGCAGATGTGTGAAGAAGGAGATGTTCATGCAGGTTCAGATCAACAGCGACAACAATATCTCGATGCATACAAAACTCTCAGACTCCATCGGGACATACATCAACAATGTCCTGCAACGATTCGCCCCCTACCTCACCCGCGTCGAAGTCCACCTGACAGATGAGAACAGCAAAAAGTCCGGCCCCAAAGACAAGCGTTGCGTACTTGAGGCTCGTCCCAAACGCCATCGCTCTCTTATCGTCACCAATGCATCCAACGACATCGAGACCGCATTCTCTGGTGCCGCTGCGAAGATGCATCGGCAGCTAGAAAACACCTACGGCCGCCTCGCCGACAAGCGCCGCCGCTCCGAGAAGATGGGGCTACGCATGAGTCAGCTCCACTCCATCTCCGCAGAATAACCGGCGACTCATTGCCAGTCGGATTCACCTCGAAAATCGCAGCCCTCCCGTCACAGTCAGCGGCGACCCCAGCGTAAGTAATGGGGTCCGCCCTGCCTCTACAGGCTGGTTCAACAGATTCTGCACCTGCAGATAAATCCGCCAGCGCTCACCGAACGAGTGTTCGCCATAAAGATCCACCTGCCCATATCCCGCCAGCCGAAACTTATTCGCCGAATCGTCAAACTGATGCCCGCTCGTCCGCAGGCTCACGCTGAAGACCCCAATCTTCTCGCTCGAAAACCGCATCTGCACCGTCGCCATATTCCGTGGCACCTGCGCAGTCCACTTCCCCACCAGCGCCGGATCGGCCTGAAACTTCGTCACCGTAGAAAACGCCAGTTGATACCCGCCAATCACCGACATCCATCCCGCTGGCCGCAGCTCCCACTCCGCCGTCAGCCCCTTGCTTGTCAACTGCCCCAGGTTCTTCCGCATCAAAAGTGTCGAAGTCGGCGTCGAGCTCAACGTCACTGCCGCCACCGGCCGATTCACCTCAGTCCAGAAGTAGCTCCCCCGCACCGACCCCAACCGCCTCACGTTCCCCAGCGCTCCAAACTCAAATCCCGTCGCCCGCTCCGCCCGTAGACTCGGATTCGCCAGCGTAATCTGTTGCCCCACCTGCCCCTGCCGATACAGCTCATTCATCGTCGGCCCGCGAAACGCCCGAAATCCCGACCCCGTCAGCGACAGCATAGAATTCATCTTCTTCACAACTCCGAGCCGCGGATTAAAAACATTCTCGCTGATACTCGGCAACGGCTGCGGTGTCCCTCCAACCTGCCGCGCATCGAAGCTCCCAAAGTGATCGAACCGCGACGAGAATGCAAACGACCACGTCTCCGGCTGCCACAACACCTCGCCATACACACCCTCACCCCGCTGCCGCGTACTCACGCTCACCCGTGAGATCTGCTCCAGATCCGTCCCGCGATTATCCAGCACATCGCCGCCGGCAACCGCCGTCCACTTTCGATAACTCCGTGCCCACTGCACCGTCCCACCCACCTGCTGCGATGGATCGACATGCAGCGCCGTCAACTTCTCCGAAGTCCGCGTCGCATTGATCGCAGAAAAGCTCTGCCGGTACTTCTGATCGGTCCCATAGAACCGAACCAGAAACCTTCCCGCATCTCCGGCAGACCAATCGCTCCCCGCAACATACCGCCAGATGCGCGCTCCATTCGTCTGCAGCGGCGTCCCATTGCTCCGAGCCTCATTCAACACATTCCCGCGCAGAAACGCGCCGCCATCAGCGCCAACGACACGTCGCAGCTCTACCCGTCCGCTCTGCGAATGGACATTTGAAGGCACATCCACAGGCCCGCGCACCTCCGGCGCCGTCAAAATATATCCGCCCGTTCGAAACAGACTGCTAGCCGCCAGCCCACTCCATCCCTGCGACCCGGCGGTCAACAGACCATCTGCAATCGACGTATCCTCGCTCGCTCCCGCAACATTCAGCCCATAGTCAAAACCTTTCGGCACGACGGGAACGACATCAATCACACCGCCAATCGCACTCGACCCATAAAGGTCCGAAGCCCCACCGCGCATCAGCTCCACATCCTGAATCGCCAGCGCCGGAATCTCGCTCCAATGAATCCACCCGCCATACGCATCATTCAATGGCACCTGGTCACTCAACACCAGCGTGCGGCTGGCCGCAGTCGAACCCAGCCCCCGCAGCGTCGTTCCCTCTGTCGTCGGATTCGCCACCCACGAGCTCGTCCGCCGAAACAATTGAAAACCCGCGACCTCCCGCAGCCGGTCGTCGAGCGTAAACCCCGGAGCTTCGCGCAACTGCTCCCCAGTCATCGTCCGCACGCTGCTCGCACTCGCATCCAGAGCCAACGGAGCCCGCGCAGCCGTCACCTCTACCTCCTCCGTCGCCCCGGCAACACGCATCGCTACCATCACCTGGCTCTCGTCGCCCAGCTCCCGCACCACACGGCTGAACCCGTTCCGCGTAACCTCCACCTTCGACTGTGCGTCGCCCGTCATCACCACGCATCCGCCAATATCACTCACGGCAGCCTGAGACGAATCCCCCTGCACCTCCACCCGCGCCCCTGCGATCGCGCCACCCCGCTCATCCTGCACACAAACTCGAACCGGGCGGGTTGAAGCAAGCGTCTGCACAACCCCGAACACCAAACCAACTACCAGCAGAATTCCAGATCGAACCCACACTCGCATTGATTAACATCCTATCGTCAAACCGGAAGCGCAAAGCGGCGGTCTCCCCACACCGGCAAATGACCGCGCATCGTGATACTCTTCCGCCACGAACCTCGTCATGGCAACCACCCGTCGCATCTTCTGTTCGCAAGCCGCCACCCTCCTCCTCACACCGCGCCTCCTCCTGTCTCAAACCGCGCCCACCACTCGTCCCGACGTCGCCACGATCGATCACGACCGCATCCTGAAAGCCGCAGCGCACTACCTCACGCAATCCCCAGCCCCACTCACAACGCTCCTCTGCCCGCGCAGCCCAGGCACCCCGCACGACTTCTACTCCGAAGCCGAAGACTTCTGGCCCGATTCTGCAAAACCCACTGGCCCCTTCATTCAACGCTCCGGCTCGCCAAATCCCGACGCCTTCACCGCCCATCGCGACGCTCTGCTCGACTTCAGCATCTGCGTGCCTGCTTTCACCGCAGCCTTCGTTATCACCAGCGACCGGCGTTACGTCCTGCAGGCCGTCGCGCATCTGCGAGCCTGGTTCCTCGATCCCGCAACCCGCATGACCCCGAGCATCCTCTACGCTCAAACCATCCGTCCCGCAAAAGCCGGTCGCCCCGAAGGCGTCATCGAAGCCGTCCACCTCGCCGAAGTCGCGCAATGCCTCCCATTCCTCTACAGCTCCGAAGCACTCACCGAATCCGATCACACCGCTCTTCTCAAATGGTTCGCCGACTACTTCACCTGGCTCAACACCTCCCGCCTCGCCGGCCTTGCGCGCGATACCAGAAATCATCTCGGCTCATCGTGGCTCCTCCAGGCAGCGGCCATCGCCAGCCTCACCCAAACTACCGATGACGCTCCCCTCACCGTTCTGCGTCACCACTATCGATCCAGCACCATCCGCGCTCAGATACTCGCCGACGGCACCTTCCCCCACGAGCTCACCACGCCCAATCCCTATCGCAACACCCTCTTCAATCTCAACATGCTCGCCGGCGTCTGCGTCTTACTCTCCACCCGCTTCGAAAGCGTCTGGGACTACGAGCTGCAGGACGGCCCCGGCATGCGCATCGTCATCGCACGCCTGTACCCCTACATTCTCGACCGCGGCAAATGGCCTTTTCTAGCCGACGCGTCCCACTTTACAGATCTCCCCATCCGGCCGCCGGCCCTGCTCTTCGCTGCACGCGCCTACGACCGCCCCGAGTACGCCGCGCTCTGGCAAACACTCAACCCCGACACCGCCATCCCCGAGTTGCAGCGCACCTTCCCCATCCGCCAGCCGATCCTATGGGTCACCCGCCCAAAGTTCCGCATCAACCGCTCAGACTCTTAAGCAGGTTTCGCCTAAGAAAACTTCTTCGACGCGCGATACTCCTTCACAATCGCCAGATACTTCTTCGCGCTCTCGGTCACAACCTCCGGCTTCCCTTCAGCCGACGAGACGCGCAGCCGCCAGATCCTCGAGCGCATCCCCGCCGCTCGCTGGGGCCAGCCCGAAGACATCGTCGGCGCCGCCGTCTACCTCAGCTCTCCTGCAAGCAACTACGTCACCGGCACCAGCATCACTGTCGACGGTGGATGGATGGGCCGATAACCAAACGTCTCCTCCACAAAATGCATCCAACCTCCAGAGGACAACACACCATGTCGCAAAGCCCGCACGATCGTGCCGCTGAATATCACAACAAAGCCGCCCACGCCCACCAGTCCGCAGCCACAGCTCATGGCAAAGGCGATCACCTCACAGCCCACGAACTCTCCAGGCAGGCGCACGAGTACTCCATCAAAGCCTTCGAGCACTCGAAAGAAGCCGCAGAACAATCCAAACCCGAAAAGTAAAATACGCAACCTAAACTCCGAGTCCACGAACAAACACGTCGGCAGCAGAGCCTCAACAGCCCATTACACTAGCACCATGCTCCGAGTCCCCTTCGACGAACTCTACGCCGCTCTCAACCGCGCCATGCAGCGCCTCGGCCTCTCTCCAGATCGCGCCGCGCAATGCGCCCGCCTCTTCGCCGAAACCACCCGCGACGGCATCTACACTCACGGTCTCAATCGCTTCCCCCGCTTCGCCGCATCGGTCGCCAACGGTAGCACCGACGTCCACGCCGAACCCACCCGAACCGCCGGCATCGGAGCCATCGAGCGCTGGGACGGTCATCGCGGCATCGGTAATCTCAACGCCGTCGTCTCCACGCAACGCGCCATCGATCTCGCCCGCCAGCACGGCATCGGCGGCGTAGCTCTCGCCAACACCAACCACTGGATGCGCGGCGGCACTTACGGCTGGCAGGCCGCCGAACAAGGCCTCTTCGCCATCTGCTGGTCCAATACCCTCGTCAACATGCCCGCCTGGGGAGCTGCCACCCCTACGCTCGGTAACACCCCACTCGTCATCGCCGCCCCACGCCCCGACGGCCCCATCGTCCTCGACATGGCCACGTCACAATTTTCCTACGGCACCATCGCCGCCTACAGCAAACGCGGCCAGCCTCTCCCCGTCAACGGAGGCTTCGACACCGCCGGCAACCTGACCAAAGACGCCACTGCGATAGAGGCCTCACAGCGCGCCCTCCCCATAGGCTATTGGAAAGGCTCCGGCCTCTCCCTCCTCCTCGACATGCTCGCCGCCATGCTCTCCGGAGGCCTCGCCGCCCATCAGATCCCCCGCGACCCCATGCGCGAATCCAACGTCTCCCAGATCTTTCTCGCCATCGACCCCAGCTCTCTGGCCAGTCAACAGGAACTCACCCAGATCGTAGAAGGCATCGTCGCCACTCTCCGCGAAGCCACGCCAGTCGATCCCCAAAAACCCATCCGCTACCCCGGCGAACAGACCCTCCATCTCCGCGAAGAAAACCTTCGCCTCGGCATCCCCGTCGATCCCGAACTCTGGCAACAAATCAACGAAGCCAATAAAAATAATTGACGAAAAATAGCTGCAGAGAAATCTCCACTGCCGACCATCCCTCTCTCACAGCAGGTTAGAAGTTCAATCGCTCACACCAACTGCAGCTTAATCTTCTTCGCCGCGCGATCGACCATCGTAATTCGGAAGCTCCGAATCTGCCCCGCCTTCACTGGCTCCGCCTTCGCCTCGCTCGCCGAAGGCCCATTCTTCCATCGCGCCGCCAGCATCGAGCCCAGCGATGACATATCCAACGCACCGGCTTGCGGCGTCTCCTTCACCGCGGCCTCCAACACCAGCCGCGCCTGTGCAAGAATCCCTTCACCCAGTTCCACCGTTCCCTGCTCTCCCGCAATCTCCACCAGACGGCCCGAAACCACCTCGCCCAACTTACGCTCCACAATATATTCGTCAAGCCCGGTAGGAACCAATTGCTTCATGCTCAGCTTGATCTGTCGCTTTTCCTTGTCTACATCCAGCACCTTCGCCTTTACCGTCTCCCCCACGCGAAGCACATCCTGCGGACGCTCCACTCGCTTCTCCGCGCTGATCTCGCTGACATGAACCATCCCCTCAATGCCATCGGCAAGTTGCACAAACGCGCCGAACTTCGTAAAGCTCGTCACCGGCCCCTCCACCTGCGACCCCACAACAAACTTCGTCTGCGCATCCGCCCACGGATCGCCCAGCGTCTGCTTCAATCCCAGAGCCATCCGCCGCTCCGCAACATTCACGCCGAGAATCATCACCTCCACCACGTCGCCCGGCTTCACCATATCGCCAGGCTTCCTCACCTTCTTCGCCCACGACATCTCCGACAGGTGAACCATTCCCTCAATCCCGGGCTCCAACTCCACAAACGCGCCAAAGTCCGTCACCCGCGTCACCTTCCCGCGCACCCGCTCCCCAGCCGCATACTTGCCTGCAACCGCGTCCCACGGATGCGGCTGCAGTTGTTTCAAACCCAGCGAAATCCGTCTCCCCGAAGGCTCAATCTTCAACACCTTCGCATCCACCTGCTGGCCCACCGTCAGCACATCTGCCGGCTTCTCCACCCGCCCCCACGCAATATCGCTGATATGCAGCAGCCCATCCACACCGCCAATATCGACGAACGCGCCATAGTCCATCAAGCTGCGCACGGTTCCCGAAACAATATCCCCTTCATTAATCTCCGAGTAACGGCGTTCCTTTGTCGAACGATCCTCCTCCTCAGAAACTGAGCGGCGATCCACCACCACATCTTCCTCCGTCGCATCCAGCTTGATAATCCTGCAGCGAATCTCCTGCCCTACCAGCTTCTCCATCTCTGCCGCATCGCGCGCTCCACTCCGCGACCCCGGCATAAACGCGCGCACCCCCACATCCACCGTCAACCCACCCTTCACCGCACCCGTCACCGTGCCGACAATGACAGCCTTATCCTCAAACGCCTTCTCCAGCGAACTCCAGTCCTTCGGCGTCTCCACCCGCATCCGCGAGAGTTCGTAATAGCCCTCCTCGTTGCGCCCCTTCACCGAGACCTGCAGCTTGTCCCCCGGCCCCACTGGCTCCTTCTCAAACAGCCCCGCCGGCAGCACGCCCTCAGTCTTGTAACCGATATCGACGAAGACATACTCCGCCGAAACCGCAACCACGGTCCCCGCGAGCTGCCGTCCACCCTCGGCCGATTTGTGCGAGTGGGTCTGCTCAAACTGCGAAAGTATCGCATCGAACGACTCGCTCGACTCCCCAGGCGTAGCCGCTTCAACAGGCACAATCTGTTCAATAGAATCGGTGGACTCGAAGGAAGAATCCTTCTCAGAGATATTGGAATTGGACATGAAAACCTGCGCGCCTCATCTTGCCGTATTTTTGCCTAGAATATCACCCACCAACTTCTTCCGCGCGCCCGCACATCGGAGGACAGTCGCCAGCGCCCCAGGCCGCGACCGCACGAAACCTGGGCCACATCAACTCGAAGGCTTCGGCAGCACATTATCATCTTCGTCGATACCAAACAGCCTCCGCAGCGGCCGTTGTATCGCTCGCAACAGTGTCCGTGCCGCCAAGATCGCCGCCGACAGGCACAGCAGTGCGATCCCCGCCGCAATCATCGGATGATTTGTCGCAAACCAGGTCAGCCCCACCGCCGCCACATCCTCCGTCGAACTCAACGCAATATTTGACATCGGCTCCGGGCTCGGAGTCACTGCCGCGCGCAGCGCCGTCTTCGATCCATGCGCCGCCAGCGCCACCACCGCACCAATCGCCGTTGCCAGAATCTGCATCTGCGGTGTCAGCTGCGAACTCGCGTGATACGCCACCAGCGCCGCAATCGGCACCCGAACCACTGTATGTAGCGCGTTCCAAACCAAATCGACCCCAGGAATCTTGTCCGCCACAAACTCCATCGCGAACATGATCCCGCACACCACCAGCACCCACGTATGCCCCAGCGAGTCCAGCCCTGGAGGCAGCGCCACCCACTGTGTCCGCGCCAGAATCCCCAGCGTCAGCACCGTGGCATAGATATTCAACCCCGCCGCAAAGCTGGCAGCAATCACAAGCGCCGTAATATTCGCTGGACTGAAGCTCATTTGCCTGAAAGTGTACAGCGTTTCTGCTCCAACGCCGTTTTTTATTCACGCGACAATCCGTTACCGCCGAACCGCCCGCTTCACCCGCGCATACTGCTGCAGAATAAAGCTGTCCGTCATCCCCGCAATATAGTCCGCCACCACCCGCGCCAGCCCTTCATTCTCCACTTCGTCGAAGTGGCTCGCCGGCAGCTCCTCCGGATCATTGATCCAGTGATCGAAGAGCGCCGCCACCACCTCTTCCGCCTTGTTGTGTTCGGTCTCCAGCGGCGCACACGTATACAGCGTGTCATACAGATAGCGCTTCTCCTGCAGCCGCTCCGCCTCCACCTCAGCAGAAAACACCGCCAGCCGCGCAGGATGCCGCCGCACATCAGCCAGCGACTCCGCGCCCATCGCCTCGACATTCTTCGCCGTCGTATTAATCAGGTCATCCGTAAGAATGTTCTGCATCAACTGCAGCGCCTCGTTGAACAGAAACTTCTCCTCCACTCCAACATGCTGCCGCTCCACCATCCGATAGCATCGCGCCAGAGCATCCACATGCTCACGAATATGCCCGATCTCCAGCAGACCCGACTCCACTCCATCATCGAGGTCCGCCGTAAGATAAGCGATCTCATCCGACAGGTCGATCAACTGCGCCTCCAGCGGTGGCCTCTCATCCAGCAGATACTCCGCCAGTTCAGGATGCTGCTCCACCGCATAGTCGCGCGAATGTTTGATGATCCCCTCGCGTACCCCCAGCGTCAGATTCAACCCGCGATGGGCCGCATATCTCTGCTCAAAGTGCTCCACAATCCTCAGCGCATGAACATTGTGATCGAACCGCCGGCCATGACGCTGCAGACATCGGTCCAGCGCTCGCTCCCCCGCATGTCCAAACGGAGGATGCCCGATATCGTGAACCAGTGCCAGCGTCTCCGCCAGGTCTTCATTCAATCCAAGCGTACTCGCCGCCGCACGCGCAATCTGAGCGACTTCAATCGTGTGCGTCAATCGACTGCGAAAGTGGTCCGACGCACGGCTGGTAAACACCTGCGTCTTCCCCGCCAGCCGCCGAAACGCGCGCGCCTGCACAATCCGCTCCCGGTCCCGCTGGAAAGGAGTACGCCCCACCCGTCGAGGAGCAGGATAGACGCGCGTCAAAAGAAGATCACCGGGATCTCCCACGACAGCGCATCGATGGAGATCGATCGTCATAGTCAGTTTTAAGTGTAACGGCTGCCCGCTAAAGAGCAGCCCGTTAGCCCGGAAAATCGTTACTGTTTATTCGGCGTCGTCCCTGCCACCTTGGCCAGCTTCACCCGAGCGTTCTCCAGCTTGTGCTGTACCTTGGCAACGTCCGCAGGATCGGCATCCGCAGGCAGCGAACTCGCATAGTCCGACATCGAGCGTTCCCACTGCGCCACCGCCATCTTCAGGTTTCCCGTCTTCTCGTAAACCTCGCCCAGATGATCGTGTACCGTCGGGTCCGAACTGCTCCGCTCATTTGCCTTGCGCAGATTCTCCTCAGCCAGCGCATACTGCCCCGACTTGAAGTACGCCCATCCCAGAGAGTCCAGAAACGCGTAGTTCTGCGGATCGAGATCGACCGCCTTGCGAATCAGCGCCAGTGCCTCGGGCAGCCGCACACCGCGATCGGCAAGCATGTAACCGAGATAGTTCAGAATCGTCGGATTCTGCGGATCAATGGCCAGAGCCTTGCGAAACTGCGCCTCTGACTCGTCGTAGCGCTTCTGCCGGTCATACAGCGACCCACGCAGGAAATAAACATAAAGCTTCTCATCCGGCTTGCTCGCCAGTGCCTCTGCGCTGTCCAACTCAGCAGCAGCCTCAGGCCAGCGCTTCAACCGCGTATACATCGTCGCCAGCGCCAGGTGCGAGTCGCGTTCCTCCGCACTGCCCATCGTCGCCTTCAACTGCGTCTTCGCCAGCGCCACTCCCTGGTCCTCCTGCCCTGTGTCCGCAAGCTGTCCCGCGTAGGTCAGTTGGATTGCGTGATCCTTCGGCATCGCCTTCGCCGCCTCGGCAGCAACAGCCGTGGCCTCTTTCCATTGGTGCGCATCGCGGTACGTATCGATCTGCCCCTGATACCCGTTCTTGACATATTCCCCACCCAGGGTCATCAACTGCTTGTAGGCCGCAATCGCCTCCGCTGTCTTGTTCTGCTCGCGATAGACAATCGCAAGCCGGTCCAGGAAGATCGAGCGGTTCGTCTTCTCCCCGTCCGAGTACTTCCCATCCGCTCGCGTCGTGTCTGAAGCCAGCTTCGAGAGCACACCGATCGCATCATCGTAGCGGCCCAGCGAATCGTAGATCAGTGCCTCGTTGTAGGTAAGCTCCAGCGACTCCGGAGCCAGCTTCTTCGCCTTGTCCAGTGTCTTCAAAGCCTCGTCGTAGTGTCCCTGGCGCCGCTCAATCTCCGAGATGTGAATCTGCGACTGCGAATCCTGAGGCTCCGAGGCAACAATCCCGGTCAGCACCTTCAGCGCCTCATCCAGTTGCCCATCGCCAAGCAGCGCATTCGCCAGTCCGCGCTCTGTATCCAGATTGTCAGGCTCCAGATCGAGTGCCCGATGGTACGCCGCAATCGCGTCCTTGTTCTGCTTCATCTGCTCGTAGCTTGCACCCAGCGCGAACTCAATCCGCGGAGAGCGATCATCCACAGGAATTGCGTTCAGCACCTCGGCCGCGCGCTTCGGATCGCCCTGTTCGCTGTACAGCCGCGCCATATTCAGCGCAACCTCCTCCGAGGAGGAATCGATCTTCTGCGCTGCCTTGAACTGCGTCTCTGCCTTGGCCGAATCATGGTTCAGACCATAGAGCTGGCCCAGCAGCAGATGCGTCTCCACGTCACCCGGCTTCAACTGCACCAGCTTTTCATACTCCCCGATCGCCAACTGCAACATCTGCCCCGCCTGCTGACTCTGCATGTCCCCCAGGGAACGCAGATACACCTTGCCCAGCAGCGTGTGCGCTTCAACATCCTCGGGATTCTTCGCAACCTGGTCCTGTGCTGCCGTCACCGCCTCCCGGATTCGCCCGATCTTGAAGTACAGATCCGCCAACCCATCCTGCAGCAGCCGCGAGTTCGGATCCGCATCCAGCGCCAGCTTGTACTGCTCCACCGCCTGCGTCGCATAGTCCGACCGGCCGGCATTCACCGCCATATTCTCGTAGAGCTTCGCCAGACCATAGTGGTAGTACGAAGACGAGCGATCGGGTACAGCCGTCGAAGTCGTCGGACCAGCCGAACTCTTCGCCGCAGGGGTCTGTGCAACCAGCGTAGACGCCGCAAAAAGTAAACCAAGCAGCGCAGCCGTCGGGATCAAGCGGAGGTTGCGAACAGAGGAGGCACGTAGAAGCAAAGTCATGAGTTGTAATTTCCTGTGCCGACGGAATGTGTGCCGAAAGCGATACAGCCAGACACCCGTTAGACGAGCCCACCCGCAGATTGGATGCAGGCGGCCAGGACCTACCGTTTGCTTGACATCAACGCGATTATATCCGCCACCCTCGCAAAAACACAGCATTTATCCGTGTCGGAAGTGCCGTACCCCCGTAAACACCATCGCCACGCCCAGCCGGTCTGCAGCCTCAATCACTTCAGCGTCCCGCACCGATCCTCCCGGCTGAATCACCGCCGTAGCCCCCGCCCCCGCAATCGTCTCCATCCCGTCGGGAAACGGGAAAAACGCGTCCGAAGCCGCCACCGTCCCCTGCAACGGCAGAATCGCCTTCATCGCCCCAAACCGTGCCGCATCCACCCGGCTCATCTGCCCCGCGCCCACCCCAACCGTCTGCCCATGTCCTTCGCTGAACCGCGCATACACAATCGCGTTCGACTTCACATGCTTGCACACCCGCCACGCAAACAGCAGCGCCCGAGTCTCCTCCGCCGTTGGCTTCCGCTTGGTCACCATCTGCAACTCCGCCTCGCTCACTCGCAGTCGGTCGGCATCCTGCACCAGCAGCCCACCCGAAACCTGCTTCAACACCCGCGAAGTCTCCGCCGGCGAAATCTCGATCAGCCGAAGATTCTTCTTCGCTGCAAATCGCTCCAGCGCCTCAACCGTAAACGAAGGCGCAACAATCGCCTCCACAAACAGCTTCGCAATCTCCTCCGCCGCCGCGCCATCCACCTCGCGGTTCACCCCGATCACTCCGCCAAACGCCGAAACCGGATCGGCCGCCAGCGCCCGCCGATACGCCTCCACCACCGTCGCTCCCGTAGAAGCCCCGCAAGGATTCGTATGCTTGATGATCACCACCGCCGGCTCATCGAACTCGCTCACCAGCTCCCAGCAAGCATCCAGGTCGACGATGTTGTTATAGCTAAGCTCCTTGCCCTGCAACTGCCGAGCATTCGCAACGCCCTTCCCGCTCCCATCCGTATACAGCGCCGCCTTCTGGTGCGGATTCTCCCCATACCGCAGCGTCTTCAGCAGCGGATCGATCACCCGAACCGTACCCGGCAACTCATCCCTCAGAAAAACCGCCGCCCCCGAAGGCGTTTCAATACTCTCCAGAGCCGAAGCAATCCCCGCATCATAGGCCGCCGTCACCGCAAACGCCGCCTTCGCCAGCCGCCACCGCGTAGCCCGCGTCAAACTCCCCCCATTCGCCGCCATCTCCTCCCCCAGCAGCGAATAATCCCCCACCGAAGTCACAATCGCCACATCCGAAAAATTCTTCGCCGCCGACCGCACCATCGACGGCCCGCCGATGTCGATATTCTCGATCACCTCCGCAAACTTCACCCCCGGCTTCTGCGAAGTCTTCTCAAACGCATACAGATTCACCACCACCATATCGATCGGCTCGATCGCATGTTCCTTCACCGCAGCCACATGCTCCGCATTCTCCCGAATATGCAGAATCCCACCATGCACCTTCGGATGCAGTGTCTTCACCCGCCCATCCAGCATCTCCGGAAACCCCGTCAGATCGCTGATATCGCGCACCGGCAGCCCAGCCTCACGCAGAGCCTTCGCCGTCCCACCGGTAGAAACCAGTTCCACCCCAAACGACGCCAGCACCCGAGCAAACCCTACCAGGCCCGTCTTGTCAGTAACCGAAAGCAAAGCCCGCCGAACGGGCCGAAGATCGACAGCAGCAGAAGAATCAACCGTATGTTCCATTACTTCCAATTCTAAGGCACCCGCCGCACCTCAGATCACAGCCGACCCCGTCAGCGACCGCGCCTCCGTCACCCCATGCGCCGCGCACCACCGCTTCAACCCCGTCGCAATATTCTCCACCGCCCGCGGATCGGCATAGCTCGCCGTCCCCACCTGCACCGCCGTTGCCCCCGCCATCATGAACTCCGCCGCATCCTCCCCCCGCACAATCCCGCCCATCCCCACCACAGGAATCTTCACCGCCTTCGCAGCCTCATGCACCATCCGAACCGCAATCGGTTTAATCGCCGGCCCCGAAAGCCCTCCCGTCACATTCGCAATCCTCGGCCTTCGCGTCTCCACATCGATCGCCAGCGCCACAAACGTATTCACCAGCGACACGGCATCCGCCCCGCCATCCTCCGCCACCCGCGCCATCAGCCCGATATCCGTCACATTCGGCGACAGCTTCACCATCAACGGCCTCCGCGCCGCCCCCTTGCACCGAGCCGTCAGCTCCCACAACTGCGGCGGGTCCGTCCCAAACACCATCCCCCCATGGCTCGTATTCGGACAGCTCGCATTCAGCTCATACATCGCAATCCCCGGCGCATCGTTCAGCGCATGGATCACCTCCAGGCAATCCCCAATCGTGAACCCGAACACATTCGCAATCACCACCGTGCCCTGAGCTCCATGCAGCTTCGGCAGCTTCTCCGCGATGAACCCCTGCACCCCCATATTCTGCAGGCCGATCGCGTTCATCATCCCTGCCGCCGTCTCGATAATCCGTGGCGAAGGATTCCCCGGCATCGGCTCCTTCGACAGCCCCTTCGTAACAAATCCGCCGATCTTATCCAGCGAAACAATCTCCTCGAACTCCACCCCATAGCCGAACGTCCCGCTGGCCGCAATCACCGGCGAGCGAAACTCCACCCCCGCAATCGTCACCCGCATATCCGGCCCTTTATCGCGCGTCCCCGTACTCATAGCCTCAACATCCTTCCACCCACTCCTTCATCTCCATGCAGTTGCTTCCAGGATGTATCGACCTGGAGTTGGGTCGCAAATGTCTGCTTTCATAAGAAGTGTCATCCTGAGCGAAGGCTCTCGCAGCCTCATCGCGAAAGCCGCAGTCGAAGGATCTGCGGTTTGCCTGGAGTACCACCATCTTTTCCGCCCGATTTGCAATCACACGCTCTCCGCTATGTCGTTCTATAGGCCGATACAGCAGCCTTCGCTTCTAAGCAGCTTTTGCTTCTAGGCAGTAGCCTTTGCTTCTAGGTAGCAGCTTTTGCTTTCTAGGTAGTAGCCTTCGCTTCTAGGCAGCCTTTGCTTCTAGATAGCTTTCGATTCTAGAGGCAGCCTTTGCTTCTACGTAGTAGCCTTTGCTTCTAGGTAACCCAAGGCTTCAGCCTTGGGCCTCTCACGGATACCCACAGAAGCGGGGCTTTAGCCCCTGGGGTATGCCCTCCTGCAAGAGCCTCAGCACAAAACAATCATCCAACAATCTCTCTAAGCCTAATCGAATTCCTCTCCCCTTCGCCGCAAAATCCTCCACCGCCCGACAAGACGCTAAAATAAACCAATAATGATCGATCCAGCATTTGTCCGGGCAAACCTGCCCCTGGTAGAAGAAAAGCTGCGCACCCGAGGCATGGACCCCGCCATCGTCCTCGGCGACTTCGCCACCATCGACCGCGAACGCCGCGAAGCCATCACCCAGCTAGAAACCCTCAAGGCCCAGCGCAACAAGCTCACCGAAGAGATTGCCAAGCTCCGCCGCGAAGGCACCGACGCCACCGCCCAGACCGAACAGACCCGCACCCTCAAATCCGAAGTAGAGTCGCTCGAAACCGTAGCCATGACCGCCGACGAGCGTCTGCGCGAGATCATGCAGACCCTCCCCAATCTCCCGCAGGACTCTGTCCCCATCGGCAAAGATGAGCACGGCAACCGAGAAGAAAAAAAATGGGGAACACCCCCCACCTTCGCCTTCCCCGCCAAACCACACTGGGAACTAGGCGAAGCCCTCGGCATCCTGGACTTCAACCGAGCCGCAAAGATCTCCGGCTCCCGCTTCGTAGTCCACTTTGGCCAGGGAGCACGCCTCGAACGCGCCCTCGCCAACTTCATGCTCGACCTCCACACACGCAGTCCGGAGAACCAGGGGCACGGCTACACCGAAGTCCTCCCGCCCTACATGGTCAACTCCAAATCCCTCTTCGGCACCGGCCAGCTCCCCAAGTTCGCCGAAGACCTCTTCCACTGCGACGACAAAGGCCCATACCAACCCGGCGCGTATCAGGACAACGACCACTGGCTCATCCCCACCGCCGAAGTCCCCGTAACCAATCTCTTCCGCGACGAAATCCTGGAAGAATCCGAACTCCCCATCTCCTTCTGCGCCTACACCCCCTGCTTCCGCAGCGAAGCCGGCTCCTACGGCAAAGACGTCCGCGGCATGATCCGCCAGCACCAGTTCCAAAAAGTAGAACTAGTAAAGTTCACCAGACCCGAAGACTCAGAAAAAGAGCACGAAGCCCTGACCAGACACGCCGAAACCGTCCTCGAAAAACTAGGCCTTCCCTACCGCCGCATTCTCCTCTGCACCGGCGACATGGGCTTCGCCTCCTCCAGAACCTACGACCTCGAAGTCTGGCTCCCCGGCCAGAACCTCTACCGCGAGATCAGCTCCTGCTCCAACTTCGAATCCTTCCAGGCCCGCCGCGCCAACATCAAATATAGAAAAACAAACCAATCCGCTTCTAAGACAAAGACGGATTTCCTTCACACCATCAACGGCAGCGGCCTGGCCGTAGGCCGCACCTATCTCGCGATCCTCGAGAACTACCAGCAGGCCGATGGCACCATCAAAGTTCCAGAAGCCCTCATCCCCTACATGAACGGCGATACCATCATCGGCAAGCAATCAGGCAGGAGCTAACCCATGTTGAAACTCATCCGCAGCTACATCTTCTGGGCCTACGAGCGCGGCAGCTTCCACTACGACATCCTCGTCACCGCCATCCTCCTCTTCATGTTCATCTCGCCCCACTTCATCGACTTCAACGACCACCCCGTCGAAACCGTCGCCATTCACTCCAGCGAAGTCCTCGTCAAAGAGGCCGGCACCTCCGGCAGCAGCAGCCGCTTCCTCTACCAGATCCGCGCCGACGACCTCGGCGGAGCCTCCACCGACGACGA
>JBDTEQ010000040.1:0-10808 GCA_039922475.1 Edaphobacter sp.
CCCGACCCATCCAGCTCCGACGTGAACCGCTCAAAGATCTTCATCCGCGCCGCCCGCGTCGACAGCGGATCGCTCGCCACAATTCCAGTCACCACCGGAAACGAGTAGTGTTCTTTCTGATCGACCGGCATATCCAGCAGCACGCCATTCGCATCCACCAGCCCAATGCGGCTTCCCTGCCGTACAAACGCCACCGGCGTCCTCTCAATAATCGACACCCGCATCCGGTCTGGCAGCAGACGCATTACCGTCGCATGCGCCACCCACGGCAGCCTCTCCAACTCAGCCCGTCGCTGCTCCAGCGAAACTGAAAAAATATTCCTCTCCACATCTCCGCCAAAGACACCCAGCAACTGTGCCCGCGTCACATGCGCATTCCCTTCAATCTCAATCGCCGAAGACGACGGAATCACAAAACGCTCATCATGCAGCAGGTAGCTCCGCGCCATCAAAAACGCACCAGCTCCTATGCCCAGAAAAACCAGCAACCCGAACGCCGCAAAGATCCGTCCCCACTTCGTCGCCGGCAGTCCACGAAACCGTACCCGGACTCCCCCGCCTCTGCGGCCCACCGGAACATCGTCGTTATAAGGCTCTGCGAAGTCTTCGCTCAGGTCTCGTCGAAACTTGCGATTCGCCGAATCCATCCGTCGCGGCCCCGTAGACTCCGAGGCATACCTCTCCTCAGGTGCATCTAGCACCGCTGTCCCGCGCTTCGATACCACATTGCTTTGTCGCAAGCCTGAGCAAGGCCGCGAGAATCGCCACTCCGAGAATAACCCGCCATCCACCCATCACGGCCCAACTTCTTCCGCATGTACCCTTTCAGGAACTCACCCCTTCGCCGCCAAACCCTCCAGCAACACCGCCCCCGCCTGCGAAACGCTCCCCGCCCCCAGCGTCAAGATCACATCCCCAGCCTTCGCCTCCTTCACCAGAGCCTTCACTCCATCCGCAACCGAGCCCGCATACTCCACCCCGCTCCCGCCCGCCGCGCGAATCTCCTTCACCAAAGCCTGCGCATCCACCCCGGCAATCGGCTCCTCGCTCGCTGCATAGATATCCAGCACCTCCACCCGGTCCGCATCATGAAACGCCCCGGCAAACTCCCCCATCAGGTCCCGAGTCCGCGTATAACGATGCGGCTGAAACAAAACCAGCACCCGCCCATACCCACACTCACGAGCCGCCTGCAGCGTAGCCAGGATCTCCGTAGGATGATGCCCATAATCGTCCACCACCGTCACTCCATGCACTACACCCTTCACCTGAAACCGTCTGTCCACGCCACGAAAACTCTCCAGCCCCGCCGCAATCTGGTCCGGAGCCACGCCCAACTGCACTCCCACAGCCACCGCCGCCGCAGCATTCAAGACGTTATGCCGCCCCGGAACATGCAGCCGAAATCGTCCCAGCACCAGCCCCTTGCAGTTCACCGCAAAACAGGAGTGAGCGCCCTCCTCCTTCGCCAACATCTCCACTCGAAAGTCCGCATCCGCGCTCTCACCATACGTATAAACCCGCCGCCTCACCCTCCCCAGCACCCCGCGCAGCAGCGCATTATCGACGCAAGCCGTAGTCGCTCCATAAAACGGCAGCCGATCCATAAACTCCACAAACGCCCCCTCCACGTCCTCCATATCCCGATAGCAATCCATATGCTCGCGATCCAGATTCGTCACCACCGCCAGCACGGGCGACAGCTTCAGGAAAGAGCGATCGCTCTCATCCGCCTCAGCCACCAGATACTGCGAACTCCCCAGCCGCGCATTCGACCCCATCGCATCCACGCGCCCCCCCACCACCACCGTAGGGTCAAGCCCGCCTCCAGCCAGCACCGCAGCCACCATGGAAGTAGTCGTCGTCTTCCCATGCATCCCCGCCACGGCAATCCCATACTTCAACCGCATCAACTCCGCCAGCATCTCCGCCCGCTGAATCACCGGAATCTTCCGCTCCCGCGCCTCCACCACCTCAGGATTGTTCTTTGCCACCGCTGAACTCGTCACCACCACATCGCTCGCCGAAGCATTACTCGCTGCATGCCCCTCAAAGATCCGCGCACCCATCCCCAGCAGCCGGTCCGTCACCGCGCTCCGCTTCAAATCCGACCCCGAAACCGTATAACCCATCGTCAGCAGAATCTCCGCGATCCCGCTCATCCCAATCCCGCCGATCCCGATAAAGTGAATCCGCTGCGATGGTGCAAACAAAAAATGTCCCGGCACAAACATACCCACATCTCTCACTTTCAAAAATCCAGATCAAAACCGTTAGCCGACGCAGCGATGCATCAGTCACTGTCGTCCATGCATTAATCTCCAACTCTATATCAGCCCTCCCGCACCTCCCATCACCCCCTTGTGATATATAAAACATCATGCCAACCATCCTCGTCCGCTCAGCCGCTCTCTGCGCCGCTGCTCTTCTTGCCATCCCCGCCGCGCTAGCCCAATCCACTCCGCAGACTCTCCTCGCCACGCCATCCACCATCGCCTGGGGCTTCTACTCCGCGCAGGCCAAGCCGGCCCTCACCATCAAATCCGGCGATACCGTCAAAATCCAAACCCTCTCCACCTGCGGCCCGCGCCAGCGCCTCGAAGCCCTCGGCATCGCCCCAGCCGACATCCCCTCCTACGTCGACGACATCTATAAAAACTATCCCGCTTCCGAAAAGGGTCCCGGAGGCCACATCCTCACCGGTCCCGTAGCCATCGACGGAGCCGAGCCCGGCGACGTCCTCGAAATCCGCATTCAAAAGATCGACATCGACGTCCCCTGGGCCTGCAACTCCTTCGGTGCCGGCCGCGGCTTCCTCCCCAACGACTTCCCCTACAGCCACTCCCGCCTCATCCCCCTCGATCGCACAAAGATGATCGGCCACTTCGCTCCAGGTATCGACATTGCGCTCCACCCCTTCTTCGGCAGCATGGGCATCGCCACCGCCTCAGGCGGCAAGTACAACTCCGCCCCACCCTGGATGCACGGCGGCAACATGGACAACAAGGAACTCGTCGCCGGCACCACCCTCTATCTCCCCGTCAACTCCAAAGGCGCCAACTTTGAAGCGGGCGACGGCCACGCCGGCCAGGGCAACGGAGAAGTCGACATCACCGCCCTCGAAACCCAGCTCACCGGAACCTTCCAGTTCATCGTCCACAAAGGCAGCCTCAGCGATCCCCACCGCCTCCTCTGGCCCCGCGCCGAAACCCCCACGCAATACATCACCATGGGTTTCGACCTCGACCTCAAAACCGCCACCGAGATGGCCATCCGCAACATGATCACCTTCCTCTCGGAGCAAAATCCCGAACACCCCCTCATCTCCCGCGACGACGCCTACTCGCTGATCTCCGTAGCCTGCGACGTAGACATCACCCAGCTCGTAGACACCAACAGCGGAGTCCACGTCATGTGCCCCAAAGCTCTCTTCACCACACCAACAAAAGCTCATTAAGACCAAACCCAACCCGCTTTCACTCTCCCTCAGCCTGACATGAAGCGTTTGCTGTCATTCAAACGTTTTGTGTCATCTGAGCGGAGCGGTGAATCCCCGCATTTGCCGTTGCCTGTTCTTTTGTTTGTCATCCCGTAGGGATCTGCTGTTGCGTTTGCCTGTTCCTGATCCTTGCATCTGTTAAGATCTGCGTTCACCCGTCTTAAAATCTGCCCCACCGGTCACTTTCCAAAACCAGAAAACCGCCAAAACCCGCCCGTAACCCATTCCCCCACAACAACACCGCTTTCGTGCAACAAATGCTGAAAAATCGTGTCTAATGAGCTGAGCACTTGACCGAGGCAAACCAGCCCGGCTGGAACTCAGCCTCGCTCTCCGCGAAGGTTCGGTTGCACGGCGCAACACCGGACAAACGAAGGAGTAGCAGGCAGGGAATGCCATGACGTCCAATCGTCTCTTCAGAAACTCGATTACCGCCACCGCACTGGCAGCAGCTCTCATCGCCACACCCGCCTTTGCGCAGGCTCAGTACAATCCCGGTCAGAACCCCGCTCAGAACCCGGCTCAGAACCCTGCTCAGAACCCAAATCAGATGGGCGAAAATAACGGACAGTACACCTCGCCCACAGCACCCCCAGCAGACCCCAACGCTCAGTACGCGCAGCCCGGTCAGTATGACCAGCAAGGCTACTCACAGGATCCAAATCAGCAAACCGGCCCAACCGCCGAACAGGAAGCGGCGTCCACGATCACCGGCGTTCAACAGGAGCCTCCCGAAATCCCCGACTACCAGCAGCCCGAAGCCCCTGGCGACGGCTACATCTGGACCCCCGGCTACTGGGCCTGGACCGGAGATGGCTACGAGTGGGTCAACGGTGCATGGGTTTACCCTCCCTACAATAATGCCCTCTGGACACCCGGATTCTGGGACTGGGGCTACACCGGTTACTCCTGGTACCCCGGCTACTGGGGCCCCTACGTCGGCTACTATGGTGGCCTCAACTATGGCTTCGGCTACTTTGGCATCGGCTTCTACGGCGGATACTGGAACGGCGGCCGTTTCTGGTACAACCGTTCCTACTGCAACCTCGGCCGCGGCTACGGCTTCCACACCTATGACCATCGCTATTCCGGTTACTCCGGACGTCCCGGCGGCGCAGCCTTCGTGCACAACACCTCCTTTGCCAACCGCGGCTTCCGTGGCTCGGGAATCAACGGCCGGACCTTCAACAACGGCGCCGTTCACAACGACTCCCGCTCCATCAACAACGGTACCCGCAACTTCAACAACGGTGCCGTCCATAACGACTCGCGTCCCTTCAACAACGGTGCCGCAAGCGTAAACAACGGAGCACGCAACTTCAACAACGGCGCCGTTCATAACGATTCGCGTCCCTTCAACAACGGAGCCGCAAACCTCAACGGACGCAGCTTCGCTCAACCTACGCAGCGCGGCGGCTTCTCGCAACCCAGCCGACAACCATCCTTCTCGCAACCGGGGCGCAGCTTCTCGGCACCCTCCGGTAGCTACGGCGGAGGCTTCCGCGGTGGCGCACCCTCTGGCGGCAGTTTCCACGGCGGCGGCGCACCCTCGGGCGGCTTCCACGGTGGCGGTGGTGGTGGCGGCGGCTTCCACGGCGGCGGCGGTGGAGCGCGTGGTGGTGGTGGTCATCGGTAATCGCTAACCACTCGCTCTAAAAACTCAAGGGCTGAGAGATGTACTCTCTCAGCCCTTTCTCTTTCTTTAGAGCAGTTCTCACAAAGGTATAGAGTCACAACCTTCAAGGGCCAACGGCCCGTGCTATACCAGCCTGGGCCGCAGGCCCAGGTTTTGAGGCACCCGGAGAGGAAAGGGCTAAAGGCCCGCTCCATAGCTTCGAGAGAACGGCTCTAGCCTCTAACCCGCATTACCTACTCTCACCCGAATCACCTCTTTGCAGCCAAGCGACATTCCTCATTTCTGAGAGCTGCGGAAAAGTCTTTGTCCTTGTCTTTCGGAGGGAGCGCGGGGCTTCAGCCCTGCGAAAAAATCACGCCGAAGGCTATACCGCTCTGCCGAAGGCAGGAGTGAAGGCGCAGCCGGAACGACCAAAATATTGCCGTTGCATTTGCATTCGCAATTATTTTTTGCGTTTTTGGCCCAGAAATCGCATGTCAAGCCCCGAAACCACCTAAGTCGCTCAAACGAAAAGCAATAGAGTTGGCGTATTAGTTCCATCAAACCAGCTATACTTAAAACAGTGGAGAAATAAACGAAGCCCTGGCCAAAGGCCGGGGCTAACTTATTGATATAGGCTAATTTAGCGATAACCCCTTTGTTATGAAATATTTGGAGATCACGACCCTTCGTAAATCAATGAAAGGAAATAACTTACAGCCGGGCAATGGGGGGGGTACCCCCCAGCCTCACCACCATCTCTCCGATCTTCCCCAACGCCCCCGGCTTCCCCATCGCCCGCGCCGCAGCTCCCATCGTCCGCAGCCGTTCGCCATCGGTCAGCAATCCAACCAGCCGCTCCAGAAGAACCTCAGCCGTCGCATCCGCCTGCAGCAGCATCTCCGCCGCTCCGCCATTCACCACCAGCTCCGCATTCTTCCTCTGGTGATCGTCTGCGGCTGTAGGCAAAGGAACCAGCAGCGAAGGCTTGCCCGCCGCAGCCAGCTCCGCCACCGTACTACCCGCCCGAGCCAGTACAAGATCCGCCGCCGCATACTCCTTTGGCATCTCCGTCAGAAACGCGCTCACCATAACCCGGTTCAGATCCACACCAGCATTGGAGTATGCCTCTTTCGTAGCAACCAGCGCCCTCTCACCCGTCTGGTGAACAATAGTCAACCCCGGCACCCGCTCCAGAAGCCTCGCTGCAATCCCCGGCATCGTCTCATTGAATATTTTTGCCCCATTGCTTCCAGCCGTAATCAGCAGCCGAGGCGCTGCTCCCAACACCCTGTCCGGAACCGCGAAGATCTCCTCCCGCACCGGTACTCCCGTAACCACCGCGTTGCGAAAATACCTCGCCGTCTCCGCAAAGTTCACCGCCGCCGCGCCAACGTACTTGCCCACCATGCGATTCGTCAGCCCCGGAACCGCATTTGGCTCATAAGCCAGCGTCGACACTCGCAGCAAAACCGCCGCTATCATCGCCGGCCCGCTCGCATATCCGCCAACACCAACCACCACCTGCGGCCGAAACGTCTTCAACAGACGAACGCAGTGCATCACACCCAAAGGAAGATCGAGCATCGTCCGCGCCCGCGTAGCCAGGCTCACATTCTTCAACTGACCGGAGCGCACCAGCTCCAGCGGAAACCCCGCCTCCGGCACCAGCCGCGTCTCCAGCCCGCGAGCCGTCCCCACAAACCGCACCTCAGCCCCATATCGATCCCGCAACTCGCGCCCAATCGCCAGCGCAGGGATGACATGGCCGCCAGTCCCTCCGCCTGCAATCAGAACCCGCAGATGTCTTTGGCTTTCTATTCCCTACTCCCTGTTCTCGACTCCCTGCTTCAGTCAATCTCACGCGTAATATTCAGCAGCACACCCATGCTGGCCAGTGTAATAAAAATCGAAGTTCCACCCGAAGAGATGAACGGCAGCGGAATTCCCTTCGTCGGCAGCAGAGCGAGCACAACGCTCATATTGAAGAACGCCTGGATCAGAATCGCCGTCGTAATCCCAAACGCAAGAAACCGCGCAAACGGATCGGTCGACAAAAACGCCGCTCGCAGCCCGCGATATCCCAGCGCCACAAACAACCCCACCACCAGCAGCGCCCCAATCAATCCCAGCTCCTCGCAGATGTTCGCGAAGATGAAGTCCGTCTGAACCTCCGGCAGATAGAACAGCTTCTGCCGCCCCTCCATCAATCCCAGCCCGCGAATTCCGCCCGTCCCAACCGCAATCAGCGACTGCAGAATGTGGAACCCGGTCCCTCGCGGATCAGCCTCCGGATTCAGGAACGCCAACATCCGGTCATGACGAAACTTCACATGGAACAGCATGTAATACATAACCGGCGAGGCCAGCACAGCGCCAATCGCGAAGTACCGCGTCTTCGCCCCTGCCAGATACAGCATCAACGCCGTCACCGCCATGCACACCAGGCCGGTACCCAGATCCGGCTCCTTCAAGATCAGAGCCGTAAACATCAGAGGCACAGCAACGGCCCGCAGAATCGTTCCCTTCCAATCGTCCATCTGGTGAATCCGCGTTTGCAAAAAGTAAGCCAGAAACAGCACCAGCACAGGCTTCGCCAACTCCGAAGGCTGAAATGTAAACAAGTCTCCAAACCGCACCCAGCGATGCGTCGCATGCGATCCAGGCACGGCAAACACGCCGATCAGCATCAGCGTAGTCACCGCAACCGCAGGAAATACCACCCGGGGATTGTTATACCGGCGGTAGTCCACCTGCATCAGCAGTACCATCGCTATCAGTCCCAGCACCGCCCATATCGCTTGCCTCCCCACATACGAATAGGGAGAACCCAGGCTAGCCTGCGCCATCACCGCCGAAGCCGAAAACACCGTCACCAGCCCAAACAGAACCAACAGCAGCACTACTCCGAAGAGCCACTTGTCCACCCCAACTCTCTTCGCCATGCCGTCACTTCCCTGTTCACGCGTCTATTCCAGTTCGTTCACCAACTGCCGAAACACCCTGCCGCGCTGCTCATAATTTTCAAACTGGTCGAAGCTCGAGCAGGCCGGCGACAGCAAAACCACATCGCCGATCGTCGCGGCCTTCGCAGCCTTCGCAACCGCCGCCTGCAGCGTCTCCGCTGAAACTATCTTCACGACTCCCTGCAGTTGCCGCTCAATCTTTTCCGCAGCCGAACCAATGGTGTAAACAATCTTCACCCGTTCCTTCAGCATCTCCGACATCAGGCTGTAATCCGAATCCTTGTCCTTCCCCCCAAGGATCAAGTGGATCCCTCCCGGAAACGAAGCCAGCGCCTTCATCGTCGCATCCACATTCGTCGCCTTCGAATCGTTATAGAACTCAACCTCATTCAACACCCTCACCAGTTCCAGCCGATGCTCCACCGCCTTGAACGCAGCCACCGAAGCCCGAATACTCTCCGCCGGAACCTTTCCCAGCCGAGCCGCGCACACCGCAGCCAACACGTTCTCCACGTTATGCGCGCCCTTCAAAGGAATCTCGCTCACTGGCATCACCGGCTCAGCCTTCGCCCCCTCGCGAGCGACAAACAGAATGCTCTCCCCATGAACAAACGCCCCTTGCTTGATCGGTCGCCGCCCGCTGAACCAGTAAATCTGTGCCTTCGTCTTCAACGCCACCATCTGCGCCGCTTTATCCTCCGCATTCAGCACCAGAAAGTCGTCCGCCGTCTGTCGCTCCGTAATCCGCGTCTTAGCCGCCGCATAGTTCTCGAAGCTCCCATGCCGATCCAGATGGTCCGGCGTGATATTCAGCACTACCGCAATCTGCGGATGAAACTCCTCAATCGTCTCCAGTTGAAAGCTCGACACCTCTAGTACGCTCACCGTCTCCGGCGTACTCTCCGCTACCAGGTCAATCACCGGCAACCCGATATTTCCACCCACCAGCGTCGGCACGCCCGCATCCTCGAAGATCTTCCCCACCAGCGTCGTCGTCGTCGTCTTCCCATTCGACCCCGTAATCGCCACCACCTGTCCCTTCAGATACCGGCTCGCCAGCTCCAGCTCCCCAATCACCGGCAGCCCAAACGCAACTACCTGCTTCACCTCCGGCGTATCCATCGGCACACCCGGCGAAACCACAATCAAGTCCTGCCGCCGAAACGTAAGCAGCCCATGCCCGCCAGACTCAACCATGATCCCCGCCTCCAGCAGCGCAGGAATCTCCTTCGCAAGCGCCACAGCACTGCGCGTATCGCTCACCGTCACCCGAGCCCCCTGCGCACGCAGAAACATAGCCGCAGACAAGCCAGACTTACCCAGCCCCACCACCAATACCCGCTTATTCTTCAGTTCCATCAATCAGTGCCTCTAGGAAATCTCTTTGTCAGCAAGCATCGTGGTATAGCCCTCTACCCAATGATCCTTGCCTATTTCATATCCAACTATCTCAAATCCGTCTGGTTTGTTCCTAAAGCCGGGTTGATTTGCAACGCGAGCTTGGGCACCCTGAGCAGAATACGCCGACTCATAAACTCCAATGAGTTTCGCATCCTCGCGACCTTCTGAAAAGACATGCGTATGCCAAAGTAAATAGACTTTTTGCATATCACTCTCACCGCAACTTCAACGTAGTCAACGCAAACAGAGCAAACACCAGCGCCAGAATCCAAAACCGCGCAATCACCTTCGACTCCGACCACCCCATCAACTCAAAGTGATGATGCAGCGGAGCCATCTTGAAAATCCGCTTCCCATTCCGCAGCTTATAGCTCCCCACCTGCAACATCACGCTCAGCGCCTCAAGAATAAACACGCCACCAATAAACGGCAGCAGCAACTCCTGCTTGATCACGACAGCCACGGTCCCAATCGCCCCACCCAGCGCAAGACTCCCCACATCCCCCATAAACACCTCAGCCGGATGCGCGTTGTACCAAAGAAACCCAATACTAGCCCCGACCATCGACCCGCAGAACACCGTCAACTCGCTCACCATCGGCATTCGCTGCAACTCAAGATAATCCGAAAACACCGCATGACCGCTCACGTACGTCAGCACCGTCAGCGCACCCGCGGCAATAATTGTGCAGCCGATCGCCAACCCGTCCAATCCATCTGTCAGGTTCACCGCATTGCTCGCACCTGCAATCACAATCATCACAAAGATCACAAACGGCACATACACCAGCCAGTGCATATGCGGAACATGCCCCATCCACTGCCACACCAGGTCCGGCCGGAACCGCTTCGCAAATGGAACCATCAACCGTGTTGAATAGGCTCCCCGCGTATCCATCACTACCAGCACAGCCGCCACCGCGGCGCTCGCCACAAACTGCAATCCCAGCTTCGCCCGCGCCGTCAACCCCTGGTTCTGCCGACGCACCACCTTGATGTAGTCATCCGCAAATCCAATCGCCCCAAACGCCAGCGTCGACAGCATCACCAGCCACACATACGGGTTCGACAGATCCGTCCACAACAGCGTCGGCACCAGGATCGAGATGCAGATCAGCACCCCGCCCATCGTTGGCGTCCCACTCTTCTTCTGGTGCGACTGCGGTCCTTCTTCGCGAATATACTGCCCGATCTGAAACTCGCGCAGCTTCTCAATCACGTACGGCCCAATCAGCAGACCAATCAGCAACGCTGTCGAGCTGGCCAATACCGTGCGCAGCGTCAGATAGCGGAAGATACGAAATACCCGAAAATAGGGAAACAGCTT
>JBDTEQ010000041.1:0-4956 GCA_039922475.1 Edaphobacter sp.
GCAATCATCCATCGAAGCTATCTCTTTGCGCAGCTGGAGCGATCTACACTCGCTCCAGCGTCTTTTTCAGCCTCAGCTTTGACTACAGAAATCTTCGCCCACTACTCAGCCGCCAGTCTCTCAAAAAGCGGCTAATCTGGAAATACATGCACATAGCGAACACAATTGCAGCCCTTGCACTGCTGATGCTGGCATTGCTTTTTTTGCGGATCTTCTGGATGCGCATACCCCGCCGTTTAAGATCCATACTGGTTTCAGCATCGATCGGTGCAGTTGCGCTTCATGCATTTTTCGTTGTCACCAAATGGGGGACTTCGTCAACTTACGTCAATGTCATCGTTAACTGGCTCGCTATCGCCGGGTATCAGCTTCTCATCCTGCTCTTCTCCCGTCTCTCACCCCGATGGCTCACGTCCATCTGCGCAGCAATTCTGCTTGCACCTTTATTTGCCAGCAGCATCCTGCTTCCGCTCACGATGATCTTTCAACCTGGAGCCATCATAAGAGTTCCGATCGGCAACAACCTCTTCTATAAGGTCTCGCCGTGGAGCAACAACGGCGCCGCCAACTCCGGCATCGACCTCGACATCTTTTACCGCCCGCCCTTCGCTCCATTCCTCAGCCGCAAAGTGCAGAGCCAGCCGTTTAATACGCAGGAATGCAACGTCTACGCGGCTTATGCCACCCTCGGGTCCACCCCGCGCACCGTTGTCGCCCACTGCCCCCACTGGCCCAGCCAGCCTGCCGGAGCTGTAGACAAGCTCCTCCGGCTTTACTAACTCCAACCCTGCTTGATATTCCAGAGAGGTGGTACCGTCAACGTGATGCCAAAAGCTCTTCTTCAAACCGACCTCGGCTCCCTTCCCCTCACCGCTCGAGGCAAGGTGCGGGACATCTACGCCTTGTCAGACGAGCAGCTCCTCTTCGTCGCCAGCGACCGCATCTCCGCCTTCGACCACGTCCTCGGCAGTGGCATTCCCGACAAAGGCAAGATCCTCACCCAACTCTCTCTCTTCTGGTTCGACTTCCTCAAGCTCACTGTCCCAAACCACCTCATCACGGCGGATGTCGCGCAGTTCCCCCGCGAGCTTCAGCCATTCCTGGGCCAACTTGAAGGCCGCAGCATGTTGGTCAAACGAGCAAAGATGTTCCCCGTGGAGTGCGTCGTCCGGGGCTATCTCTCCGGCTCAGGGTGGAAGGATTACCAGCAGACCGGCGCTGTCTGTGGCATCAAACTTCCTGCCGGACTCCGCGAATCCGATCGTCTCCCCGAACCCATCTTCACTCCCGCCGCAAAGATCAACACCGGCGGCCACGACGAAAATATCTCCTACAGTCTCGTCGAAGAAACGATAGGCGCAGACCACGCCAACGCTCTTCGCGACCTGACTATGGAGATCTACGATAAGGCCACAAAACATGCTGAGGGCAAGGGCCTTATCCTGGCTGACACCAAGTTCGAGTTCGGTCTGCTGGACGGCACAATTATCCTCGCCGACGAAGTCCTCACTCCCGACTCCTCCCGCTACTGGCCCGCTGCAACCTACAATCCTGGAGGCCCCCAACCTTCCTTCGACAAGCAGTACGTCCGCGACTACCTCGAATCCATCCACTGGAACAAACAGGCTCCCGCGCCCACGTTACCGGATGAAGTAGTAGCCCGCACCCGCGAGAAGTATCTCGAAGCTTTCCGTCTGATCACCGACCGCCCCAACCTCACAAGCTAAGCCACATGAACCTCTTCGACTGGATTCTGATCGCCGTGCTCGCATACTCAACCGTCATGGCCTTCCTGCGCGGCATCATCCTCGAACTGTTCTCCCTCGGTGGCCTCATTGCTGGAATTCTGCTCGCGAGCTGGAACTATAAACACGCCGCAGACCTTCTCTCGCGCCTGATCAGCACGCCCGCCACCGCCCGGATCGTCGCGTTTCTCCTGATCGTTATCGGAGTCATGATCCTTAGTACCCTCCTCGGCAAAGCACTGAACCGCACCGCGCACGCCATTGGCCTGGGCTTCTTCGACCGGCTCCTGGGCGCAATCTTCGGCCTTGCCCGAGGTTGCCTCCTCGGGGTAGCCGTGCTCATGGCCATCGCCGCCTTCCAGCCACATTCCTCCTCGATCGTAAATTCCCGGCTATCTCCCTATTTCCTTGCGGGGGCTCATGCGGTATCCTTCGTTGTACCTCACGATCTTCAGCAGCAGATCCTGAATGGCGCTCAGCAAATCAAGCACAACGCGCCAGACTGGATCAACCCGCTGCACTAGAGGCACAATAAGAGTGTGGTTCCAGAAAGGAACCGCAAGCGAGGAATAACCTTGAAGCGCGAACTCGACGGTCTGATCACGCAGATGCACAGTGCCGGCATCCCTTACTCGGAAGCCGTTCGTCAATTTAAAAAGCGCTATATCCTCGAAGTGCTGGCGAAGCACAAGGGCAACCAGTGCAAGGCCGCCGAAGAGCTTAGTATGCACCGCAACACGCTCAGCCGCACCCTGGCCGAACTCGACATGAACACGGCCCAGATCCGCAACGGCATGCGTCGGCCACCCAGCAGCGAGCGTCCGCGCGTTCAGAATATTGCCAGCGCCCGTTAGCAACCGACTCCGTCTAACTTGTAGTCGATGAGAGCCACCCTCCACCTTCGCGCCTCCGCAATCTCCCGATACGCAACCGCGTTCGCTTTCTGCAGCTTCTCCCTCCATGCGCTGGGCCAATCCCCTGTCCCCACAGATAAAGCACCGGCTGTCAGCAAGACAGTAGAGACCATCGCCGGAGCACCTGCAAAACATAAGATTCAGGCCGCGGAAGACGCCTATCTTGCCGGAGCGCGCCTGCTCGATCACAACAACCTTACCGGCGCCGAGATTCAGTTCAACAAAGCGACGAAGCTCGATCCCTACAACCGTGACTATGCCATGGCATATGCCCTCACGCACCAGCGTCACGTCGCCGAACTTGTGCAGGAGTCCGGCAAAGCCCGCCTTCTCGGACAGAACGAAAAGTCCGAGACTCTTTTAGCCGAAGCGCGCCTTCTCGACCCGCAAAATGAGATCGTCCACCAAAGTGTCGACTCCGGCCCTATCCCTAAAGTCTTTCATCCCGAAATAGAGCCCTGGATTCGCGACAGCCCAGCCCTCGCAGGCCCAATCACCCTGCTACCCAATCCAGGTACAAAAAGCTTTCATCTTCACTCTGACGAGCAGGAAGCGATTCGCCAGGTCTTCGCTGGCTACGGCATCCGTGCCTCATTCGACGACTCCGTCCAGCAGCAGAATATCCGCTTCGACCTCGACGACGCACCCTACCAGCAGGCCGTGCCCATCCTGATGAACATGGTTCATCTCTTCGCGGTCCCTCTCGACCCCAAAAGCGTCCTTATCGCAAAAGACACTCCGGAAAATCGTCAACGCTTAGAACGCGAACTGCAGGAGACCATCTACATTCCAGGCATGACGAATGAGCAGATGGACGAACTCGGCACTCTCGCCAAGAACATCTTCGATATCAAGCAACTCACCGTCGACAAAAGCTCTGGAAGTCTCGTTATCCGCGCCCCGCAGGAGACTTTGACTTACCTCAATCTCACTCTCGCTGATCTCATCGACGGCGGTAGCGAGGTCATGATCGACCTGAAACTCTACGCGGTTGACAAGACCAACCAGCGCAACATCGGTGCCCAGCTTCCCCTGCAGGTCGGCATCTACAACGTCGCCGCTGCAGCACAGAGTCTGGTGACCGCCAACGAAGGTATCGTCAATCAGGCCATCGCCCAGGGCCTCATCCCTGCAGGCTCCAGTAACCTCACCATCGCTCTTGCTCTTATCGCCTCTGGCCTCGTCAAAAGCACGCTCCTATCCAGTACAGTCGGCTTCTTTGGCGGCGGCCTCACAGCGACAGGCGTTACCACCAATCAGAATCCCGCATTCAATCTCGCGCTGACTGCCAGCGACACCCGGGCACTGAACGATATTCAGGTTCGAGTTGGAGACCGGCAGGCGGCCACCTTCCGCATCGGAGAACGCTATCCCATCACTACTGCCACTTACTCCAGCGGCATATCCAGGAGCGCCTCTTCCGCGCTCGCCGGCATCTCCATCAATGGTGTCAGCGCCGCCAGTCTTCTCAATGCGGCCGTCGGCAGTTCCCTCACCATTCCCCAAATCCAGTACGAAGACCTTGGCCTCACCCTGAAAGCGACTCCGGCAGTGCAGAGATCGGGCGCCATCAAAATGCACATCGAGTTGAAGATTGAAGCACTCACCGGCGGCGCGGTCGACAACATCCCCATTCTCAACAGCCAACAGTTTGCCTCCGACGTTACCGTCAACGACGGAGACACCGCACTCATGGTCAGTAGCCTCACAAAAAGCGAAGCAGCCAGCATCAACGGGCTTCCTGGGCTGGGAGAACTCCCAGGATTTCAGACTGCGACCGCCGACAAAACCACTGCGACCGACACCAGCAACCTTCTTCTTCTCATCACTCCGCATGTCACCCGTCGCCGTCCCAATCTAACGGCCGGACCGCGCATCGCAATTAATCTGCCGGAGCCTCCAGGTTAGGACTGCCTCCTACTGGCAGCCACACAGAAAACACAGTCCCATGGTCATGGCCGCTCCGTGTCCTGACGCAGATATGGCCTCCGTGTTTATCGATGATCCCTTTACTCACCCAACTGTGCGCCCATCCGCTCGAAGTGGCTCCGTTCACTCTGTCGCATGGGCACGGCCATTTGATTCATTCCCACCTGCATTCGCGCGAAATAAAGCGCGTCATCAATTAGTCTAGGATGCAAGTTTTCGCTCGCCGCACACTGAAAATACGGTGAGAGCTGCGCAATCCATTGATCCGCGTTGACCGTACAGAACTCTGGCCGTTATACTTAGTCTTGTGAGAGCGGGAGTAGCTCAGTGGTAGAGTGCTTCCTTGCCAAGGAAGATGTCGCCGGTTC
>JBDTEQ010000042.1:0-4820 GCA_039922475.1 Edaphobacter sp.
CACCGAAGAGCAGATGAGGGAGGTGTTTACGGCCGAAGGACATACAGCGCATGATAAGGGACTGAGCGTTGGTTTGATAGTTGGGCCGTGGAAAGTGATGCGCCTAGATCGCTCTTTGGGTTCATAAATCAAAAGATCTCAATTTTTGGTCATTCGAAGCAGTAGCTTTAAACTGACCTACTACCGCGGGCGTGGCCCAATTGACAGCACCGTCTCCGTTTGTAAGACTAAAGACTCGCGGTTAGCGTGCTCTGGCCCTCTGTGCGGAGCGTAAAACACCGTGCCGTAGTGGCGGAATTGGCAGACGCGCATGGTTCAGGTCCATGTACTCGCAAGGGTGTGGGGGTTCGAGTCCCCCCTTCGGCACCAGATTTTTTTAGCCTCGTTTCACGGGGCAACGGCAACTCATCGCCGGGGAGTTAATCGAGCCTGAGTCGAAGCCGACTCGGGCTCGCTTGGTCTCGGCGTCATCTCAGTCAGCGAAGTCACAAGGCACCATGTCCACACAGCTCGATCAGATCCTTGCCCACACGCTCTTGCAGGTCAAAGCCCGCAAGACTGCCGCGGACTTTGGCACTCTCGAGCGGCAGGCAGCTGCGCACAAACCGCGCGGCTTTGCAGCGAACCTTCGCGCCGTAGCGGCCCAGGGCCCCGCGGTCATCGCCGAGATCAAAAAAGCCTCGCCTTCAAAAGGCCTCATTCGCAGCGACTTCTATCCCGCAACTCTGGCCCGCACCTTCGAGTCCGCCGGAGCTGCCGCACTCTCCGTCCTCACCGACGAGGAGTTCTTTCAGGGTTCGCTCGACTACCTCCGCCAGGCCTCCAGTGCCGCCAGGATTCCCTGTCTCCGCAAAGACTTCATCCTCGACTCGTTCCAGGTCCTTGAAGCCCGCGCCGCCGGGGCTGACGCCATCCTCCTCATCGTCTCCGCCCACACCGACGCCTCCCTCAGCGATCTCCGCGACGAAGCCCACAGCATCGGCCTCGACGTTCTCTGCGAGACCCACGACCGCGCCGAGCTCGACCGCGCCATCGCTCTCGGCTTCGATCTCATCGGCGTCAACAGTCGCGACCTGCGCACCTTCACCGTGCATCCTGAGCGTCTGATCGAACTCGCCCAGGCCATGCCGAACAACGTCGTCAAAGTCGCCGAAAGCGGCATCCGCACCGCCGAAGACATCGCCCGCCTGCAGGATGTCGGCTACGACGCCTTCCTCGTCGGCGAAGCGTTGATGCGCCAGCCCGATCCCGCCGCCGCATTGGCGCTTCTGCTGGATCGCGAGTACTCTTCCGACATCTAATCTATTGAACGTCTGCTCCCGCCATGTGGATCAAAATCTGCGCGAACACCAACCTCGAAGACGCACAACTGGCCGCTGAGCTTGGTGTGGACGCCGTAGGCTTCGTCTTCGCGCCCAGCCCTCGTCAAGTCACCGCAGCCCAGGTGGCGCACATCACGCAGCATCTGCCCGAAGGCCTCGAATGTGTCGGCGTCTTCCCTGCCCTCCCAGCCGAGGAGATCGCCGACGCAGCGCAGGAGGCCGGCTTGAACGCAGTGCAGTTGCACGGCGGCGTCAGCCTGGAGTTGATCCGTCAGCTCGACCGCATCTTCAGCGGCCAGGTCAAGCTCATCCAGACCGTGCACTGGGATGTGAACGGCGGCGACGCCAGTGCAGTCGCAGTCGCGCAGCAGCTCAAGGAAATAGCCGCCGAAGATATCGTAGGCCGAGTCCTCATCGATTCGAAGACAGGCACTGCAACCGGAGGCACCGGTGTCTCCTACGACTGGAACGCCGCTCGCGCCACATTTGCCGAGGCTGGCGCAGGATTGAAGTTGATCGTTGCCGGCGGTCTGCATCAGGACAATGTCGGCGATGCCATTCGCCGCCTCGATCCCTGGGGCATCGATGTCGCCAGCGGTGTGGAAGAATCTCCCGGACGCAAGAGCCGCGAAAGACTCACCGCCTTTATCCACGCCGCCCGCAACGCCACCGCCCGCTGAACTTGTCGTTACGGATTTGCTCTAAGCAGTATCGACATAGAGCTGGGGCTTAAGTTCTTTTTTTCTAATAAAAGAAGTGTCATCCTGAGCGCAGACTCTCGCAGCTATATCGCGAGAGGCGCAGCCGAAGGACCTGCGGTTTCCAGCGCAACTCTCGTCTTGCCCCATGCGGCAACACCAATCGTCTATTTGTCGATACTGCCGTGAAAGAGCAGCCAGCCCATCACCAGCCCAAGCAGCAGCCCAAGAATTGGAATCAGCAGCACCAGCCGCGTCCGCTTGTTCTCGGCAGTCCATACTCTCCGTATCGGACGGAGAAACATCCTCTCAATGCTCATCGCGTAAGAGATCTCCCTTCCAGTGGTTCGTTCCCCATGCGCAGTTCCCTCGCCATAAAAGCATACTGGTCCACCGTCGCCTCGATGCGTTTGCTCAGCGGCATCCCCGCCCCATGCCCGGCCCGTGTCTCCACCCGGATCAGGATCGGGTTCGCCCCCGTCTGCGCCGCCTGTAACGCTGCCGTGTACTTGAAGCTGTGCGCCGGAAACACGCGGTCATCATGGTCGCCAGTCGTAATCAGCGTCGCCGGGTAGCTCACGCCCTGCCGTATGTTGTGCAGCGGCGAATACTTGTAAATCGCCGCAAACTCCTCTGCATCTTCCGACGGCGACCCGTACTCCTCCTTCCACGCCCACCCGATCGTGAACTTGTCGAAGCGCAGCATATCCATCACCCCAACCTGCGCCACCACAGCTCCAAACAGGTCCGGACGCTGCAGCTCACAAGCCGCCACCAGCAGTCCGCCATTGCTCCCACCGGAGATGGCAAGCCTCTCCGACACCGTGTACCGATTCGCGATGAGCCACTCTGCCAGCGAAATAAAGTCGTCAAACACATTCTGTTTTCTCACCCTGGTCCCGGCGTCGTGCCAAGCCTCGCCATACTCCCCACCGCCACGCAGACTCGCCTGCGCATACACCCCGCCCATCTCCATCCACATCACATGCGACGGCGAGAACTCCGGCATCAACGAAATATTGAACCCGCCATACGCATACAGATGTGTCGGAGCAGTCCCGTCAAGCACCAACCCTTTTTTATGGCTGATAAACATCGGCACCCGAGTCCCATCCTTACTCGTCGCGAAGACCTGTTTCGTCTCATACAGCGCCGGATCGAACAGCAGCTTCGGCTCCCGAAACAGTGTGGACTTACGAGTCTTCATATCCAAACGGTACGTAGTGCCCGGCGTAGTGAAGTTGCTGAATTGATAAAACGTCTCCGTATCCTCGCGCAATCCACCGAACCCATAGGCCGTTCCAATCGCCGGCAGCGCAAGCTGCTCGATCAAGCTCCCATCCAGCCCGCGCAGCTCCACCCTGCTCTGCGCATCCGCCAGATAGTTCGCGATAAACGTATTGTCGATCATCGAAATATCGCTCAGCTTGTTCTCGCTCTCCGGAATCACCGTCTTCCAGTGCTCACGCGCAGGCTGCTTCAGATCGATCGAGATCACCTTGCCGTTCGGCGCATCCAGCGTCGTCAACAGCCAGAACAGCGAGCCATCATTCGCACTGTCATTATTGATCGGCGCATACGTCGCATCCGCCGTATCGATCAGCTTCAGAATCGGAGCATCGGGCCGTGCAAGGTCCTTCACCGCAAGCTCATTGTTCGGGCTCGTCCCCTTGCTCTGGTGCAGCACCAGGTAGCGGCCATCGTCCGTCACCTGCGCGCCCAGATTCAGTTCACCATCGTCCGGACGATCGAACACCAGCGGATCGTCACTCTGCGGCGTGCCGAGTTTATGAAAGTAAATCTTGTGAAAGTAGTTCGCCGTCTTCAACGCCTCAGCCTCAGAAGCATCCGCCGCCGGAGCGTCATACCGCGCATAGAAAAATCCGCTGCCATCCTTCAGCCACGAAGCCCCGCTGAACTTCGACCACTCCACCACATCCGCCAGGTCTTCACCCGTCGTCACATTGCGAACATGCCACTTCATCCAGTCGCTTCCCGCATCCGCAATCGAGTACGCCGCCAGCAAACCATCATCCGTAATGCTGATCCCGCTGATCGCCACCGTCCCGTCCGCAGAAAAAGTATTCGGATCGAGCAGCACCTTCGGCTCCCCGTCCAACCCCTCCTGCCAGTACAGAACATTCTGGTTCTGCAGCCCGCTGTTATACGAGTAGAAGTACCGCGTGCCCCGCCGCGAAGGAGCCGTGTACCGCTCAAAGTTGATCAGCTCCATCAGCCGCTGCTGCATCTTCTCTCGCGCCGGAATCTTCGCCAGATACTGCTGCGTCAGCTCATTCTCCGCATCGATCCACGTCTTCAACTCAGCGGAATCGACATCCTCCATCCAGCGATACGGATCGTTCACTGTAGTGCCAAAGTAGTCGTCAGTCTGCTCGACCGTGCGGGCCTTCGGGTAGGAGTGATTAGTCGAGGAAGTATCGGTCGCAGCGAGATTAGAAACGGAAGAATTCATGGGTATCTCTTTTTTACCCCATCCTCATCACGTGTGCCCTTCTTCAAATCTTCCCTTTCCGCAAATTTGCCTTTCCAAAAAGCCGGGTGGCCCATCCTTCGTAGCTTCACGGCGAAGGGTGGGGTTATTCCGTTTCCGCCTTGTCTTTCACCGATAAACCATGAAGGAAGCCCGGAAGGCAAAAAAATAAGATCTTTTGGTTATGAACCCAAAGAGCGATCTAGGCGCATCACTTTCCACGGCCCAACTATCAAACCAACGCTCAGTCCCTTATCATGCGCTGTATGTCCTTCGGCCGTAAACACCTCCCTCATCTGCTCTTCGGTG
>JBDTEQ010000043.1:0-11286 GCA_039922475.1 Edaphobacter sp.
GGTACACGAGTTGGAGTTGGTGCGGGAGTTCCCGGCGGTGGGGAACAGGCGTCTCTGGGCGCAGGTGCGGGTGAACCACTGCGTCCAAAGCGTGGGGGAGGAGCGGCGTTGAGAGCGATGCGATGCATACCGGCCTGGGCTGAAGGCGGTTGTGCAGGTTCTTCCCATACGGCCTGAACGTTGATCGTTTCGGTGTTGACGGGAGGAGCGGGCGCATCGCTGGCGGCGCAGGCTTGCACGGTCCCTTTGCTGTCGATCAGCTCGAGTTTGAGCGGCTGAGTGGGCGCGGACTTTAACCAGTAGTAGGCGAGGACGCCAGCGGCTGGGTTGAGTTCCTGCGGCTCTTCGTGAGGCAGAGGAGTGCCGTTCTGACCGCCGGTGCGGATGGCGAGCGATTCGCCGGGCTGGAAGAGATAGACGCTGGAGGAGGCTATCTGTTCACCGTGCGTTGCAATCTGACGGAGCGCGGTCATCTGATCCATGACCCAGAAGCCGCGGCCGTGAGTTGCGATGTCGAGGTCGTCGCCGTGAACGACGATGTCGCGGACGGAGGTGACGGGCATGTTGTTCTGGAGCGGTTGCCACCTGGCTCCATCGTCGAAGGAGACGTAGACGCGCAGCTCGGTTGCGGCGTAGAGGAGGCCTTTGGTGACGGGATCTTCTTTGACGGAGTTGACGAAGGCGCCGTCGGGGATGCCGGCGACGACGTTCTGCCAGGTCTTGCCGCCGTCGTGAGTGCGGTAGATGTAGGGCTTGTTGTCGGCGATGCGATGGCGATCGACAGAGGCATAGGCGGTGTCGGCGTCGAAGTGGCCCGCTTCGATCTGCGAGACTTTGCTCCAGGCGGTCATGGCAGGCGGAGTGACGTTGGCCCAGGTTTTGCCGTCGTCGCGCGTGACATGGATGAGGCCGTCGTCCGTGCCGACCCAGACGGTAGTGGCACTGAGCGGAGAAGGGCTGATGGTGTAGACGACGCCGAAGCGATCCTTCATCGGCTGATCGATATCTTTGGCGGTGATGGGGTCAAGGCTCGGAGGGAGTTCGGGATTGACGCGGGAGAGATCGGGGCTGATCTTCTCCCAACTGCGGCCGCGGTCGCGCGAACGCATGACGAACTGGTTGGAGTAGTAGAGCGCTTCGTCGGCGGGAGAGAAGACCTGTGGGAGAGTCCAGGTCTTGCGGTTGGGGTTGTTGGGATCGGCTGGAGGGAGTTGGCCGCCGAGCGATGCGGGAATGTTGAGGTGCTGATCGCAACGGCCAGCGCCTGCGCCGAAGAGGATGTTGCCATCCCTGGGGTCGGGGACGACGGTGTCGCTCTCTCCGGCCAGGCAGATGGGTTCCCAGTTGCGGAAGGAGAGGATGCCTTCGCGGCCCCAGGTGCTGACGCCGACGCCGCCGCTATCCTGCTGCGCGCCGTAGAGCCAGTAAGGAAAACGACTGTCGGCAGCGACGTGGTAGATCTCGGCGGTGGGCTGGTTATACCAGGTGCTCCAGGTGTGTGCGCCATCCACGCTGACGACGGTGCCTTGATCGCTGCTGAGGACCATGCGTTTGTTGTCGTTGGGATTGACCCAGATCTGGTGGTAGTCGTCGCCGCCGGGGGAGCCTTTGACGGGAACGAAGGTTTTGCCGCCGTCCGTGGTGCGGTAGGTGGCGGTGTTGATGACGTAGGCGGTGTCGGGGCTGACGGGATCGACGGTGACGGATTCGAAGTACCAGCCGCGACCCCAGAGGCGCGTCTCGGCGTTGACTAGATGCCATGTTGCCCCGGCATCGCTGGAGCGATAGACGCCGCCGCTGGTCTTTGGAGCGGGTGCGGATGATGGAGCGGTGCCGCCGTCTGGCCCTATAGGACGTGCGGCGGGAGAGCCGATGTCGTCGACGACGGCCCAGAGCTGGTTGGGATTGCTGGGTGCGACGGCGATGCCGATCTTGCCGACGAAGTCGTCGGTGGGGAGACCGTTGGTGAGCTGCTTCCAGGTGTCGCCTCCGTCGGTGGATTTATAAAGGCCGCTGCCGCGCATGTACGAGGGCGCGTAGACCGACCATGGCGGACGACGCGTGGCCCACAGGGAGGCGTAGAGAACCTCGGGGTTTTTGGGATCGATGGCGATATCGATGGCGCCGACGTTGTTGGGGTCAGAGGTGTTGAAGAGGATTTTTTTCCAGTGAGCGCCGCCGTCAGTGGAGCGATAGACTCCGCGGTCTGGGTTGGCGTTGTAGACGTGGCCGAGCGCTGCGACGTAGACGCGATTGGGATCGGTTGGGTCGACGACGATGCGGCCGATCTGGCTGGTCTTTTCAAGCCCGATGTGGGTCCAGGTCTTGCCTTCATCGGTGGATTTGTAGACGCCGATGCCGTAGGAGTGCTGGCTGCGAATATCCGGTTCGCCGGTGCCCACGTAGAGCACGCTGGGATTGGATGGAGCGACGGCGATTGCGCCGATGGAGCCGATGGGAATTCCTTCGTCAGCGATGGGGAACCAGGTGCGCCCGGCATTGACCGTCTTCCATACGCCGCCGCCGACGGAGCCGAAGTAGAACGTATCGGGTTCGGAGGGACTGCCGGCGACACCGTAGGAACGGCCGCCGCGCATGGGTCCTACATCCCGCCAGTGGAGTCCGGAGACCAGGGAGTGGGGATATTGGCCGGTGTGGTCAGCTTGTTGGGCTTGAGCCGCTGAAAGGAAGAGGAAGAGCAGGCAGAGCGGAGATAGCAGAACACTCCAACGACGAAATATGGCCATCATGGTTACTCCCTAGACGCAGTTCGAGAATGGGACAATGATCGCGTTTTACAGGGGAAAAATCAAATCGCTCTTTATAAGCTGCGCTTGAACAACGGCGTTGCGATCAGGAGTGAGCCGATGCCAAAGGCGAAGAGGAAGAGGATGTCGGGGCCGATGGAGGTGAATCCGCCGTCTTTGAGCAGAATGGCTTTGAACCCATGGACCGCATAGGTGAAGGGGTCGACGGCGGCAATGGCGCGGAGCCATGGTGGAAGGCCGGAGACCGGCGAGATCGCTCCGCTGGGAAAGAAGAGGAGTGTGTTGAGAACACCAAACATGGCGCGCGGGACCAGCGGGTCTTCAACACGGACCATCATAAGGAACATCATTCCGTTAAAGGCAACCGAGGTGGCGACGATCAGTAGTGCAAGCTGCAGAAGGATCATCGGATGGAAGATGGCGCCGAGGCCTGCGAGCAGGGAACCGATCACGGTGAGGATGATCCCCGAAAGCATGGCCTTGATGGCTCCGGCGAGATTGAGGCCCATGACGAGTTCGAGGCGCGTGATGGGTGTGACGAGATAGCCCTCGTGGACGCCGCGTGCCTTGTCGTCGATGTAGAGCATGCCGCCGCCGATCATGACAGCAACGTACATGGCGAGTGAGATGGAGCCGGCGAGCAGATACTTCATGTATTCGACGTAGGGATAAAGCTCGACGATTTTGAGGGAGATGGTTTTGATAACGAGTGGCTGGATGATGGGTGCGTTGAGTGCTTCGACGAGGGACTGCATCTCGGCCTCGAGAGAGCCGCTCATGGTCTGGTCGGTGTTGTCGACGACGAGTCCAAGCGAGGGTGAATCGCCGGCGAGAACGCGGCGGGAGTATTGCCTGGGGATGATGACGGCACCATCGATCTTGCCGGTGCGGACGTCTTCGCGGGCTTTGACTTCATCATCGTAGGGGACTGTGGTGAAGGTGCCGATGTTGGCGCGGATGGAGTCGAAGGCCTCGTGAATTTTGAGCGCCTGCGAGCCGTGGTCGTAGTCGACGACGCCCATGCGCGCGTTGCGGATCTTGCCACCGAAGGCGTTGCCAAGAATAAGCAACTGCACCAGCGGGAGAGTCATCGAGACCATCATGAGTGCGGGAGAGCGAAAGAACTTGCGCATCTCACGTTCGACGATTGCGAACATTCGATTCATGGTTGCACCCCGGGTCGTGGAGGCATCGTGAACGTCGCTGCTTTTATCTGTTCGTCACGCAGGGCGCGGCCGGTGTAGTGGACGAAGACATCGTCAAGCGTTGTGTTCTGTACGCTGAGGGACTTCAAAGTCTCATTGCGAGCAGAGGCCATTCCGACGAGCTGCGTGGTGGTCAGCGAGCCGTTGGAAGTGAGGATGCGATACATGCCCGCGCTTTGCGATTCGACGTTAGTAACACCGGCGAGACGCTCGAGCAGTTCGGCCCACGGGTTGGACTGGCTGGATTCATGAGTGAACTGAACTTCGACAACGTTGGTGCCGGGCACACTTGCTTTGAGCGCCATCGGCGTGTCCAGCGCGACGAGCTTGCCGTGATCGACGATGGCAATGCGGTCGCAGAGACGGTCCGCCTCATCCATATAGTGGGTTGTAATGAGCATGGTGAGGTGGTGGAGAGACTTGAGGTTGTTGAGCATCTCCCAGACAGCGACGCGGGAGACAGGATCGAGCCCGGTGGTGGGCTCGTCGAGAAAAAAGATGCGCGGGTTGTGGACGAGGCCGCGTGCAATCTCAAGGCGGCGGCGCATTCCACCCGAGAGTGTTTTGGTCTGTGCGTTGCGCCATTTGAGGAGATCGACGGCTTCGAGCAACTCGTGAATGTTTCGCTCGCGCGCTGCTTTGGGCACGTCGTAAAGTTTGGCGTAGATGGTTAGATTCTCTTCGACGGTAAGATCGAGATCGCTGGTGAGGGCCTGCGGGATGACGCCGATGATGCGGCGTACTGCGTCCGGATCGCGTGAGACGTCCTTGCCATCGATGATGGCTTTACCTTCTGTGACCGGCAGGAGCGTGGTCATCATGCGGATGAGAGTGCTCTTGCCTGCGCCATTGGGGCCGAGCAGGCCGAAGATCTCGCCGTCGGCCACATCGAAGCTGATCCCTTTCACGGCCTCGAAGTCGCCGTAGCGCTTGACGATGTTCTGGACGGAGATGGCTGGCGGACGCTCAGGGCTTGCGTTCACGTGCACGCTCATTGATTCACCAGCTTGCTCTTGGGGATATAGACCTCTGCGGTCATCCCGAGCGTGTACTTCATGTTGGGGTTGGGGATGAGCAGCTTGAGTTGGATGGTTTTTATGTCGCGCTTGCGGCGGCTGACGTCACGCTGCGTGGCAAAGTCAGCTTCCGCGGACTTGTTGATGACTTTGCCTTGAATGGTTTCGCCGCCGGGCATGACGACACGAAGCATATCGCCAAGTTGAACAGAGTCGGCCTGTGTCTCCGGGAGCGGCGCGTAGACCCAGGTCTGCGTGAGGTCGGTGATGGTGACGATGGGCGTACCGGCGGCGACGACTTCACCCTGGCGTGCGGCGCGAACGTTGATCCTGCCGGAGATGGGTGCGACGACGTTGGCATAGTCGAGCTCTACCTGCGCCTGTTTTAGTAAAGCCTGCGCGTTCTGGACATCGCTGCGAGTAGAGGCAACCGTTTTGGCGGCAGCCTGCGCCTGAATGGTGTTGGCGATGGCGACCTTGAGTGAAGCTTGCGCTGCGGAGACACTCTGTCGTGCAGAGTCGACCGCAGCCTGTGCAGCGTTGAGTAGGGTTCGGGCTTCATCGCTCGCCTGCTGGCTCATCACACCTTGCTGGGCGAGGGCAATGGTGCGCTTGCTGTCAGCATCCTGATGTTCGTACTGAGCCTGCGCCTGTAGAAGTGCTGCCTGGGCCACCTTGAGTTGCGCCTCGGCATTTGCAACCAGGCTGGTGGTTCCACGTTGAGTCTGGCGTTGCGTATCCTGAGTTTCCTGTAGTTTGAAGTGCTGGCTGGACGCAGCGGCTTTTGCGGCGTTCCGTGCGGCGGCGAGGTCGTCGCTCTGAATGGTGGCGATAAGTTGGCCGGCGGTGACTGAGTCGCCCTCGTCGACAGTGAGGGTCTGAATGCGGCCCGGAATACGAGAGCTGACGACGACCTCGTTAGCGTCGACGGTGCCGATAAGCTGGAGATCGGTCGAATGGTTCGTCGAGAACAGATACCAACAGAACGAGGCGATGAGCAGAATGCCCATCAGGATGAGAATGCGGTTGCGAGGATTCATAGCTGCTTTCTCCATTGAGGGCGAGGGCCGGCTTTAGGCATCGGCATATCGGCAAGGATACGACGCGCAAGCTTCTGGCCATGGGCGCGGTCGGTGAAGAGGGCGTTCGCAAGAAACTGAATGGAGGATCTGCGGCGCGAAGCGAGTGCCGCTGGGGCGAAGGGCTCGAAGGATTCTGACGCGAGCGCTACGGGCATCATCGGGGCACTGAGAAAACAGGGTTCTCCCATGTTGGGTCATCCAGTACTCGCTTCGCCATAATGGCGATTCTATGCTCTATGACTGCTATAGCCTCCAATATAAGACTCCCGCAGATTTGGTTGGTGGCCAGGTGAATCAACTCCTGCCGAGGCGCAATGCCCAGACGGCGTCCGCTTTGCCGATGAGGAAGGTGAGGAAGCAGAGGATGAGGACGTTGTGGTCGAGCGAGGCTCCGAAGTAGCGCCAGAGTGGGACGTGGGCGCCGGGGTAGTTTGAGGAGACGAGGAGGAGCAGCATCATGGCGAGGCCGCCGAGGCTTGCCCAGCGGACGAGGACGCCGGTGATGAGGCTGAGTGCGATCGAGAGTTCGGTGATGGCGACTATGGCTCCGAAGAAGGGTGCGTGGGGAAGGATGATGTGTTTGAGGAATGGCCGCATGAAGGGGTAGCAGCCTTGCTCGATGAAGCCGTGGATGTAGCCGGCCATTCCGCCCCAGACGAATCTGGTGCTGGTGAGTTTGTACTCGGCGAAGATGAGGAAGAGAAGGCCGACGGCGATACGCAGGAAGGCCAACGCTCTTGCTTGCTGATTGGCTGCGCTCATTTTTTCTTCTGCTGCGCGATGTGGGCGGCGCGGACTTCGGTTGCGGTGTAGACGGAGAGGAAGGGTGCTCCGTTGCAGGCGGATTCGATGTTGGCGCGGCCGCCTTGTTCGCGATCGACGAGGCAGAGGACTCCGGCGACGGTCATGCCGGCTTCGCGGGCGGCTTCGATAGCGGTGATGGTGGAGCCTCCGGTGGTGCAGACATCGTCGACGATGATTACGTTCGCGCCTTTTTTCAGGAAGCCTTCGATCTTGCGTCCGGTGCCGTGGGCCTTTTCTGCTTTGCGGACGAGGAAGCCGTGGATGAGAGTGGGGGACGGCTCTGAGCCGGTTTCGAGGTCGAGTTCGCTGGAGAGTTCGAGGATCTCGTTGTGGTCGGCGAGTGCCCAGGCGCTGGCGGAGGCGGTGTTGGAGACGAGGGGGTCGGCACCCATGGTGAGGCCGCCTACGGCTTCGATCTTTTCGGGGTGGGGGATGTGTTCGCGGATGAGGTCATAGAGGACGAGGCCGGAGAGGCGTCCGCCTTCGGCGTGGAGGGTGGTGGTTCGGCAGTCGATGTAGTAGTCGGACTTTTTGCCGCTGGCCAGGGTGAAGTCGCCGAGCTTGAAGGAGAGGGTGGCGATGAGGTTGAGGAGGGCGGTTCGATCGTCGATTTTCGTTTCAGACATGGTTGGATCGATTGTAACGGGCCGGAGCGCTGGCTCCCCCACTCCTGCTAAAGTGTGCAAAGTCTTCATTGCAGATAGTTTAGGTGTGGACTTCGGCGTTTGGTGAGACATAAAGTCTTTGTTATCAGTGGACGTTGTTTGTAAAGTCTTCATTTCTTTGAACCTTTAAATAAAAAAGCCCGGTTTTTTGGCCCGGGTCTTCTGCTTCTTCCTACTGTTTCTATTATAGCTGCTGGAGCGGAACTAATACGCCACTCGGATGTTGATGGATTGGAGGGAGTTAGGTGGTTTCGGGACTTGACATGCGATTTCTGGGCCAAAAACGTTGAAATATTTTTCAGATTATTTCTGTGGTAAGGAAAGCGGTTCGCGCGTAGCGCGAATGCCCACCTTATCGACGATAAGACCGTCGCGAAGATGGGGCACCCGACTTGGTTATTCTCTGAGATTCAGTGTCAGATTGGTCGCGGCGTCGGGGCGGGAACGGGGGGCCTTTTTGAAGGTTACTTCGCGGACGTGGAGGGGGCGCTGGACGGTTTTGTTGCCTTCGAGCAGATCCTTGATGGTCAGGAGTTGGAGGCGGGGGTAGCGGCTGCCGTCCTGAGATGTGTAGAAGCCGGCTTCGGCAGCTTCTTTCTGCATGGGTTTGGTGGGTTCTTCGAAGCTGATGTAGACGCCGATCTCGGCTTTTTCACGTTGGAGGACGCCAATTAGGTCGCGGACCTCTGAGACGCCGATGTTGTGGCCGCCTTTGACAGAGAAGATGATTTGCTTGGAGTCGCCGGAGCGGTCGTCGTGGAAGTAGAGGCGTCCGTCGATGCCGCGGTCTGCACCCTTTTTTATGCCTTCAGCGGGGCGCGCTCCGCATAGGCCGAGCGCCCAGTACTGGAACTGGTATTTGTTCTCTTCGGCGAGTTGCGCGGCTCCAGCTACGTCGGTGGGTTCGCCGATGACCTCGTAGGTTTTGCGGACTTCTGGTGTGAAGGCGTCGTCGAGGCGGGTCTTGATGAGGCCGATAGCGAGGTGGGTGATGTCGATGCCGATCCAGCGGCGGTTGAGCTTTTGCGCGACTTGTACGGTGGTGCCGCAGCCGCAGAAGGGGTCGAGGACCACGTCGCCTTCGTTGGAAGAGGTTTGAAGAATTCGTTCAAGTAGGACCTCGGGTTTTTGGGTTGGATAGCCAAGCCTTTCGCTGTTCAAATGAATTCCGCGCAACATGGCAATGTCTTCCCAAAGATCTTGAATAGAGACGCCTTTGCTTTCGTCCAGATATCGCTTCTGATAGACCATCCCGCTCTTGGAATAGACAAGCCTACCTTCAGCTTCCATCTCTTCCATTCGCGACTTCTTGAACCGCCAGTATCGAGTAATACCCTTCCATTCGTAATGAGGATTACCTTTCGATGCACCTCCCGGCCCCGTTATATCGGCTTTGTTATATCTGCGGCCCGTTCCTTCTTCTACGTGTCGGTACCATCGTTCCTGAGTTGAATCGGGAAGAGGTGTGTATAGCGTGTTGAATTTTGGACTGTCTCCCTTGGAGTAATAAAGGATGACGTCATGAACCCGCCCCATATGCGTCGCGCCTTGCTTCCCGTCGCTGTGTGCGTCTGACCGTTTCCAGATGACTTCGTTCTTGAAATTCTGTGCCCCAAATATTGCATCCATGAGTAGTTTGAGATAGTGGCTGGCGGTGGGGTCGCAGTGGAGGTAGATGGAGCCGGTTTCCTTGAGGACGCGGCGTAGCTCGACGAGGCGGGGGGCCATCATGGCGAGGTAGGCGAGCATGTCGGAGCCGCCGAGGAGGGTTCGGAAGGCGCGCATGGCGTCGGCTACGCGGCCGCCTTGTTCGATGACTTCTTCGTAGGAGCGGGCTGCTTCTTCGTTCCACTCCCAGGTGTCTTTGAAGGCCGTGATCTGGCTGGCGCTGCGGCTGCCGTCCTTTTCGGCGAAGAGGACGTTGTAGTCCTGGCGGGAGTTGAAGGGCGGATCGAGATAGATGAGGTCTACCGACTGGTCTGGGATGTAGTCGTGGAGGACTTCCAGGTTGTCGCCGTAGTAGAGCTTGTTCTTTTCGTGGTTCGTTATCGGGGGCATCCGGGTTGAGATTAGCACGTAGCAGCTATGTGGAGGTGCGGATCGCTTCGCGAGTGCCCACATCTCAGAATCGAGATATGGTTTTTGTGGAAGATGTGGGCTGCCCTGCCAAAAGCCAGGTGGTTTGGTCGTGTTGTCGGTATGAGGACGGTCGATCTTCGCTCGATAACCACCCTTTGCAAAAAGCGCAAACGATGGGCCACCCTGCCAAAGTGTGCGCCGAAGATGGGGCAACCGGCAACTGCCAGATGCAAAAGCAGGTCCTCCCGCTTCGCGGAAGGATGACAGTGTAAGAAAGGGATGACAGCTAAAAGATGGAGTTAACTGCCAGATGCAAAAGCAGGTCCTCCCGCTATGCGGAAGGATGACAGTGTAAGAAAGGGATGACAGCTAAAAGATGGAGGCAACTGCAGATGCAAAAGCAGGTCCTCCCGCTATGCGGAAGGATGACAGTGTAAGAAAGGGATGACAGCTAAAAGATAGAGGCAAACTGCCAGATGCAAAAGCAGGTCCTCCCGCTTCGCGGAAGGATGACAACTTAAAAAAGGATGACAGCTAAAAGATAGAGGCAGGAAACAAAGGCAAAAGCAGGTGGTTTTTCCGAGATTCTGTGGGGGATTTGCATTTCATTAACGAAACGCGGTGAGTTTGCCGCATAATGGAGCGGTTGCTGAGTGCGCGGGATTCGGGGTTTGGGAGATTATGGCGGTTCGTAAAACGACGAAGAGACTGTATTTGATTCCGGTGCTGTCCAAGGCGCTGGATATTCTGGAGTTGCTGCAGGCGGAGAACCAGCCGATGACGCTGGAGTCGATCCACCGGCAGACGCGAATCGCGAAGACTACTGTGTACCGGGTGTTGAAGACGTTTGTGCATCGAGGGTATCTGTCGCAGTCGCCGGATGGGCTGTATCGGCAGGTGACGCGGTCGAAGAAACTGCGGTTCGGATTTGGCGGACAGAGCGCGGATATGCCGTTTTCGGTGGAGGTGACGGAGAGCTTGAAGGATGCGGCGGCTTCGGTTGGGGTGGACCTGCTGATTCTGGACAACTGCTATGACGCGGGGACGGCGCTGAAGAATGCAGAGGAGTTTGTTCGCAACAAGGTGGACCTGGTGATCGAGTTTCAGGTGGAGCAGGAGGTTGCGCCGATGATCGGAGACAAGATTGCCGGGGCGGGGATTCCGCTGATCGCGATCGATATTCCGCATCCGCATGCGACTTACTTTGGCGTGGATAACTATCGGGTGGGCATTGAAGCGGGAGAGCTTCTGGCGGCACATGCGACGGCGAACTGGGAGGGCAAGGTGGATTGGGTGATCGGGCTCGATCTGCCGGAGGCGGGGCAGTTGGTGCAGAGCCGAATTACGGGCGCGTTCGAGGGTGTGAGGGCGGGATATCCGGAGCTGCCGGTGGAGTCGTTTGTGCGGATCGATGGGCGTGGGATGCGAGACAGAAGCAAGAAGCTGATCTCGGATTTTCTGCTGCGGCATCCTAAGGACAAACATATTCTGATTGCGGCAGCGACGGATTCAAGCGGGCTGGGTGCGGTGGATGCGGTGCGGGAACAGAAGCGCGAGAAGCATGTGGCGATTGTGGGGCAGGATTGTATCGCGGAGGCGATCCAGGAGATGCGGCGGGACAAGTCGCCGATGATCGGATCGGTTTCGCATGAGACGAATTCGTATGG
>JBDTEQ010000044.1:0-4287 GCA_039922475.1 Edaphobacter sp.
CGAGATCTACGCCCTCCCCGCGCTCACCTCCAAAGACGAGTCCGACATCAAGCTGGCTCGCTCCCTCGACCCGCCGGAGAACAACCTCCCCGTCCACTTCTCTGATCCGTCCCTGAACTCCTCCACCGCCGCCGCCAACCCCACCACCCCGCAGCCCACACTACAGTCCGCTGTCCCGGTAGCTGTCACCCAACCCGAACCGCCCCCGGCCAGCGTCTCCCAGCCCACTCAGTCGAATCAATCCGCCGCTCCTGCCTCCGAAGCCGCAAAGCCGCCTCTGGACACCCCAGCCTCAGCAACTCAATCCGGCGATCCCGCACCCGAGAAGCACCGCGCCCCGCCAACCCTCTACACCCTGCCCACCGACAAAACCCCCGCCGCCCAGCAAAACCCAAAACAAACACCCCAATAAAAAACGGGCCAGCCACGGTCTCCCGCAAGCCAGCCCTTCTTACCGATCTTTGAGATTCGTCATCTCGACCGGAGTCGCGCAGTTTCATCGCACGACGCAGTGGAGAGATCCCCGAATTTCGCTTTTGCTTGTCCTTGCCTGTCATCCTTCGCGCTAGCGAAAGATCATCCGGCAATTATTCTTAAATCCGTAAAATCCGCGGTCGGCCTTAAGCAGCCTTCTTCGGCTTCGGCGCAACTGCCTTCACGCGCGCATTCAACCGGCTCTTGTACCGGTTAGCGGTATTCTTGTGCAGAACACCCTTCTGCACGCTCTTGTCCAGGATCGATGCCGTCTCGCGGTACTGGGTCGTCGCCGCAGCGTGGTCGCCCTGCGCAATCGCCTCCCGTAGCTGGCGCAGTGTTCCACGCAGCTTGCTCTTGTTCGAGCGGTTCACCGCCGTCTTGACAACCGTCTGACGCGCGCGCTTCAACGAAGAAACATGATTTGCCATAAACTCTCTTCTCTCAACCCGTACATTTGTAGGGGAAAATGGGATGCAGATCAGGTCGGCTCAACCCAGAACCACGGTCGCGAGCCGCCGCACTCCCTGCAATATCTAAGTCTACGGAACTCCCGCCCTTAGGTCAACCGGTTCCTCCCAGGATCAATTCACAATTTGCCCCTTGACGCCAACCCCATCACGTTCTACTCTTTGCCCATCTTCGACGCATTGGCACCTTCCGCCATCCCGATCGCAGTCCTCAAGCGCACCCTCTGCGCTGCAACCCATACCCCGTCCCAACTCATCAAATCTTTCAAGTTGTCCGGCCCATCCATTAACCCAGCTTCCCCTGACGGAGGTCAGCACACTAATTGATCAAAAAATCCCTGGAAATCACCTCTGGCATTGAGCCGCTCTACGGTACCCACGACGAAAACTTACGTCTCCTCGAAGACAAACTCAACGTCACGATCGATCTCCGCTCCGACGCTATCCACGTTACCGGCGAAGTCTCCAACGTAGCCCGCGTCGAACAAGTCTTCAACGACTTCGATACCCTCCGCAAATCAGGCGTCAATCTTCACAATGGCGAACTCAACGGCATGCTCAGGCTCGTCGTAGCCGATCCCGCCGTCACCCTCAAATCCCTCATCGACTCCAGCAAACAGCGCTCCACCGGCGTCAAACGCATGGTCCAGCCCCGCTCGCCCAACCAGCGCAAGTACGTCGAAGCCATCGAGCAGTCCGACATGACCTTCGGCCTCGGCCCCGCCGGCACCGGCAAAACCTACCTCGCCGTTGCTATGGCCGTCAGCGCCCTCATGGCCAAGCGCGTATCCCGCATCATCCTCGTCCGCCCGGCAGTGGAAGCAGGCGAGCGCCTCGGCTTCCTCCCCGGTTCGCTCCAGGAAAAAGTCGATCCCTACCTCCGCCCCCTCTACGACGCGCTCTACGATCTCCTCGACCCCATCAAGGTCGACAAGATGCTCGAGTCCAACGTCATCGAAGTCGCCCCACTCGCCTTCATGCGTGGCCGCACCCTCAACGACGCCTTCATCATCATGGACGAGGCGCAAAACACCACCACCGAGCAGATGAAGATGTTCGTCACCCGTCTCGGCGCCAACGCCAAGGCCGTCATCACCGGCGACCTCACCCAGACCGACTTACCAAACCCAAAGAAATCCGGCCTCCTCGAAGCCCTCCACGTCCTCGACGGCGTAGAAGGCATCCGCTTCTGCCACTTCGAAGACGTCGACGTCGTCCGCCACCAGCTCGTCCAGCGCATCGTCCGCGCCTACGACAGCTACGGCAAGGCCCAGCAGCAACTCCCGCTGGCTCTAAGCGACACCGTAGTTCCCGACCCCGGCCTGACCCCAGCAGAGAAGTCCATCCCCAAACCCCAATAACCCTGCGGCCTCGTCGCCGTTGCTTCCTACACCTTTCTCACCCAAAGAACTATCATTTCGACCGAAGCCGCTCACACACTATGTGAGCGGCACAGCGGAGAAATCCGCTGTTGCTGTTGTCAGTTCTTTTGTTTGTCATCCCGTAGGGATCTGCTGTTGTCGTTGCCTGTTCTTCCTCCCCCCACCCGAAGAACTATCATTTCGACCGAAGCGGCCACAGTTTCATCGTGGACGCGCAGTGGAGAAATCCCCGCATTAGCCTTTGTTCTTGTCGTTGCTTGTTCTTTTCCCCACCCAAAGCACCGTTGTGGGCAGATAGAATTGCTCCTAACGATGATCACCATCGAACCCCCAGCGAACACCTCCAACCCCGCGCTCTCTACCTCCAGTCTGACGCGCTTCCTCAATCGCGTCCGTCTCGCCGTAGGTCTCCGCAGCCAGGTCGATGTTCTCCTCACCACCGACTCCACCCTCCGCCAGCTCAACAAAAATTTCCGTGGTAAAAACAAACCCACCGACGTCCTCAGCTTCCCCGCGCCCCCAGAGTTCGCAAAAAAACACGCAGGCGACCTCGCCATCTCACTCGACACCGCCGCCCGCCAGGCCACCGCCTACGGCCACACCCTCGCCGACGAAGTAAAAATCCTCCTCCTCCACGGCCTCCTCCATCTCTCCGGCGAAGACCACGAGACCGACAACGGCGAAATGGCCGCCCGCGAAGCTGCCCTGCGTCTCAAGTTAAATCTCCCTGCCACCCTCATCGAACGCACCACGCGAACGACCATAAAAGCGCACACAAAATCATCCCCCCGACTAAAGAAAAAGTCGCCACCTCGACCGAAGGCGGCGCACTCTGCCGCCGCAGCGGAGAGATCCCCGCATTCCGCCTGCGCAGCCGCAACATCCAGCAGGAAAACCACGAGCAAGCGAGGCGGCCAATGACCGCCACCTACGCTTACGCCCTTGCGCTCTTCCTCCTCCTCGGCATCCTCACCCTGGCCGCCTACATCGACCGCGTCTACACCGAGATGGGCAAATTCCTCGCCCGCGAGTACCAGGACAACATCGACGCCTGGGAGCAGGTCGTCGAGCCCCGCCTCCGTCTCGGCCGCGAGTCCATCGCTCTCTCCGCATCCGTCCTCCGCCAGCTCACCATCGTCACCCTCGCGCTGCTCTCCGGCCTTCGGCTCTACACCCACACCACGCTGGTCCCCTCGCTCGCCCGTACCCCCAGCACCGGCGAAATCCTCCGTGCTGCCTTCGAGCTCATCCTTCTCATCCTCATCTTCGACCGCCTCCTCCCCCAGTTTCTCTTCGCCCGCTCCCGAGGCCTGTGGATCGCGCGCATACTCCCCGTCCTGCAAGCTCTCTTCTATCTCATCCTTCCCATCACGCTCCTCCTCCAACTCCTCCTCTCCATCGCCGCACTCGCTGAACCCGAAGACCGCACCGAAGACGAACATCCCTCCGAGGCCATGGATGCACTCCTCGAAGCCGGCGAAGAAGAGGGTATCCTCGAAGAGTCTGACCGCGAGTTAGTCCGATCCGCTGTAGAGTTCGGCGATAAAGTCGTCCTCGAAGTCATGACCCCGCGCCCAGAGATCTTCGCCGTCCCCGGCACCCTCACCCTGCGCAACTTCACCACCGAGATCAACGAGCGCGCCTTCTCCCGCGTCCCCGTCTACTCCAGCTCGCTCGACAGGATCACCGGCATCGCCTTCGCCCACGACCTGCTCAAAGTCCTCGACGCCGAAGCCGGCACCCGCACTGTAGCCGAGATCCAGCGTCCCGCCGCCTTCGTCCCCGAAACCAAAAAAGTAGCCGAGCTTCTCCGAGAGATGCAGCACGAAAAGCAGCACATGCAGATCGTCATCGACGAGTACGGAGGCGTAGCCGGTCTCGTCACCATCGAAGATCTTCTCGAAGCCATCGTAGGCAACATCGCCGACGAGCACGACGAGCCCGAAGCCGACGACTCTCCC
>JBDTEQ010000045.1:0-13683 GCA_039922475.1 Edaphobacter sp.
AGCCCTTGCCCTTGTTGCCGGGGTTCTGGACGAGGTGGAGGCGTGGGTGCTGCACCATCCAGCGCTGGACGATCGCTGCAGTGTCATCCTTCGAGCCGTCATCGACGACGAGGACTTCGGCATCCCAATTGCGCTCGGCGATGCAGGAGAACACACGCTCCAGAGCCGGCTCGATACGGGCGCTCTCGTTGTAAGCCGGGATGACGATGCTCAGCTGCGGATGAGACATAACGGAGGAAAAACCTCTTCTTTCAAGACATCAGGATCTGCGGGAGGTACGGGAAGGCGTCGCCGTTTATCTTACTGCAATCTGCACCATTTGACGTGTAGTAACTGCGTGGAGCTTCCATTTTACCCGATTCGGGAATGGGCACTTTGCTGCAATTTCTCATGTCGCGAGTGGTTTAACGGCTCCGGATGGGCAGCGAATTGCTAGTCCCTGCTAAACTCCAGACCATGCCGGAAGACTACTCGACTCCTCCACCCCCGCCAGTGCCGCCTGCCCCTCCTGTGGGTTCTTATGGCCAGATTCCGCCTTACGCATCGCCGTACGCATTGCCGTATTCCATGCCGGGTTATGGCAGGATGCCGCCTCCTCGACGGCGGTCGGCAGGGTTTTATATCGGCATCATTGCGGGCTCGGCGGTGGTGCTATTCCTGCTGCTGTGGCTGATGGCCTGGGGGACGATGCGATCGCTCGGCGACAACTCGATGGGCCTTGGGAGTACTGACCGCATCGCCGTGATCGATGTCTCGGGCGTAATCGTTTCGCCGGAGACGGTGGACAGCCAACTGCGAAAGTTCGGCGACGACTCGTCGGTGAAGGCGATCATTCTGCATATCAACTCACCCGGCGGCGGCGCGGCGGCTTCGCAGGAGATCTATCACGAGGTGCTGCGCGTACGGCAGGAGAAGCATAAGAAGGTGATCGCGTCGATCGAGTCCGTTGGAGCTTCGGGCGCTTACTACATCGCCAGCGCCTGCGACAAGATCTATGCGAATGACGCTTCAGTTGTGGGATCGATCGGCGTGATTATGGAGTGGACCAACTACGGCGACCTGCTGCGGTGGGCCAAGCTGAAGAATGTCGTGGTCCATGCCGGAGAGTTGAAGGACGCAGGCGACCCGAGCCGCGATATGACGCCAAAGGAAGAGGCTTACTTTCAGTCGCTGGTGGATAACATGTACACGCAGTTTGTGCATGACGTGGCGACGGGACGGCATACGTCGGACGACAAGATCAGACCGCTTGCCACCGGGCAGGTCTGGACGGGAGAGCAGTCGCTTCCGCTGGGCCTGATCGACAAGGTTGGAGGGTATCGGACGGCACTGCTGGATACGGCGAAGGATGTGGGAATCTCCGGGGAACCAACCGTGGTTCGCCCTGCAAAGAACAAACGCGGACTGCTGACACTGCTCACCAGCGACGGCGAGGACCTGTTTCCCAACCCCAGCCAACTGTTGGACCATGCTCCAGGCTTTTACTTCATGTGGAAGTAAGGCGCAGCCGGTCAGCAGTTAGGGCATTTCAGGTTCCAAACCGCTGCAAGGACGATTTGTGGCGGTCGTGGCAAATCGGCCTCTTTTTTTCGTATGTCCTACCATTTACTCGTTTTTTGCATCTTAATCTTCTTATGGCGAATCTACTGAACTTTGGTGTTACTGGATCACCTATAAGCGACCATCCCGTCTATAATCAACACGAACAAGGATTTTTTCGATCTCGGCCCAAATAGCCCTCCCTCAGTACGAAAGGAACCCATTCATATGACTAAAGCCGACCTCGTAGACCATGTCACCGCTATTGGCGACCTCACCCGTCGCGACGGTGAAGTCATCGTCGATACGCTCTTCGACGCCGTCATCGGAGCCCTGAAGTCCGGGGACAAGATTGAGATTCGCGGCTTCGGCAGCTTCCGGACGCGGCAACGCAATGCGCGCACAGGCCGCAACCCGAAGACGGGAGCAAAGGTCGATGTTCCGGCCAAGCGCGTTCCGTTCTTCAAGCCTTCGAAGGAGCTGCGCGATTCGGTGAATCCGAACGGCGCGGTGAAATCGAAGCCGATCGTGAAGAAGACTGACCACATCGACCCGCATCATCCACCAGCGATGTAGTTGGCGGTAAAAGGCAGCGAATGGGCAGATGCATCTTCGTCTGCTCATTTTTTGTTGCTGTGCCGCGTTGGTCAGGGTGCGCCGGTTTAGGCCGGGCCCTCAGCCTTCAATACGCCGTGGTTGCCAAGCTTGACCTGGCGTTAGCGTCCAGCTTACTCTGCCACGCCTTCGAGGACGACCGGCGAGGCTGTCTCTGTGCCGAAGACACCCTCCCACTTGGCGACGATGACGCTGGCCAGGCAGTTGCCCAGGACGTTGATCGCGGTGCGGCCCATGTCGGCTACAGCGTCGATGCCGAGGATGACGAAGATGGGTTCGGTGGGCAGACGAAAGGTTGCGGCAGTCGCGAAGAGCAGAACCAGGACGGACCGTGGAACACCGGCGACGCCTTTGCTGGTGAGCATCAGGGTCAACATCATGAAGACCTGTTCGCCGAGCGAGAGATGGATGCCCGCGGCCTGCGCGACGAAGATGCTTGCAATCGCGAGATAGAGCGTTGACCCTGTGGAGTTGAAGCTGTAGCCGGCGGGGATGACGAAGGCGACGATGCGACGCGGAACTCCGTAGGCCTCCATCGACTCCATGGCGCTGGGGAGCGCGGCTTCGCTGGACGAGGTGGCAAAGGCGATGGTGGTACACTCGGCCGCCGCAGCCAGAAAGCTGCGCAACGAGACGCGGAACAGCAGCGCCGACGGCAGAAGTACGACCAGAGTAAACACAATCAAAGCCACGTACAGCGTAAGCAGCAGCTTGCCCAGGTTGAGCAGAACGCCGAGGCCCATCTGTCCGACAGTGAAGGCCATCGCCGCGCCGACGCCGATGGGGGCAAAGTACATGACGAGGTTGGTGAACTTGAACATGGTTTCGCTGAGGCTGGTGAGGAAGCTCAGCATGGGAGCGCGCTTTTCGCTGGTCAGACAAGCCAGCGCAATGCCAAAGAAGATGGCGAAGACGGCCACCTGCAGGATCTGGTCGTCAACAACGGACTTGGCGATGTTCTCCGGAAATGCGCGGAGGAGAAAATCCTGCCAGTGAGGAGCCGGTGCGACCGGTGCGATGATTGCCGACGAAGCCGGAACAGCGGACAGCGACAGTCCCACTCCGGCACGGCTGATATTGATGGCGACGAGGCCGATGACGAGACCGATCGTGGTGGCGATCTCGAAGAAGATGAGGCTCTTGAGGCCGATGCGGCCAACGCTCTTCAGATCTCCATGCCCGGCGATGCCCGTGATGAGAACGGCAAGGATGAGCGGCGCGACGATGGTTTTGATGAGGCGGAGGAAGATGTCGCTGAAGACACGCAGTCCGATCGCGAAGGCTGGCGCGTCGAAGCCGATCTCCGCGCCCGCAATCATGGAGACGAAGATCCATGCGGTGAGCGATCGGCGACGCCAGGCGTCTATCGAGAATAAAGCAATTGCGACCCAGCGCAGGGCGGTTGCTGAGCTGTGCATCCCTGCTCCATGGCTCAGCCCCAGTGCAATTCCGCCGGCGAGCAAAACTGCAGCCGCCAGTAACAATCCCTGCTCCCATTTCGTCTTAGGCATCAGGAGGAAGAATATCAGTCTTCCACAGGAACCCACTACTCCACCGAAGCGATTCCTGCGCTGATAGCATAAAGCTCATGTTGCGCCACACCATCTTCCGCGTACTTTTCTGCATGTTTACGTGCTCACCTCTGGTTGCCCAGATCAGCCCTGGAACCGGCGCGGCGAGCGTGCCTGGAGTTGACCCTCTTGCCCAATCTTCGGGCGCGATCTCCAGTCCGCTGACCCAACCTACGTTGACTCCGGGAGCTCTTCTTTTGATGGAGCTCGAGGGCCGCTTCGAAAAAGCAGTAGAAGCGGGTGGAGGCAAGGCCTTTGCAGAGTGGTTCGCCGAGGACGCAGTGACGCTGAACAATGGCAAACCCGCAGTGCTTGGCCACAGAGCCATCGCCGAACAGGCACAGTGGGACCCGAAGACCTACCAACTGACGTGGCAACCGCAGGGGGCACAGATGGGACCTTCGGGTGATATGGGTTTTACGTGGGGTCATTACGAAGGCCATTCCAAGGATAAAAACGGCCAGCCGGTGGTGATCTCGGGCCGCTTCTTCACAGTATGGAAAAAAGTACCCGATGGGAGCTGGAAGGTGGCACTCGACGCCAGCGCGGAGGAACCCCCCGCAACGGGTGAGTGCTGTGTACTCCCAAAGCCGTAACCCGTTGCTGCCCCGAAAGTAGGAGTGCGCAAACATTTGCACATCGCCTACGATTGCGGGTAGCTGAGATGAACACCCTCATGGTCAAAGACGAAGCTCTGCGGATCGAAGCCCTCAATCAATACGAGGTGCTCAACCCTGCGCCCGATCCCGTCCTTGACGACCTCACGCAGTTGGCGGCACAGATCTGCGAGACACCTGTCGCGGCAGTCTCTTTCATCGGTACCGACCGGATCTGGATTCGCTCTCGCTTCGGCATGGAGTCGCTGGAGCTTTCGCTCGGCAGCCTGCCCTGCGAGACCACAATTCTGGGCGACTCCGTCTACGAGATCGCCGACACCCGCAACGATCCCGATTATGCCCCGGACGGCATCCTGCTGGAAGGCCGCCCGTATCGCTTTTATGCCGGTGCACCGCTGACGACGCCCGGTGGCGTAAGCATCGGCGCGCTGCTGGTACTCGACCGGCCTTCGCGCTCACTGACTCCGGCGCAGTCGTCCGCACTCAGCATTCTCAGCCGACAGGTGATCAACCGGCTGGAGTTGAATGGCCGCATTCACCAGATGGACCGTGCGGCACGCTCGCGGCAACGCGTCGAGTCCGCGCTTACCGTCGAGCGCAACTTCGTCTCCGCAGTACTCGATACTGTCGGCGCGCTGGTTGTCGTCTTCGATCCCGCGGGCCGCATCGTTCGCTTCAATCGCGCCTGCGAGACCACTTCGGGCTATGACTTCGCCACGCTGGTTGGGCGCTATGCATGGGACAAACTGATTCCACGCCAGGAGATTCCCGAGGCCATCGAGACGTTCGAGAGGCTTCGCACCGGACACTTCCCTGCTGCGTTCGAAAACCAGTGGCTGCATCGCGACGGCAGCCTGCGTCGCATTGCGTGGTCCGCAACTGCGCTCTCGGATTCGCAGGGTCAGATCGCGTTCATCATCGCCACCGGCATCGACGTCACCACGCAGCGCGGGGCCGAGGCTACCTTGCGCGAGAGCGAAGCACGCTATCGGCAGCTCGTTGAAGGATCGCTTGGTATGGTGTGCACGCATGATCTTCGCGGCACAATCCTGACAATCAATACGCACGGTGCGGAGACCGTTGGGCGCACGGTTGAGGAGATGACCGGCCATAATCTCAGCGAGTTTATCGTTCCTGAAAAACAGCATGCGTTGCCTGTGTATTTGAAGAAGATCGGCGAGACCGGCGAGGCGCAGGGTCTGCTTCACCTCCTGCATGCAGACGGCGAAGAACGCGACGTTGCTTACCGGAACAAACTGATCGTAGTTCCCGGACGCGCTCCGTATGTTCTTGGCTTCGGCGTCGACATCAGCGAGCAGGTTCGCATTGAAGGCCGGCTGCGAACGCTTATGCATCAGTCCGATTCGATCCTTGCTTCGGTGGGCGACGGTATCTTCGGCATCGATCTTGAAGGCAAGGTAACGTTCGTCAATGCCGCGGCGATGCAGATGCTCGGCTACAAGAAGGACGAGATGCTGGGCCACGTGATGCATCAACTGATCCACCACACGCGCGCCGACGGCACGCCGTATGACTCGGCCGACTCGCCGATCCGCAAGAGCCTTACGAATCTCGCCACCGTGCGCGTGGCCAACGAAATCCTCTGGCGGAAGGATGGCACAAGCTTCCCGGTGGAGTATGTTGCCCGGCCACAGACCGACTCGCAGTCGCCTGACTCGGATGGTGTCAAACCTCTTGGCGTGGTGGTTGCGTTCACGGATACGACCGAACGTCGCGCGCTCGATCGCATGAAGGACGAGTTCATCTCCACGGTGTCGCACGAGCTGCGCACACCGCTGACTTCACTGCGTGGAGCGCTGGGCCTGCTTGCGGGCGGTGCGCTGACGAATCGTCCGGAGAAGACGCAGCAGATGCTTGAGATTGCGATCAGCAACTCCGACCGGCTGGTGCGCCTGGTCAACGACATTCTCGATCTTGAGCGCATCTCAAGCGGCAAGGCGGAGCTGCACTCCACTCTATGCAGCGCCGAAGATCTTTTGCGTCGCGCAGCAGGTGTGCAGCAGGCACGCACGCCGCGACCGAACATCCGCATCTTCTTTGCAGCGCATGGCGTGAATGTATGGGCTGACGCCGACCGCATTCTGCAAACACTGAACAACCTGCTCTCAAACGCAATCAAGTTCTCGGCGGCAGGAAGCGAGATCCACCTGACCGCGCGCAATCTGGACGAGAGCGAGTGCATCATCGAGGTTCGCGACCAGGGACGGGGCATTCCCGCTGACAAGCTCGAACATATCTTCGACCGCTTTCAGCAAGGGGATGCCTCGGACTCGCGCGCACTGGGAGGAACTGGGCTGGGGCTTGCAATCTGCCGCAGCATCGTAAACCAGCATGGCGGCCGCATCTGGGCCACCAGCGTCGAAGGCCAGGGCACGACGTTCCACTTCACCCTGCCCACGAAGCCGAATACGAACCTGCGCTAGGAGCTGATCTTATTCAGTGAAATAACCTTCTTCCCAATGGTCCTTTCCAACCTCGTATGGAACGATCTCAAAACCTTCTCGATAATCTCGAAATCCAGGAAGTTTTTCAAAGCGCTTTTGTGTCGTCTCAGCTGCTGATTCGCTTTGGTAGACGCCGATCAATTTCTCATTCATCTCGCCACTACCAGTTGGGTGAGAATGCCATAGCAAATAGACTTCCGTCATTCTTCGCCCTCACGCAACTTTGCAATTACGGAGAAGTCTTCGAGCGTTGTTGTGTCGCCTTTTACTTCGCCGGTGGTTGCGAGCTCGCGCAGAAGGCGGCGCATAATTTTTCCGCTGCGTGTCTTCGGGAGCGCCTGCGCGAATGTCAGGTCGTCGGGGCGGGCGAGCGCGCCGATCTCTTTGGCAACCCACTCCCGCAGCTCCTTTCGCAGCTCTTCGCTAGGCTCGTAGCCGCCTTCGAGTGTGACGAAGACAGCGATTGCGTGGCCTTTCATCTCGTCCGGGCGGCCTACGGCAGCGGCTTCGGCGACCTTGGGATGAGCAACCAGCGCAGACTCGACCTCCATCGTTCCGAGGCGGTGGCCGCTGACGTTGATCACGTCGTCCACACGGCCCATCAGCCAGAAGTATCCGTCGGCATCGCGCCGTGCTCCGTCGCCGGTGAAGTAGCTGCCGGGAACCTCGCTCCAGTAGGTCTCTTCGTAGCGCGCCTGATCTCCATAGATCGTTCGCGCCATCGACGGCCACGGCTTGCGAATCACGAGCAGACCGCCCTGGCCATCGGGGACTGGGTTTCCTTCTCTTGTAACCACTTCAGGCACAATTCCAAAGAACGGCTTTGTCGCCGAACCTGGCTTGGTTGCGATAGCGCCCGGGAGCGGCGAGAGGACGATCGAACCTGTTTCGGTCTGCCAGTAGGTGTCGACGATGGGGCAACGCTTTTTGCCGATCATGCGGTGATACCACATCCATGACTCGGGGTTGATCGGCTCGCCAACCGTGCCCAGCAGGCGCAGCGACGCAAGAGAATGCTTTTCAACCCACGAGTTGCCCCATTTGATGAAGGCACGAATCGCCGTGGGCGCGGTGTAGAAGATCGTCACTTTGTGATCGTCGATGATCTTCCAGAAGCGATCGTTCTCGGGCCAGTTCGGCGCTCCCTCATACATCATCGCGGTCGCGCCGTTCTGCAGCGGCCCGTAGACGACGTAGCTATGGCCGGTCACCCAGCCCACGTCTGCCGTACACCAGTAGATATCGTCCTCGCGCAGATCGAAGATGTATTTCGTCGTCAGGTAGGTCTGAACGGAGTAGCCGCCGGTGGTATGAACGAGCCCCTTCGGCTTGCCCGTTGTGCCGGAGGTGTAGAGCAGGTAGAGCGGGTCTTCGGCATCCATCCACTCGGCATCGCACTTTGGCGACGCCTTCTCCATAGCCTCATGCCACCACACGTCTCGCCCGGGCTGCATCGTGACCGGCGAACCGGAGCGACGGAAGACGACGACGTTCTTCACCGTCGAGCACTTAGCCAGAGCCTCATCGACGATCTTTTTCAACTGGACTTCGCTGCCGCGGCGATAGCTTGTGTCCTGTGTGATGATGGCGACGCAGCTCGAGTCGTTCACCCGATCCGAGATTGCATGCGCCGCAAACCCGCCGAAGATCACCGAGTGCACCGCACCGATTCGCGCACAGGCCAGCATGGCAATCGCGAGTTCAGGAGACATGCCCATGTAGATGGCGACGCGGTCGCCGCGCTTGATTCCAAGCCCCTTCAATACATTGGCAAAACGCTGCACCTGTTCGTACATTTCGCCGTAGGTCAGCGTGCGCACCTCGCCCGGCTCACCCTCCCAGATCAGCGCAACCTTGTCTCGGCGTGCACCTAGCGCGTGACGGTCCAGGCAGTTGTAGGAAAGATTTAACTTTCCGTTAACAAACCATTTTGCATGCTGCGCCTCGCCTTCGAGAACCTTCGTCCATGGGGCAAACCAGTCGAGTTCTTTTGCCGCGTCTGACCAGAACTCTTCCGGCTGCTCAACGCTGTGCCGATACATCGCTTCATACTCGGCGAGGCTTTTGACCAGGGCTTTTTGGGCGAACTCCGCTGGCGGAGCGAAGACACGGTTCTCCCGCAGAGACGAATCCAGATTCGTGTTGCCTTCAACCGTTGCCACGCGCAACCTCCTTTAATTTCAGCTCGGATAAATCGAAGTTACTCTATACACCGCGCTGCGGCAAACGCATCGCAGGCCGCTTCGGTAGCAGTCCGCAAAGAGAATCATGTATCGTGAATCGCGCGCCAAAATGCACAATGTGTTCAACCGGCAGAACTCTTTGAGCTATGTCGGGATTCATCATCCCCGAGGTTTTTCTTTTTATGGCCCTGGCTTTTCTTGATCGTGACCACTCCGTTGCCCCGGCAGGATACAGCCGCTGGCTGGTTCCACCCGCTGCTCTTGCTATCCACCTTTCCATCGGCCAGGTGTATGCCTTCTCCGTCTTCAAAAATCCTCTGCTGGCGCTGCAGGGCGCGGACGGCTCCCACTGGAACCTGAAGGAAGTTGGCTACATCTTCTCCATCGCGATTGCAGTCCTCGGTCTCTCCGCCGCCCTCTTCGGCGCATGGCTGGAAAAAGTCGGCCCACGCCGCGCGATGTTTTACGCGTCCATCTGTTTTGGACTCGGCTTCATCATCTCGTCGTTCGGAGCCCGCAACCATCAACTGTGGTTGATCTATCTGGGCTATGGCGTGATCGGCGGCATCGGGCTCGGCCTGGGTTACATCTCACCGGTCTCAACGCTGATCAAGTGGTTTCCCGACCGCCCCGGCCTTGCTACGGGCCTTGCCATCATGGGCTTCGGCGGAGGCGCGATGATCGGCGGCCCGCTGGCAAGCCAGTTGATGACCCACTTCAAGGGTGCTGGGCAGCCCGCGATTCCCTACGCGATGGTCGCGATGGGAATTCTCTACTTCATCTTCATGATGTTCGGCGTCTTCACGATCCGCGTCCCGCACGAGGGCTGGAAGCCGAAGGGGTGGGAGCCATCGGAGCATCGATCCGCGCTGGTCACCAGTAACAGCGTCGCGGTGGACGAAGCATGGAAGACCCCGCAGTTCTGGCTTCTGTGGGTGATGCTCTTCGTCAACGTCACTGCTGGCATCGGTATCCTCGAACAGGCGTCGCCGATGATTCAGGACCTCTTCAAAGGCGGCGTGGGCCCCGTGGCAGCTGTCGGCTTCGTCGGCCTGCTGAGCATCTTCAACATGGCCGGACGCTTCTTCTGGGCTTCGGCCTCGGACTTCCTGGGACGCAAGGCAACCTACTCTATCTTCTTCGTCATTGGGGCCGTTCTGTACTTCTTCCTGCCACTCACGCGGGAGGACAAGATGAACTCGGTACCGCTGTTCGTCGGTATCGCTGCTCTGGTCATCTCGATGTACGGCGGAGGCTTCTCCACAATTCCGGCCTACCTGAAAGACCTCTTCGGCGGCCACCACGTCTCCGCAATTCACGGCCGCATTTTGACGGCGTGGTCGGCGGCTGGAATTATCGGGCCACTGATCGTCAACGGCATTCTCGATCACTATGTGAAGAACAAGATGCCGAAGGAAGATGCCTATCCGCTGATCCTGCATATCATGTGCGGGCTCCTGGTTATCGGCTTCCTGGCTAACCTGATGGTGCGAGCCGTCGATCAAAAGTACTGGCTGAAAGACAAGAACGCCCTGGCGTCTGAAGCCATAGCCGGCTAAACCTCAACCGGCGGAGTGAGTCCACCTCCGCCTTCTTTTTGAAGACAGGAGCGTCTGTATGGCAGAATCGACCAACGTCAAAAGATCTTCTCCGCTGCTCGTCGTCGCAGCATGGATCATCGTCATCGTCCCCACCGCGTGGGGCCTGAACTACACCGTTCGGAACGCTATGAAACTCTTCGCACCGTCTCCGGCGGCGGTTGCACCGGCGAAGTAGACGGCGTGGAGTGAGTTTTTTACTGCAGCAGTGAGATTGCCACGTCCGACATCGCGGTGACGCCTGTTCGCAACGCAGGTTCCGCCATGGGAGCGAATTTGCTGGAGTGCAGCGATGGAAGCGGAACTCCTGAGGCAATCTTTGCGGGGTCGACGGCGCCCAGCCAGAACAGCACCGTTGGAATTTGATGACCGTCGAGACCGAAGTGCCCAAAGTCCTCGGAGACCATCACGGGATCGAGATTCGCTACGTTTTTTTCGCCAACGGCTGTGACGAGGGCTGTACGCACGCGTGCAGAGAGAGCGGGGTTGTTGTAGGTGATTTTGGTTTCGCCAGCCACCTCCACGAGTGGTCTTCGGTCCGCGGGCACTCCGGCTACGAGCGCGATTCCGTCCGCAGTGCGTCGAATGTCCTCGAGGATGTTCTTGCGAACGGTCTCATCGAGAAAACGAACGGAGAGTCCAAGCTTGACCTCGTCGGGAATGATGTTGCTCTGTGTGCCTCCGTTGATCATCCCGACCGTGACGATGGCCGGATGCGTGGGCAGGGTCTGGCGGCTGACGATCGTCTGGAGCGCGAGGACGAACTGTGCCGCCATGACGATGGGGTCTTTGGTCGACGCGGGCATTGCGCCGTGGCCTCCGACGCCGCGGATGGTAACCAGGACCGTCATTGAGCCGGCCAGAGCTGCGCCCGAGGTGATTCCCACCTTGCCGGCGGCGAGGCCGGCGTTGTCGTGCAGCGCGACGGCGTAGTTCGGCCGCCCGAACCTTTCATAGAGGCGATCGGAGAGCATGGCTGTCGCGCCCTGACCTATCTCCTCGGCTGGTTGGCCTATGAGCATCAACGTGCCGTGCCACTTCGCCTTTTCAGCGGCCATCACGCGTGCCACTCCGACCATCGTTGTCATGTGCAGGTCGTGCCCGCAGGCGTGCATGACCGACACCTCCTGCCCGGCAGCGTTCTTCATCCTGACGGTGCTCGCGTAAGGCAGTCCAGTCTTCTCTTCGACTGGCAGAGCGTCCATGTCCGTACGAACCAGCAGTGTCGGGCCGACACCATTCTTCAGCAGCGCGACCACCCCATAGGCAGGTGAACCGTCGGTATATTTGCCGATGTGTTCGGTGACGGTATAACCCGCTGCGCGCAGTTGCCCGGCCAACCACGCCGAGGTCTTTTCTTCATAGCGCGACAGCTCCGGCCTCTGATGCAGGCCCTTATACGTCGTCACCAACTCAGGCAATTGCTTCGCCACCAGCGAAGGTACGTCCTGTGCCCAGGCCGCACTCTGCGTCGCGATCAAGCAGCCAGCTAATACCAACCCAATCTTCATCGATTCTCCTTGAACTTCGCTCTGCCTGAACATCGCTCTGCTTGAACCCGAGCCGATCTATTGCAACAGCGCCACGGCAGCATCCGTCATCGCGGTAACTCCGGTCCGGAGGGTCGGTTCCGGCAGCGGGGCGAAGAGGGGTGAGTGCGGCGACGGCAATGGTACGCCGGTGCGTTTGCTCTCGGCCACCTTCGCCGGATCGTAGGCTCCCAGGCGGAACATGACGGCGGGAATCGTCTCCTTCATGCTGAAGATGCCGAAGTCCTCGCTGCCCATTACTGGCGGCTGCGGAATTACGTTGTCTGCGCCCAGCTTCGCCACGAAGACCTTCTGCAACTTTGCGGTCAGCGCGCTGTCATCGATCAGTGGCGGCGTCGACTCATGCTCGAGCACAGTGACGATGGGCATCCTGTCTTCGGGAACACCTGCGGCGATGGCGATTCCCCGCGCCGTCCGCTTTACGCCCTCGATGATCGTCTGCCGCACCGCCTCGCTGTAGCAGCGTACGGTCATCTCCATCTTCACCTGGTCGGGGATGATGTTGCGCTTTGTTCCGCCGTGGATATCGCCCACGGTGACGACGGCCGGCTGCTGCGGCGGGACCGAACGGCTGACCACTGTCTGGAGTGCCACGATGAACTCCGCGGCCATCACAATGGGATCTTTGCCTGCTTCCGGCATCGCACCGTGGCTGCCGATGCCGCGCATGATGACGTCGATTGATGTCGAGCTGGCCATGGCCGGGCCACCTGCCACCACGCCGACTTTGCCCGCTGCGAAGTTTGCATCATGCAGTGCGATGGCCATGTCCGGCTTGCCGAAGCGCTCGTAGAGGTGGTCGGCCATCATCGCCTTGGCGCCGTCGATGGTCTCTTCACTCGGCTGCCCGATCAGCATCAGGGTACCGTGCCACTGGCTCTTCAGCGCGGCCATGTTGCGGGCTACGCCGATCATCGTGGTGACGTGAATATCGTGTCCGCAGGCGTGCATGACGCCTACATCCTGCCCCGCCGGATTCTTGGACCGCACCTTGCTCGCGTAGGGAAGCCCGGTGCCCTCAGTTACCGGCAGCGCGTCCATGTCGGCGCGGATCAGCAGCGTCGGTCCGGCACCGTTCTTCAGAATCCCGACCACCCCATACGCCTGCGAGCCGTCAGGATACTTGCCGACGCGTTCGGTGACGGTGTATCCGGCCTTGCGCATCTCTTCGGCCAGCAGCGCGGAGGTCTGCGCCTCGTGGTGCGACAGCTCCGGTGCCAGGTGAAGCTGCTTGTAGGTCGCCAGCAGGCTCGGAAGCTGCTTGTCCACCAGTGCGGGAACCTCCTGCGCTATTGCACCTGCGGTTAACCCTGCCATCACTCCACACATCACCGTCCACTGCCATGTCCGCATTGCGTTCTCCGTTACTGCCTGAAGTTGTTTGTACAGAACTGTACACGGTTGACCGCGATAGACTCCACTTATTGTGGATTCTTACTGGTCTTCCATCATTGGCTTTTTCTTTGGATTCGGCTTTGGCGTAGGCTGCGCGCTGGCTGTGATGTACTCCATTTACATGGGGGGATACCGCACGGCGGTCCGCGA
>JBDTEQ010000046.1:0-3602 GCA_039922475.1 Edaphobacter sp.
AAATCGCTGATGTAGATCTACTCCAATGTGGGTCTGCATGGCGTATCTTCCTCCGGTTGGAATATCTGTGCTTCGAGCACGTACCAGGAAGGTACGCCACCCGCAGCCCTTCATCCCATCTGAGCGCAGACTCTCGCAGCTTTATCGCGAGAGACGAAGTCGAAGGACCTGCGGTTTGCTCCTGGCGACACTCACGTTTTGCCCCGTTTACGGCAACAACATGTTGATACTGCCTGATGAATGCAAGGAGGGAACAGCCGATGAGCGCAACGAAAGCAGACAAATCCAGCCCCACCGCCGACGAACAAGCACCCTTGCGCAAACAGTTGATCGATCTCCTCCACGGTGGCCAGGCCCACACCACCCTTGACGATGCGATCGAAAACCTTCCCGCCAACCTCTGCGGCGTCGTCCCAGAAAATCTCCCTTATTCGGCCTGGCAGCTTCTCGAACATCTCCGCATCGCCCAGCGTGACATCCTCAACTTCTCCGCGCCTCCCACCGGCGGCTACCACCCCATGCGCTGGCCGCAGGACTACTGGCCGCAAACGCCGGAGCCACCAACCGAACATGTATGGGACCAGTCCATCGCCACCATCCACAGCGACCTGAAACACTTCATCGCTCTGATTGAAAATCCAAAGTCCGACCTCTACAAAACCTTCCGCTGGGGCGACGGCCAGAACCTCCTACGCGAGGCTCTCCTCATCGCCGACCACAACGCCTACCACATCGGCGAACTGGTCATCCTCCGCCGACTCCTCGGCGCATGGCCCAGATAAACTCATTCTCAGGACACCCAACGAAAAGATGAACGAACCCGAAACCATCCGCACCATGATCGGCACGACCACAAAAGAAAACCCCCGCGCCATCGCTGTCATCGGTCTCTCCGAAGTCCCGTCCAGGCCCAGCCATTACGTCTCGGCCTACATGCAGCAGCACGGCTACAAGATCTACCCCATCAATCCATCCATCCCGGACGTGCTAGGCGAAAGATCCTACCCGAGCCTCTCCGATCTCCCCATCAAACCCGACATCGTCAACGTCTTCCGCCTCCCCGGATTCATCCCGGCTATCGTCGACGAGATGCTCCAGCTCGGCCTGCCCAATCTCTGGGTTCAGCAGGGAATCATCAACCTGGAAGCCGCTGCCCGCGCCGAAGCCGGAGGCATCCACGTCGTCATGGACCACTGCATCATGGTCGAACATCGCCGTCTGACATCCGGGTGACAATAACCCGCCTCCCAGGCTCTACAATCGAGATTGAATGAAAATCGTCCGCCACCTCTCTACCTCTCTGCTGCTGATCGCCTGCGCCATCTTCCACCCGTCGGCAAACGCGCAGCTTCCCATCGTCGGCGACGGAGGCCCCGGGCCCGTCAAAGCCCTGCACCTCACCGTCGAACTCGTCTCGGCCTCCCCCAACATCGCCCCCGGCGGCACCCTGCAGGTCGGCTTCGTCTTCACCATGGAAGACCACTGGCACGTCTACTGGATCAACGCCGGCGAGGCTGGTTATCCACCAAAGATCACCTGGACTCTTCCCGCCTCGATCACAACCGGCCCCATGCAGTTCCCTATACCAAGCCGCCTGCCAGTCGGTCCATTGATGGACTTCGGTTACGAAGACGAAGTAGCTTTCCCCGTGCAGCTCACAGCCGCAAGCACCGTAAAGCCCGGCCCCATCCATCTCGACGCCATCGTCAACTATCTTGTCTGCCGCGAGAGCTGCATCCCCGGCAAAGCCCACCTAGGCCTCAACCTCACCGTCGATCCCGCCGCCACAACGCCCACCCAGCCCGTAGGAGCATTAGGCCAGGCCCTCACGCTGATCCCCGGGCCTCCGCCGCCAAACGCGAAGTACACCGTCACCGGCGGCAAGACCGACTTCGTCCTCACCCTCACCACCGGCAAACGCGAGACCCACGCCGAGTTCTATCCCTTCGATCAGGACCAGATCGCCAACGCCGCCCCACAGCTGATCGAACCGCTCTCCGACGGAGTCCGCCTCCGCGTCCGCCGCGACGATACCCTCACCAAACTCCCCGCCACGCTTCACGGCGTCTTCAAGCTCTCCGACAAGATCGCCTACGACGTCACCGCTCCCGTCGTCCCAGGCGAAATCGCGCCCGCACTCTCCTCCCGCTCCCCGGTAGCAGCCGCCAGCGGAGTCACCACGCTCACTGCCATCGGCCTGGCCTTTCTCGGCGGCATCATCCTCAACCTGATGCCCTGCGTCTTCCCCGTCCTCTTCCTCAAAGGCCTCGCCCTTCTGCAGTCCTCCGGTCAGGAACGCAAACACCTTCGCAGCCACGGTCTCGTCTACACCCTCGGCATCCTCGTCTCCTTCTGGGTGATCGTCGGCGTCCTTCTTGCTCTGCGCGCCGGCGGCAGCCAGGCCGGATGGGGCTTCCAGCTTCAGTCTCCCGTCTTCCTCACCTTCCTCGCCGCGGGCATCTTCTTCTTCGCCCTCTCGCTCGCAGGTCAATTCGATATCGGCCTCTCCCTCACCAGCGTCGGCGGCGATCTCGCACAAAAACAGGGTTACACCGGGAGCTTTTTCACCGGAGTTCTCGCCACCGTCGTCGCCACACCCTGCACTGCGCCGCTCATGGGAGCGGCCATCGGCTTTGCCCTCGCTCAGTCAGCCCCCATCACCTTCAGCATCTTCACCGCGCTCGGCCTTGGCCTGGCCACGCCGTATCTCCTGCTCAGCTTCCAGCCCGCGTGGACACGCCTTCTCCCGCGTCCCGGCGCATGGATGGAGACCTTCAAACAGATCACTGCCGTCATCTTCTTTGCGACCGTCATCTGGCTCACCTACGTCTACGGCTCGCTCTACTCCGGCGGGACCAGCGCCAATCAAGGCATCTATCGCGTCGCTCTCCTCCTCGGCTGTTTCCTGATGTTGGCGGTAGCCGGATGGGTTTTAGGCAAGTGGCCCGCACGCTGGGGCAGCACCATCGCCGCAATCCTCATCGCGGCTCTCGGCCTTACCCTCCCGCTCTACCAGCCCAAGGACACCACCCTCGTCTGGACCCCGTACTCTCAAGAGGCCCTCGACCAGGCCCGCGCCGCCGGCCATCCTGTCTTCATCGATTTCACCGCCGCCTGGTGCCTCAGTTGTCAGGTCAACGAGCGCCTCGTTCTCAAATCCTCCGACGTCCAGCACCAGTTCAGCAAAAACAACGTCACCCTCCTCCGCGCCGACTGGACCCAGTACGATGCAAAGATCACCCAGCAGCTAGCCTCCATCAATCGCAGCGGAGTCCCCACCTACGTCATCTACCCCGCACCAGTAAACTCCGCTCCCGACGTCCTGCCCGAACTTCTCACCAAGGACATCGTCCTCACCGCCCTCGAAAAGGACACAAAGAAATGAGCACACGCATCTGGCACGATGCCAATCTCATAACCCTCGTCTAGGCAGTATCGACATATAGTTGGGTCTTAAGTTCTTGATTTCTACAAAGAGTGTCATCCTTCTATGAAGAGAGGCGCAGTTGTCCAGTAGTATTTGCGAACAGATTGCGTACAGACTTCTATTCGTGCTCGTGGCACACAAGGGGGGTTCGATTCCCGGCCGCTCCATCTGAGGA
>JBDTEQ010000047.1:0-7673 GCA_039922475.1 Edaphobacter sp.
TCTATCTCTTCTGGGGACTCCTCCTCATCTGGCTCATGCCCTGGAGCGTCTATCTCCTCCGCGCCCTCCGCACCATTCCCTGGCGCAAAGCCGTCCGCCCACTCATCTCCATCCGCACTCTCACGCCCGAGGAGAACACCCGCCTCCTGCTCGGCATCTGGGCAGCAATCCCGCTCCTCTTCTTCTCCCTCTCCACCCGGCAGGAGTACTACGTCCTCCCATCGCTCCCGCCATTAATCCTCCTCATCGCCGCATGGCTCAACGACGAAGCCAACGAAGCCGAATCCTTCACCGTCCCCAACCCGCTCACCCGAGCCGGCCAGCGAATCTCCGTCCTGCTCCTCATCCTCGGCTCCATCGCGGCGCTCGCAGCAGGCTTCCTGGTCCTCCATACCCACATACCCGACCCCAGCGTCGACCTCGCCACACTCCTCCACCAGAACCCCGCCGACTACGCTCTCTCCTTCGGCCACTTCCTCGACCTCAACGGCCCAGCCCTCGGAGCCTTTCACCGCCCACTGATTCTCGCCGCCCTCGCCTTCTTCTTCGGCACCCTCGCCAACTGGCTCCTCCGCGGCAACTACAAACCCCACGCCGCCAACATCGCCCTCACCGTCGCCACCTTCGCCTTCCTCATCGCCGCCCACATCGGCCTGCAGATCTTCGCCCCGGTCCTCACCTCACGCCCGCTCGCCACCGCCATCGCAGCCCGGATCAACCCCTCCGACCTCATCGTCATCCACGGCGAGTACGAAGCCGCCAGCACCCTCGGCTTCTACCTCCACCGCCCCGGCCCTGAAGGTGGAGCAACAGACAACGAACCCATCCACATCCTCAACGGTCGCAGCTCCAACCTCTGGTACGGCAGCTTCTTCTCCGACGCGCCGCCCATCTTCGAAGACGACATCTCCCTCTCTCTCAAGTGGACCGAACCGCGCCGCATCTTCCTCTGGCAGGATCTCAGCGACCCCATCCCCGCACTCCCCGGCAAAACCTACTTCATCGCCCAAAGCGGAGGCAAAGAGATCCTAAGCAACCAGCCCAACCCCTACTGAATCCGCTCAATCATCTCGCTCGACACCCACCCCAAACAACCGTCATTCCGACCGAAACGTCTCACAATCTCATCGTGAACCGCGCAGTGGAACCTTTGTTGCTGCTTGTCCTTTTTGTTTGTCATCCCGTAGGGATCTGCTGTTGCCGCTGCCCTTGCTTTTCTCCTAACTACCAAAGAACCGTCATCTCGACCGAAGCAACAGACAGCCTCATCGTCTGTTGCGGAGTGGAGAGATCCCCGCATTTGTCTTTGCCGTTGCAGTTGCCTGTCCTTAGCTCCTTCACGCCAACTCGATCCGCTTTAAAGAAAAAAAAGAGCCTAAGCTCTCCCTTCGATTGCATACAATGAATTTCTATTTATCCGTCTTCCACACATACAGAAACTCATTGTCGCTCGAAGTAGCAAGACCGATCTTCTTCTGGCTCGCCGATCGGCTCAGCGCAGAACGAATATTTTGTTTTGTGTCCGGTAGTTGATCAAGGGGAATCTTCAGGGCTGATCTCGGTGTCAGCTTCGCAATGTCGCTCAAAAGCTGAGTGATGATCTCTTTATGCTTACCCTCCCGACCCTTCGGGACGTTGATCTGCAATACCGATTCGAACTTCATCGTGTCTGGATCCAACCCATTGTCTCCACCATCACTCCTTAACGTAATTGTGACGTTAACCTCGCTTCTGTAACGTATCCCCAACAACGTTAACCTAACGATAACCTGACATTACTCTAATGCGTCATGCAGTTGTCAAGTTGCTATGTTCAAGAGGAAGTAAACCTCTCCTCAACCGACAGATTCGAAAGAGTTAACCCATATCGACAAAACAGGCCTAAGGTCACGCTTAGAGGTATGTTTATGTCTCCCGAGCTAAAGTTTGACGTAGTTCCCCTGTCTGAAGTTCCCACAGAGGACGCGATTGAAGTTCCCGTGTCCCCGCCTGTCGTGCTCATCGTAGACGACGAGAAATTAATAGCAGACACGCTGTCAGTTATTTTGAAAAATAGCGGCTTCACCACCCTCACCGCCTATGACGGTTCCGCAGCCCTACAGCTCGCCAACGAATTCAATCCGGATCTGCTCATCTCGGACGTCATGATGCCCGGAATGACCGGCGTCGAACTGGCCATCACTATGGCGAGGATCCAGCCCGAGTGCAAGATCCTCTTATTCTCGGGCCAGGCCGCCACCGTCGATCTGCTCGAAAAAGCGCGCTCCTTGGGACACGACTTCACCACCCTCACCAAGCCGGTTCACCCAACCGACATGCTCAAGCGCATCTCAGAGTGCCTCACAACGCAGGAACCGAACCTCAGCTCCAGAAATGCCAGCTCCCAACCACAACCCAATTCTCAAGCTGAAATCTACCCATCTCCGCAGGAGTGAGAGCGGAAGCCATTGATACGATTGCGTTTACCATTACCTTTATTTTTCTTTTGCCATTTTCTGCCCAGAAATCGCATGTCAAGCCCCAAAACCATCTAACTGTCTAAAACCAAAAGAGATAGAGTTGGCGTATTAGTTCCATCCAACCAGCTATACTTAAAACAGTGAAGAAAGAAAGCACAAGCCTCGGCCAACGCCGGGGCTAAGTTATTGATATAAGCATATTTGTGCGTAACCCATTTGTTATGACTATTTTACAGACAGTAACCTGCCGTAAATATATGAATACAGGAGACTTACACCCGGGCAATGGGGGGGGGTACCCCCCCGCCAACCGGAGCAATCCGCCCATCCCGCAGCCGGAACCGCTCCCCACGCCACACCACCGTATCCCCCGCAAAGCTCCACGCCCAGAACCCCAGCCCGAAAAAGTCACGCAGCGGCAGCAGCCAAAGATCCCGCAGCACCTGCCCATCCCGCAACACCCCCACCCCAACCGAAAGCGCCACCGCCACCCGCGCCAACGCCACCACGCTCAACAGAGAAAAGCTCCACAGCGCGAAACCGCTCGCAACGCAGGTCATCACCGCCCACGGCAGAGCATACGTAATCCCCAGCCCTAAATAGCCCAGCCGGCGCGAATCGCGAGTTGACCGCGCCCACCGCAACTGATGATCGCAAAATCCGCGAAACCTGTAAGCCGGAACCGTAGTCTCTACAACCTCACCGCACAACTCCACGCGATAACCAGCCTTGGCGATGCGCTCGCCCATCTCATAGTCATCGGCCAGATACTCCACCAGCGGCTCGAGCCCACCAGCCTTCGCCAACGCAACCTTGCTCATCGCCAGCGTCGAGCCCAACCCAAACCGAATCCCGCCCTCAAGCCACCGCGCCGCCAGTACGCCGGGCAGAAAGTCAGTCGAGATGCCCAGCGCCTCCAGCCGCGACCACACCGTCATCCCCGGCTGCCCCTCCGCAGTCTTGCCAAAATAAGGAGCCGTCACCATCCCGACGCGAGGATCCGAAAAACACTCCATCACCCGCTTCAAATAAAACGGAGAAACAAATATGTCGCTGTCGTTCACAATCACATGTTCGAACCGAGCTTCGCGCAGCATCTGGACCAGATTGCTTACCTTGCCCGAAGTCCCAAGTCTCTCGCGGCACTCCACCAGCCGGATCGCACACTCAGGAAACTCAGCCTTCAACCGCTCGATCTCACCGACCGCAGGATCGTCCAGACTGCTCACGCCGAAGATGATCTCGAAGCTGCCCGCATACTGCTGCCTGCAATGGCTCGCAAGCCCCGCATACATCCGCGGATCGACGCCCTTCACCGGCTTCAGGATCGTGACATCCGGCGCAAACTCGAAGTCAGCATTCCTTCTACGCCAGAAGTGCAGGAAGTTACGCGCTCCCCAAAGCGCCAGCACCAGATAAGCCAGACCGGCAACCGTCAACAGCGCTGTAATCGCCTCAATTGCCGTGGCCATCGAACTAGTCTATCAACCGGCTCTCGCCCTCAACCCCTACTCATAACGCAGAGCATCGATCGGATTCAGGTTCGCCGCCTTCCACGCCGGATAGATCCCGAACACCAGTCCGATCCCGCAGGAACTAAAAAACGCCACAGCCATCCAGATCGGCGACAGCAACGAAGGAAATATAAAATGGATCCCAAGCGCGACTGCACTCCCGGATGCCACGCCAATAATGCCTCCAACTGCGCACAGCGTAATCGCCTCCAGCGTGAACTGCGCCAGGATCGTCTGCTTCGACGCGCCGATCGCCTTCCGCACACCGATCTCCCGCGTCCGCTCCGTCACACTGACCAGCATGATGTTCATTACGCCGACTCCGCCCACCAGCAATCCAACCGCAGAGAGCGAAAGCATCAGCCCGAACAGCCCGAAGGTAATCTGGTCCCAAAGTCGCGTCAGCGTATCGGTTCCAAAGATGGCGAAATTATCCGGTGCCGCATTGGCCACCTTTCTGCGCCGCCGCAGCAGCTCCGTCAACTCATCTTCCACCAGCGGACGGTTCTTCTGGTCGTCATACTTCAACGTGATCCAGTAGTCGAGCTCCTCCGGATGAATGCTGTGGAACGTTGTAATAGGGAAGATCGCCTTGTTGTCCTGTGGGTTCTTCCCTCCGCCAAAGGCCTGCTTCTGCGGCCCAAGAACACCGATGACGGTAAAGACCATCCCGGCAACCTGGACCTCTTTGCCCACTGCGCTCTGTCCTGGAAACAGATCCTCAGCAGTATCGCTGCCGAGGACCGTTACTCTGGCAAAGCGGGTCTGATCAAAGTCGTCGAAGAACCGGCCCTCGCGAATGTCCAGGTCATTGACCTCTTTTACATCGGGAGTATCACCCTCAAGAATCGTGTTCTCCATCTTCCTCGCGCCCGCCTTGATTGCGGTCGTCCCAGACCGGCCCGGAGCCGTGTTGTCCGTATACTGCAGCGCCGGCGCGACCGCGACCACGTGAGGCAGATCGCGCATCGCCACAGCGTCGTCATAGGTCAACTGCTTGCGCGTGAGCATCTCGGTAGTGGGGCGTCCGCTAAATGCAGGAAAACGAAAAACGAATAAAACATTCGAACCAAGAGATTCGACAAGGCTCGCGACACTATTGTTCAGCCCATTGACTACCGACGAAATAATGATCACCGTCATCACGCCGATCACAATGCCGAGGATCGTCAGACCGCTGCGCAGCTTGTTGGTCCGCAGCGTGTCCAGCGCCATCTTGACTGTCTCTTTTGTTTTGCCGATCTGCATAAAGACAAACCTTCCTGAATTTCTGCTTCGCCTGTCCTAGTCCGCGCGCAAGGCAACGATCGGATCCAGCATCGCAGCCTTGCGCGCCGGATACACTCCGAAGAAGACACCCGTAGAAGTGGCCATCAACAGACCGACAAGCACACTCCATAGCGCGACTGTGGAGGGGAATCCAGCCACAATCGTTATGACCTGAGCTACCAGAATTCCACCCAGAACTCCAAAGAATCCGCCAACCAGCGCCATCGTTCCCGACTCGATCAGGAACTGCGCCAGAATATCCCGCGGTTTTGCGCCTAGGGCCTTGCGAATACCAATCTCACGCGTGCGTTCCGTCACACTCACCAGCATGATGTTCATGATCACGATGCCGCCGACAACCAGAGAGATCAACGCGATCCCCCCTGCAACTGCACCAAACGAGTTCGTGATGGTGCTGAAGAATCCAACCAGCGTGTTGTTCGTATCCAGTTCGAACGAGTCTGGCGCTCCCGGCAGATCGTGCCGTCGCGACCGCACCAGCACACGAACCTCATCAGCGGCATTGTCCAGAACTTCACCCGCAGAGCCGGCCTTGATGTATATAGTCAACGTCTTCGACGTGCCATAACTCTTCTGATATGCCGTCAGAGGCACCCCGACCCAGTTGTCCTGGCTCTGCCCAAAGGTGCTGCCCTGCTTCTCGCTGACACCGATCACGGTATACGGCGTCCCATCAACGCGCAGCTCCTGCCCAATCGGATTCACCCCCGCAAACAAATGGTCTTGAACGTCGGTGCCGATGATGGCAACTCGTGCGGCATGCTCCTCATCAGTTTCCGTGAACCCGCGCCCCTGGTCGATATTCAGGTTTTGCAGCACAGGCATCTGGGAGGTGTAACCCCGAATACTTGTGTCAGTGATCGATTCTGTGCCGCGTACTACCTTGGCCGTTGTCGCCTGCATGGCGCCGATCCCAACACAACGCTTGCAGTTGTCTTTGATGTACTGATAGTCCGGAAACAGGATGTCCTTGCGCTTCTGAAAGCGCTGATAGTCGTCCGAACTCGTGATGATTCGAGGCATCTTGGAAACCGTGAACACATCTGCGCCGTAGCTGGAGAACTTGGTCGTAATGTAAGTGTTCGCGCCGTTGACCAGGGTTACTACCGCAATCACGCTAGCCACGCCGATGACAACGCCAAGCAGCGTCAGCACCGAACGCAACTTGTTCGCCCACAGCGATTGCAGCGCGATCTTTACGGCTTCTTTGAACTCCATCGCTTTAATGTTCCCTTGGATTATTGCTTGAGACTACCAGCCGAAGGCCTGCAAAGCGAGGTTCTCCGTCATGTCTATATACGCAATTCAATGGGGGTTTGTTCACCTTTGTGGGGTACACTTGTAGCTGCAGGCGGCTGGATGATCGCTGCCGTTCGGGCCGTTAGGCGTTGAACGGGGGAGGAAAGTCCGAACTCCGCGGGGCAGTGTGCCGGATAACGTCCGGGACGGATGGTTGAAGCCATCTGGACGGCAAGTGCAACAGAGAATATACCGCCCTAAGTTGGTGATTTACTTCGGTAAATCCGTACGCGGCTTAGGGTAAGGGTGAAAAGGTGCGGTAAGAGCGCACCGCGCGGGCAGTAATGACCGCGGCAGGGTAAACCCCACACGGAGCAAGACCAAATAGGCAGGGATCTCGTCGCTTCTCTCCAGGCGGCGATGAGCGTATCGGCCCGATGCGCCCAGGCGGAGAGACTCGAAAGAGGGCCAAAACCTGCGGGTAGGTTGCTGGAACGGCTTAGTAATGAGTCGTCTAGAGGAATGATCGTCTAAAACAGAATTCGGCTTACGGGCCGTCTGCAGACCGATGGCCCTGGAACCGCGAAACGGTTTCGGGGCCTTCTTTTTATTTTTCGTGGTGAAAGGGCGTTTTTGTTGGGGTTTAGCGAATTCCACCGCATTTTTGGGTGGTAAAAGTGTGGTGAATCTGTGGTGCAGCGTGCAAAAAACGTGGTCCCTGGACACCTTATTTTGCGGTGCTAAAAACACGCCACCTTTTTGAAGTTTATTTTTAGCGGATGGGCAGACGAAGAACAGACAAAAGCAAAGACGAAATGCGGGGATCTCTCCACTACGCAACAGACGATGAGACTGTCTGTTGCTTCGGTCGAGATGACGATTTCCGGTATAGGCGGGAGAGAACAGCAGTGCGTAATCAGCGGATGGCGGCCATGGCGGCGCGGAAGAGGGTTTCGAAGTCGCGGGCTGCTTCGGGGTCTTTGGCGATGGCGGTCTCGATGGCTTTTTGGGCTATGGGGCGGGGGTAGCCGAGATTGACGAGGGCGGAGAGGGCGTCGTCTCCTGCTTGTCCGGCAGCGCTTTGATGGGGGCCTCCTGCGGTTGTGGGGAGGGATACGGCGAGGTCGTCGAGTTTGTCTTTCAGTTCGAGGACGACGCGCTCGGCGGTCTT
>JBDTEQ010000048.1:0-19053 GCA_039922475.1 Edaphobacter sp.
TGGGGTGGCCGAGTACCGCATGTTGCTAAATAACGGTAAGGTGGCCAAGGCTGAGAAGACAGGGACAAAGGAGCTTGAGGGCGGTGAAGAGAGGTTGAAGGATGCAAAGCTGACTGGACTATGGCCCGCCGGGTCCGATGCAAACCTGGTACGGAATGGAATGCTGAACTGCCATTCCGGTGTGTGCGAGCTGGTGCTGTTGCCTTGATCGAAAGGAATGTACGCTGCGAAGATTTGGGTTATCTAAACTCGCGGCGAAACCTCCACCTTCAGCTTCACCACCTGCAAACAGTACTCACCTACCCACAAACGGGATTCCCAAAATGGGAATCTGTCAAAAATAAACCCGGCTAATGTGGCGTGTTTTTCGAGGCTGAAAAGTGACCGTCAACTTACCAGCTTTCACCAGCAATCCACCACGAATTCACCATCAAAGAACCACGTTCTGCACACCGTTTTTGCCAAAACCCCCAGCAAAAACGGGGTCAACCAGCACCAGAAAAAATACTGTAAACGCGTTCCCTATTCCCGTGGGTGGCCGGTGGGGATTGAAGGGACAGAAGCAGGTCCTCCCGCTTCGCGGAAGGATGACAGATCTTTATTATTTTGACTGTTCCTTCGATGGCGAAGCTTTTGTTGTTCCTTTGAGGGCAGGTCGAGAGATAGTTGTATCCGTTGATAAAAGCGGAACTTCCGTGAACTGTGTCGCGTAGAGTTGCAAGACAACAGCTATCGACAGGAGATGCGGATGGACATGATCGACGCGGAGGGAAGTCCAGCGCGGCGCGAAGGTGGTTCGCGGGCGAGTACGGTTGCGCTGGTGGGAATTGCGTTGGTGGCGGCGCTGATTCATGTGCTGACCAATGGGCGATATGGGTTTCATCGCGATGAGTTGCAGTTCCTGAGCGATGCGCGGCATCTGGACTGGGGATTTATTGCGTATCCGCCGTTTACGCCGGTGGTGGAGCGGATTGGGCTGGATATATTCGGGGTTTCGCTGGTGGGGCTGCGGCTCCTTTCGGTGATGGTGCAGGCAGTGGCGATTGTTGTGACGGGGTTGATGGCGTGGGAGCTTGGCGGTGGGCGGCTGGCTCAGGTGACGGCGGCACTGGTGGTGGCGACTTCGGGATTGCCGGTGTTCGAGGCGACGGAGTTTCAATATTCGAGCTTCGATTATCTGTGGTGGGTGCTGATTGCTTATTTTGTGATTCGGCTGTTGAAGACGGAGGACCCGCGGTGGTGGCTGGCGATTGGAGCGGCGATCGGAGTGGGGTTGGAGACGAAGTATACGGTTTGCTTTTTTATTGCGGCGCTTCTGGGTGGGATGCTGTTGACTCGCGCACGGCGATTCTTTCTTAGCGGGTGGTTCTGGGGTGGAGTCGGTTTGGCGATGCTGATCTTTCTGCCGAACCTTTTGTGGCAGGTGCAGCATCGATTCATTTCTGTGGAGTTTTTGCACCACATCCATGTGAGAGATGTAGGCGAGGGGCGGGCGAAGGGGTTCTGGCGCGACCAGTTCATTATTTGTGCGAACCTGTTTGCGGTGCCGTTGTGGATTGCGGGGCTGATTGCCTACTTGCGCGACCGACGCTATCGGATGCTGGGGTGGATGTATGTGATCGTGCTGGCGCTGTTTGCGATCGGCAAGGGGCGCGGATACTATGTGGCGGCGGCGTATCCGATGCTGTTTGCGATGGGCGCTGTGGCGGGAGAGCGGTGGGTGGCTTCTCTGAAGCGGGGATGGCGGCTGGCGGTGGAGGGTGTTTTCTTTACTGGATTAGCGGCCTGGGGATTCGTTGCGTTTGCGACTCTGGTGCCAATTGCTTCGAACGGACCACTGAAGCAGTTTGCGCTGAAGAACAATGGCGAACTGCGGGAGGAGTTCGGCTGGGATGAGTTGGTGAAGACGGTTGCGGGGATTCGCGATTCCCTGCCCCCAGAGCAGCAACGGAGCGTAGGAGTGCTGGTGGGGAACTACGGAGAACAGGGAGCGATTGAGATTCTCGGGCAGGCGTACCATCTGCCGATTCCGATCAGTATGACCAACTCGGCGTGGTTGCGCGGGTATCCGACGCCCGAACCGACGACGCTGATTGTGCTTGGGTTTTCGCGGGAGGATGTCGACGAGTTGTTTACGGGGTGCAGGCTGGCTGGGCATAACGGCAACTCGGAGAGCGTGAAGAACGAAGAGAGTGAGGACCATCCGGATATTTTTGTTTGCGATGGGCTGCGGATGCCATGGCCGGAGTTCTGGAGAACGCACGAGAGATATGGGTGAGGCTTCAAAAGAAAAGCAGGTCCTCCGCTGCGCTGCGAATGATGACAACAAAAAGCCTACGAGGCTCGGGTAAGGCGGAGGCGGGTGCGGAGCTGAGCGGTGGCTTCGCGGTGGCAGAGGAGGCAGAGGGTGCGGAGGTTCAAGAGGTCGCACTGGCCTCCGCCTTCGGCTACGGGGCGGATGTGGTCGGCGTCCCACAGGCTGCGGCGGGTGGTGATGGACTTCATGCCGTAGAGATGGAGGCCGGCGGCTCGGGCAGGACCTCGGGCTCGCTTGAGTGCGTTGTAGGCGGCGACGGTGTCGATGTGGCAGGCGGCGCAGATGCCGCAGTCGCGAGCGAAGACCAGGTCGCGAAGGTAGCCGGGGTCGGTGCGGAGACGCCACTGGTGGACACAGTAGTCGGAGCAGAAGGTGCGGCGGCGTTTGGCGAGGATTTCGAGTTCGCACCAGCGACAGAGGGGTAGGTTGTTGGGTCCTTTTGGCAGGGCGTGGCGTGTGGTTCGGCCGCCGGGCAGGGTGCGGGTGGGGAGCATGCTTTTTCAGGATAGGGCGAGTTTGCGGAGTTGGGGATGATGAGATGGGTTCCGGCTGTGGGGAATGCTATTGGAGAGCCGATGATTTCCTCTAAAGAGATACAGCAACCCCACTTGAAAGCAACTGCAGAAGCAGATCCTCTCGCGTTGCGGAAGGATGACAGCAAAAAAGAGGGGATCGGCACGTTGGAGATCAGGCGATAGGATGTTCGGCAAATTATGATTGGAGAGGAAGTGGAGGTTTGCGATGTCCAAGACGCAGTCTGCGATGGTGGCGCTGGGGAGTGTGGCTCCGGCGTTTGAGTTGATGGATGTGGTGAGTGGAAAGGCTGTAGGGCGGGACGATGTGTTCGCTGTGGCGTCGGAGGATGCGCGGGCGGATGGAGCGAACTGCTCGGCGACGGGATGCCATGGGTTGCTGGTGATGTTTATGTGTGTGCACTGTCCCTACGTGATTCACGTGGAGAAGGAGCTGGCGCGGATTGGACGGGATTATGAAGGGAAGATCGGGGTGGTGGCGATCTCTTCGAATGATGTAGAGGCTTATCCGCAGGACGGGCCGGAGGAGATGAAGGAACAGGCGGAGCGGCTGGGATTCCGGTTTCCTTATCTGTATGACGAGACTCAGGAGGTGGCGCGGGCCTATGGCGCGGCTTGTACGCCGGATCTTTTTCTGTTCGATGGGCAGATGACGCTGGTGTATCGCGGACAACTGGATGACAGTCGGCCACGGCGGGGGGATTTCGGCAACGATATTCCGGTGACGGGGAAGGACCTGCGGGCGGCGATGGACGCAGTGATTGCAGGGAGACGACCGGACCCGAACCAGCGGTTTGCGGTGGGATGCAATATCAAGTGGAAGGAATAATGTTCGGTAGACTCGGAACGACTAGATGTATGAGGGAGTGCGTGTGAACGAAGTATTGACAGAGTTGAAGGCGGGGATTCGGCGGTTTCGGACGGAGACCTATGCGAAGAACAAGGAGACCTATCTGAGGGCGGTGCGCGAACCGCAGAGGCCGCATGCGCTGTTTGTGACGTGCGCCGACTCGCGGATTGACCCGGAGCTGCTGACGCAGTCGGGGCCGGGCGATCTATTTGTGATGCGGAACATCGGCAACCTGGTGCCGGCTTATGGCGAGATGCTGGGCGGCGTGAGCGCGGTGGTGGAGTATGCGGTGATGGCGCTGAAGGTGCAGCATGTGGTGATCTGCGGACACTCGGACTGCGGGGCGATGGCGGCGTTGATGCAGCCGGAGTCGCTGACGGAGATGTCTGCCGTGAAGAACTGGATGAGTAATGCGGCGGCGGCGATGAGCGTGGCGAAGTCGATGGCTAAGGAGAATGAACCGCCTGACGATTTTGTGAAGCGGCTGACGGAGGAGAACGTGCTGCTGCAGTTGCAGCATCTGCGGACTCATCCTTCGGTGGCAGGAGCGATGGCTCGGGAGGAGCTGACGATTTCGGGTTGGGTGTACGACATCGGCAAGGGCGAGGTGAGGATCTCGGAGGATGGCGGGCGGGCGTTTCACCCGGTGCGGATCGAGGGCGAGGGCGAATGATCGTTCCTCGCGGACGGCAGTTATCCAAGATGCTGATGTATGTGGGAAGGCCGCTGCTGGTGCTGCTTCTGTATGACCTGGTGGTGGTGGCGGCGTACAAGGTGCTGCATTGGAACTGGGTGGCGCTGCCGCATATTCCTCTGGCGCTGTTCGGGTCGGCGATTGGAATTATTGTGGCGTTCCGAAACCAATCGTCGTATGCGCGGTGGTGGGAGGCGCGGACGCTTTGGGGCGCGATCATTAATAACTCGCGTAGCTGGGCCCGGCAGGTGACAACGGTGATGCTGCCGCTGCGCGAGTCGGAGGCGGGTGAGTTAAAGGAGACACAGCGGCGGCTGGTGTACTACCAGATTGCGTATGCGTATGCGCTGCGGCAGCATCTGCGGGGGTTGGAGCCGTGGGAGGAGCTGAAGCCGCTGCTGAGCGAAGGGGAGATTGAGGAGTTGCGCGGGGAGAGGAATGTTCCGCTGGCGATCCAGCAGTGGATGGGAGCGTTGCTGCGCGAGTGCCAGGTGAGAGGTTGGGTGGATATTGCACACTGGCGAGCGCTGGATGCGAATCTGGACGACATCGTGGATGCGCAGGGAGGAACGGAACGGATCAAGAACACGCCGATGCCGAAGCAGTACGATTACTTTCCGCAACTGTTTGCGGAGATGTACTGCGTGATGCTGCCGTTGGCGTTGGTGATGAGTATGGGATGGTTTACGCCGCTGGGATCGACGCTGGTGGGGTTTATTTTTCTGGCGCTGGATAAGATTGGTCGGGACCTGGAGTATCCGTTTGAGAATTCTATTTATGACGTGCCGATGACTTCGCTTACTACTACGGTCGAGATTAATCTGCGGCAGATACTGGGTGAGACGGAGCTGCCAAAGGCAATTATGCCGGTGCATGGGGTGCTCTGGTAGCGAACGCAAGATGATAAAAGCCCCGGCTTGTCGCTGGGGCTTTTCATGTTCGGGACTAGGCTTCCGCGGTATTACAGGTTCCGTCGGAGCCGTGAATTTTTACGAGCTTGTTGTAGATGCCGAGGATGAGGAAGGGTGCAGCCCACTGGCCTACGAACAGGGCCTGGTGCGGCTTTCTTGAGGCCTGAAATGCGAGCGATGCAGCCATAGAGCCCAGTGCAAGAGCTAGATAGACACTTGAAGGGACCTGTGCGGTGCACTTTTCGATGGATGCTGTGATTTGATCTTCCTGGGCCTCGCCCTTTGCTACGCGGTTGTCTGTCATCAGAGATCTCCTTGGCGGGGTTGCCGTCCTATAGGAAGAGATGCCTTGAAGGAGAGGGATGGGGGAGAATTTTTTTCAGTTTCGCTTTGCTCAACAGACAGCGGGAGATTTGTGATCCCGTGAAGCAGCCCTAACACCACTGCATTCAGGAGGGACTCCTGGGTCTTACTTTATCTTTTTTGCTTCGACAAACGCCTTCGCTTCCTTGAAAAGCGCGAGATCCTTTTTATAATCTGTGGGCTTTTCGTGCTCGATGACGATCCACTCTTTCATAGTTCGCTTGCCCATGGTGAGCAGGACGATATCGTCTCGCTGCAGGAGAGCGGCGATTCTTTCTTTGGGGAGCTTAAGTGCTACGCCCGGACCGGTACTGCGAGTGAAAGCAAAGACCTTTTTCCCGGCAGTGAAGGTGATGTGGGTTGGAAGCTGCTTTTCCTCGACTCCGGGGAGCGGGGCGAGAATGGAGGAAAGGGTGGCAATCAGTCTGAGGTCGGCCATAATGCTCTTTCTAACGGCGTGATCGCGGAGACATGGTGTATCCGTCGTACTGCCGGGGTTGCCGGTGATGGGTGCGGATTATTTCGTCTGTCTGGGTTTCAAAGTGCGGGTGAGAGTTTTGGCTCCGGAGAAGATAGCCATCTTGGTGGTATCGATCGCCTTGTGTTTTCCGGGGTCTGCGGGATTGAGGCCTAGCTTGCGAAGCTGATGGTTTACGCGGTAGAGGTCACGCTCGAACTTGACCGACTCGTAGCCGATGCTGAGCGACATGGAAGAGGTTGGGCCGCTTTCGACCATGTGGGGGAAGTGCATGGGGATGTGAACGCCGGTGCCAGCCTCCATCACGAAGGGGACTGCGCGCGCACGGATCTCTTCGCGCATCTTGATCTCGTTTTCAGCCCAGTACTTCTCGATGTCGCGCGAGTTGAGAATCTCGGAGTCGCGGCCATCGAAGATATAGATGGTCTTGGTGCCCTGGATCTGGAGGAGGAAGCTGTCTTCGCTGTCGATGTGGAAGGGGGTGAACTCGTTGGGCGAGGTGAGGAAGAGCGTCTCCATGGGGGATTTGTATTGCTTGCGCAGATCGACGCCGGTCAATTCGGAGAGTTCCGTGGTCATGTTCTCGAGGACTTTGTCGTACTTCGGCTGGGTGTGGATGAAGCTGAGCTTCATTCTCATGCGGCTGAGGTCGGAGTGACGGAAGGCCTCGACGAGGCTGGCCTTGTGGTCTTCACTTCCCCACTCTCTGAATTTTCTGTCGAGGTAGAAGAAGCCGGTTTTGCTGCTGTCACGACTCCAGATCTCGGCGAGCTTTTCGATGGACCTGGTCGAGAAGAGGTCGTCGGTATCGAGATTATGGGAGAAGAGAAATGGCTGGTTGCCAAAGCAGTCGGAAAATTGTTGTTCCGGTTTGAAGTAAGTGTGAGTCACAGAGATCCTCCGATAGCTGCAGCGCGCCATCTTTATTTAACAATCGGATGATACAGGCGCCAGCAGGGCACTTCAATTCGAAATTGGCTGTTCGGGTAGCACTTCGGGGGGATATCGCCTTGTAGTGACAGGGGTTTTACAGGATGCGCCGCGCAAGGCGATTTTAAATCAGATGGTTAGGTGAGGTTGCCGACCCTACTGGGGATGAATGACACGCAACCCCAAATACTTTTCGAAGGGATCGAAGTCGCGGTCACGGTGCAGTAGAGTATGCCCTTCATTGAGGCAGAAGGTTGCGATGAGGCAATCAATGGTCTTGCGGATCTTGTGGCCTCTGGCACGCAGTAGCCGGTAGTTCCGTGCAGATGCTATGGCAAGGCCGGTCCCGCCTGAGTCAAAGACGTCAAACTTCATAAGATCTCTGCGTACTCGCGCGAAATCAGCATCGGCCCGAATGCCCTGGAGGACTTCGCATAGGATGATGTCTGTCAGCCCCAGGGGCTGCTGGCAGATCTCATGGTCGAGCCAAAGAGTCTCCGGGTTGATGACTCCGTTCAGGTAATCAATCCAGATTGTCGTGTCGATGATGACCATCTATCTCGCAGCACGCCCTAACCGCGATTGATCGAGGTCTCCCTCCCACTTCACTTTTCCACGAAGGCGGCGGATAGCAGTTTGCGAGTGGGTCTTGACCAGGAGGCGCAGGCCAGCTTCAACGACAGCTTTCTTGGTGGGGGCACCGCTGTGCTTCATCGCCTGAGACACCAACTCATCGTCGAGTTCAATATTTGTTCGCAAGTTCGAACTCTCCTTATGTGTAAGGATTTCACATTTATGTGTATCGGGCAAGAACTACTATGCGCGGCTGCCGTTTTCGATGTGGGTCATTTCGCCGTCGCGCATGTGGAGGATGCGGTCGGCGATCCGGGCGGCTTCGGGGTTGTGGGTGATCATGAGGACGGTCTGGTTGAGCTCGCGGCTGGATTTACGGAGCATCTGGAGGACGGCTTCAGAGTTTTTGGTGTCCAGATTGCCAGTGGGCTCGTCAGCGAGGACGATGGCGGGGCGATTGATGAGAGCGCGGGCGATGGCGACACGCTGCTGCTCGCCGCCGGAGAGCTCGTTGGGGCGGTGTTCGAGGCGACCCTTGATACCGAGCATCTCGGTGAGGTGGTCGAGGAGGGGAAGGTCGAGTTCTTTTTTTGTGGAGGTGCCGAGGTTGGCGATGTCGTGGGCGATCTCGATGTTGCCCATGGCCGACAGGGTGGGAAGGAGATTGAAGCGCTGGAAGATGAAGCCGATCTTGGCACGACGCATTTTAGTGCGCTCGGCATCGGAGAGTCTGGCGAAGTCGGTGCCGTCGATCAGAACGGAGCCGGTGGTGGTATTGGTGAGGCCGCCGAGGATGTAGAAGAGGGTGGACTTTCCGGAGCCGGAGGGGCCAACGATGGCGACGAACTCGCCGGGAGCGATGGCGAAGTTGACGTTGCGGAGGGCGGGGACTTCGAGTTTGCCGGAGCGGTAGGTCTTGCCGAGGTTCTCCGCGAGGATGATGGGGGGGGCGGCGGAGTCCGGTTTCGTAGCGGAGGGCAACGTGGAAGAATGAGAGGACATGTAGATAGTAAAAGTCTATCGTGAATGGCGAGAGCGGGGATGGAATGAGGGCTACGGAGCTGTTGCTGCTGGGGCTGCTGGGGTGGACGGCGATTGGTGTGATTGGAGTTGGAGTTTCGCGATGGCGCGGAGAGCGTGAGCGAGTGCGGCGCGGGATTGGATGGCTGGTTGGGGTCTGGGTGGTGTATCTGGGCGTGCTGGTGGGCGTTTCTGTGACGCAGCGACAACGTGTGGTGGCGATGGGAGAGCCGCAGTGCTTCGACGAGATGTGCTTTACGGTGACTGGAGTGGACGAGCTGCCGGACTTTCCGAATCGCGATGGGCGAAGGCTGGTTCGCGTGTCCGTGAAGGTGATGAACAAGGGAAACAAGATGCAGAGCGAAGATCTGATCTGGGCCTATCTGGTGGATGCGCAGGGAAGACAGTGGAAGGAGTCGCCCGGGTTGAATGGGGTGGGGTTGACGTCGCGGGTGGCGGGGGGAGGTTTCGTGATGAGCGAGCCTGTGTTTCGGGTGGCGGGGAATGCGACGGGACTGAGGCTGGTATTGACTCGTGGGCGACGGCTGCCAGGGGTGCTGGCGATCGGAGACTCGGACAGCTTGTTTCACAGGAAGACAGTGGTGGAGTTGAGGCGGTAGGTTTTGTAGTGGATGCGGGTTGCGAGAGAAGCGGATTTCTTCACTATGGCGGCAAAGTACGCCGCCTCCAGTCGAAATGACGATTGTTTTTTTGACTTGGATAGAAGGACAGACTGCGCAGCTGATGGGGCGCGGTGGCTCCCAGGTGATGAGGGTTTTACCTCATCGTCCTGGGGTCTTGTGTCGGAGATCGGCGGTGGTTGTGGAACTCAGGCGGGGAGTTTGGTGAAGACGGACTGCAGGGCGGCGTCTTCGAGGAAGCTGATCTCGATGCGGATGGAGACGATCTGACCGAGCTCTGCAGAGACGGCGAGGTTCTTGCGGCAGACGCAAAGGTGGGTGAGGCCGAGATGACCGTCACGTGTGAGTTCGAGTCCGGAGGCGATGATGGAGGCGTAGAGGTCGACGACGGAGCGAAGCTGAATCTCGAGACGGAACTCCATCGTGGAGGGGGAGAGGGTCTTGCGGTCGAGGATCCAGCCGCCACAGTCAGCGAAGGCAGAGGTGAGGGTGGGAAGAAGGCCGTAGCGTTCTTCGTAGCTGAAGCCCTGGATGTCGAGCGATTGCATGGGTTATGGGCCTCTGGGCAGTGGTTGCCGTCAGGGTGTTCATCGGAGGATGGGGGCTAAGCGTGAGGTTTCCGGCGGGGTACGGTGGTCACGTGACGGCGGAGTTATGATGCTGCAGCTATTGGATTTCCGCTTATTGTGTAGGCTTTGCGCACCGGCTGTAGGAGGATGGTGGTGCGAGGTTCGAAATGGTACTGGGATTAGGGACGGATTTAATCGAGACCAGACGGGTCGAAGAGAGCATCGCTCGGTTCGGGGAGCGATTTCTGGAGCGGATCTTTACGGCAGGGGAGATCGCCTATTGCCAGCGGAAGAAGAATGCGGCGGAGAGCTTTGCGGCGCGGTTTGCGGCGAAAGAGGCGGGGGCGAAGGCGCTGGGGACCGGGATCAGCCGCGGTGTGACGTGGAAGGAGTTTGAGGTGCGGCGGGAGGCCAGCGGACGACCGACACTGCATATGAGCGGGCGGGCAGCAGAGCTGGCTGAGGCGATTGGAGTGAAGAGGGTTCAACTGAGCCTGACGCATAGCCGGGAGCTGGCGCTGGCTGTGGTGGTGGCTGAGGATTGAACTGATTGAAACCATCGGAGGGGGCGTCTCATCTATTGGGGACAAAGCAGTTTTGACGATGTCGGATTCGCGTCGGTTTTGTAGCCGAAGGGATCGAGGGGTAATGTATCCTCTCAATTACTGGCACCCTGCTTCGCGTAGAGCATGGGGCGGTGGATGAGACACCGTGTTGCCGTTTTTTTGTGAATCAAGGTCCTAAGGAGAAGTATGCCCAGCCAGCAGGAGGTCCGATGGTCGCAGTTGAAGGTGGGCGTGATCGTGTTGATTTCGACGGTGATTTTGGTGACGCTGCTGTTCCTGATGACGAGTTCGTCCGGGCTGGGGATTCTTTCGCATAAGCTGACGGTGATGACGTACTTTGAGAACTCGGCTGGGCTGAAGTCAGGCGCGGCGGTGAATCTGGAAGGAGTGACGATCGGTACGGTGAAGACGGTGACGATCGATGGCTCGCCGGAGCGGAAGCTGACACCTGTAAAAGTTGTGATGAAGCTGGATGACAAGTATGGGCGGGATCTGAAGAAGGATTCCAAGGCTTCGTTGTCGACGGTGGGGGTTCTGGGCGATACGGTAGTTGATATCAACAGCCAGTTTGCGGTGGGGCCGCGGCTGCAGGACGGAGACACGCTCAAGACGCTGGAGACGCCGAGCCTGACGGATGTGGTGAAAGCCAGCCAGGGGACGATCGAGAGCCTGAATGTGATTCTGGCGAAGATGAATGTGATCGTCGATAATCTGCAATCGGGCAAGGGGTCGATCGGACAATTGATCAATAATCCCGATCTTTACAACAAGGCCAATAGGACGGTGGACGAGTTGCTGACGCTGGAGAAGAACCTGAATGCCGGCAAGGGCTCGATCGGCAAGCTGATGACGGACGATACGCTGTACAACCGGATGAACGAAACTGTGGTGAAGCTGGAGAATATTGCGAACTCCGTAGACAGCGGCAAGGGTACGGCGGGGATGCTGTTGAAGGATGATTCGCTGTACAAGAATCTGAACTCGACGCTGGAGCATGCGAATTCGATCATGGCGGGCGCGGATGCAGGCAAGGGCGGGCTGGGGTTGATGCTGAAGGACCCGAAGTTCCGGCAGGACCTGAGCCATACGCTGACGCAGATGAACTCGCTGGTGTCGGGGATCAACGAGGGTCATGGGACGCTGGGCAAGCTGGCGACGGACGACTCGGCTTACACGAATATCAATAAGCTGCTGACGGCGAGCACCGACCTGGTGACGACCATTCGAAGCGACCCGAAAAAGTATCTGACGATCCATCTGAAGATTTTTTAGAGGAAACGAGAGAAGAAGGCGGTTTGCGGCGGGTTTCAGGCCTCCTTTTTGCGGTTGGCGGAGGCAAGAAACTTTGTGATACCGTGTTTCGTCTTCCTAGTATCTAAAATATCTACCTGGGCTCGGTTTGAGCGGGCTTTGCCACTCCCCATTGAAAATATTTTTTTACCATGCATCAACTTTAAGGAGAACCGTGATGTTCAAGTGTCTTGCTAGTTTTCTGGTGCTGTCCAGCGCAATGTGTCTGGGACAGTCATTTGTTGGATCGGATACGGCGCAGGGGCCGACGATGGAACCGAAGAAGCCGATTATCTTCGATTTAACTGCCATCGATAAGACGGCAGACCCCTGCGTGGACTTCTATCAGTACGCGTGCGGGAACTGGCTGAAGAAGAACCCGATTCCTGCAGACCAGACGCGCTGGTCGCGGTTCAACGAACTGGCGGAGCGGAACAACTATCTGCTGTACGAGGAGCTGAAGACGGCAGCCGAAGCCCCAAAGTCGCCACTGCAGAAGAAGTATGGAGACTATTTTGCAGCGTGCATGAACGACGGGCTGGCCGACAGGCTTGGCGCGAAGCCAATTGAGCCTGCGATGAAAACGATCGCGTCACTGAAGGACAAGAAGGAACTGTCTGCGGTGGTGGCGGAGTTGGAGGCCAGGTATGCGGTGGGCACGTTTTACCAGCTTAACGTGCAGCAGGACCAGAAGGATTCCAGCAGACAGATTGTGAATACGACGCAGGGCGGGTTGACGTTGCCGGACCGCTCGTACTATCTGGGCACGGATGCGCGGAGCGAGAAGCTGCGGGGCGAGTATGTCGAGCATGTGACGAAGATGTTCGTGCTGCTGGGCGATTCGCAGGACAAGGCAGCGGACGAGGCCAAGAACGTAATGGCGATCGAGACGGCGCTGGCGAAGGGCTCGATGGACCGGGTTGCGATGCGCGATCCTGCGACGCGATACCACCCGATGACGGTGGCAGAGCTTCAGGCGCTGTCTCCGGACTATGCGTGGGGCCCCTATCTGAAGGGCATCAAGATCGGCGAGTTCAAGACGCTGAATGTGACGGTGCCGACGTTCTTGCCGGCGATGAATGCTGTGATCGAATCGTCGAGTCTGGATGCGATCAAGAGCTATCTGCGGTGGCATACGCTGCGGACTGCAGCTCCTTCGCTGTCCAAGCCGTTCGTCGATGAGAACTTCAACTTCTTCTCGGCTACGCTGCAGGGCCAGAAGAAACAGACGCCGCGATGGAAGCGCTGCACGCGGGCGACGGACGGAGCACTAGGCGAAGCTGTCGGCCAGGACTGGGTGAAGCAGAACTTTCCTCCGGACGCAAAGGCGAACATGGATAAGCTGGTTGCCGCACTGGAGCGGGCGCTGGGCCAGGATATCGCGCAGTTGCCGTGGATGAGCGATGCGACCAAGGTCGAGGCGAAGGCGAAGCTGGATGCGATCCGGAACAAGATCGGCTATCCGGAGAACTGGCGCAACTATAGCGCGCTGGTGGTGAAACGCGACGATCCGCTGGGCAATATGGTGCGCAACGCGGAGTTTGAGCGCAGGCGCAACCTGGACAAGCTGGGCAAGCCCGTAAACGAGAAGGAGTGGGGCATGACGCCGCCGACGGTGAATGCTTACTACAGCCCCTCGAACAACGACATCAACTTCCCGGCGGGCATTCTGCAACCTCCGTTCTTCGATAACAAGATGGACCCTGCGGTGAACTTTGGCGGGATCGGCGTGGTGATCGGCCATGAGATGACGCACGGCTTCGACGACCAGGGATCGCAGTACGACCCCAAGGGCAACGTGCGGAACTGGTTTACCGCAGAAGACCGCAAGAAGTTCGACGAGCGGACCAGCTGTGAAGTCAAGGAGTATGACGGCTTCAAGGTGGCCGAGGGACAGAACCTGAACGGCAAGTTAACACTGGGCGAGAATACGGCTGACAACGGCGGTATTCGTATTGCGTTCCAGGCGCTGCAGGAGGTTCTGGCCAAGGGCGGACCCAATGCCGAAGCCGGCTATGTGGACGGAGAGAAGGACGGCTACACTCCGGCGCAACGATTCTTCATCACGTTTGGACAGGTGTGGTGCGAGAACCAGACCGAACAGGCGGCGCGCGTGCAGGCGAAGACGAATCCGCATAGCACAGGCGAGTGGAGGACCAAGGGGACGGTGCAGAACTTCGATGAGTTCGGCAAGGCGTTTGGCTGCAAGGTTGGCCAACCGATGATGCCGACAAATTCGTGTCGCGTCTGGTAGACGGGTATGGAAGTGAAAAGGCCCGGGCTTCGGTCTGGGCCTTTTTTGTTTCCGGGGGGCCCGTGGACTTGGGTGTAACAGGGTAACCAGTTGCTGGTGACTGGCACTCCGGTTATCAATTCGTCAGAATGCGCGGGACGGGTGGCACAAAGTCGCGACAGCTTCTACAATAAGCAGAGGAATCGTACCCTACAGATTTGCTCGCGGCAGAAGGTGGATGAACCGTCCACTGGCGAGGTTAAGGAAGCGCATGAAGTTGAGCAGGATTGGCCGGGTTTCAATGGCCTTGGTAGTGTCCGTAGCGATGGGTCTGGGCATGACGGCGTGCGGTGGCGGCACGATCGGGTTCATGTGGGTTCTGGGAACGCAGTACAACCAGATAGCCGCCTTCAAGATCGATGACTTCAGCGGGAATCTGACGCAGGTTCCCCACTCGCCGTTTACCTCCGGCGGGTCGAACCCGGTTTCCCTGGTAGTCCGGACTGGCGGACGCTACCTTTACGTGATCAATAAGGGTGGCGGTGCGACAACGAGCACGTCGGGCTCTCTGCCATGTGGAACTTCAGGCGGGATCGCCGAGTTCGGCATTGGTGGCCAGGCGGCGTTGACCTTCCAGCAGTGCTTCCAGAGCCAGGGGACGAACCCTGTGTGGGCGGCGAGGGATGCGACGGGCAACTTCCTGTACGTACTTGACCAGATTGCTCCGGGCGCGAACTGCGATGCGAGCCACATTAATACTGCTTCGTGTTTTGGCGATATCACGGTGTTCTCATCCGACCCGACCACGGGCCGGCTGGCACTTGTGGTGAACCAGCAGATCAAGGATCCGAATACCGGATTGCAGCTAACGTACTTCCCTGTCGGGCAGTTGCCGAAGATGATGGCGATCTCGGGATCGTGCGTGTTTACTCTGAATTCGGATGCTAAACAGACGGTGTTTCCTTACTCTGCCGGCGGCAGCGGACAGTTGACGCTGACGACGAACTCGACGATCAACTCGGGAGCGACGCGCGCAACCTCGATTATTACCGGAGGGAATTCCATCTATATCACGGATGCAGGTCAGGAGAATACGAACACCCCCGGGCAGATTCTGCCGTTCACCGTGGGGGGATCGTGCTCCTTGAATACGATCACTGGCGGTCCGACACAGAACCTTTCTCCTGGAGCAAACCCGGCGTATACGCTGGTGGATAGCAAGGGCCAGTATCTCTATGTAGCGAACCAGTCCTCGACGAACTCGAATACGCCGAACAGCTCGATCTCGGCGTTCAAGATTCAGTCGAATGGCACGTTGCAGTTTATTCCCGATAACGCGGGGCTCAATCCTTATCCGATTGGAGCGGGGCCCGTGTGCATGGTGGAAGATCCGTCGAATCAGTATCTCTATACGTCCAATGGAGACGGGACAGTAACCGGCAAGGTCTTGTTTGCGCCAACCGGCCAGCTTTCCAACCTGCCTCGAGGGTCGAGCTTTACGGCTGTAGGACAGGCGACGTGCCTTGCAGTAAGCGGCAACGTAGACTAGCTGGCAGGACAGCAGCTGGAAACCCAGAACAGGATGTCTTCAGGAGTCCTGAGTAGCGACAGCAAGAACGGGCGGAAACGATTTGCCCCGGAGTCAGGCAAGCATGATGTGGAATAGATTGGGCCGCGGAACATTGGCCTCGGTATTGTCTTTGGCGTTGGTGAGCGTAACGGCGTGCAGCCGGGACTATGTGCTGGCGTATGTGTACGTGACGACGGCGAAGCCCCTGACCAGCTCATCGCAGAATGGCGGCGTGAATGCGTATGCGGTGGACTATCAGATCGGCTCGCTGACTCCGCTGGCGGATTCTCCGATCGAAGCCGGCCGAAACCCGGTGACCCTGGTTGCCAATCCGAACGGGCAGAACCTGTATGTCATCAACCATGATGATTCGTCCGTCGGAGAATATTCGATTGGAACGGACGGCAAGATCTATCTGCAGAATACGTACAATGTGACCGGCAGCATGGCCACGGCGGCTGCGATCGATCCGGGGGGCAATTTCCTTTATGTGACGTTCACGTATCAGCTTGGGCCGAACGGACAGCAACTGTACTCTCCGTCGTCTCCGGGGCCTGGCGGGGTTACGATCTTTCCGATCAACGCCAAGGATGGTTCTCTAGGAACCCCCTCAACGCAGAAGGTTGGCAACGGTCCGGCGGGCATCGTGGTTAGCCGGGTTCCGCCGGGCAGCACGGGATCCAGCTTTGTCTATGTGATCGACCAGGAGTCGCCGACTACTCCGAAGGCGCAGGTACTTGGGTTTTCGCAGAACGCGACGACGGGACTTTTGACGCCGACTCCAGGGACGACGATTACCACTGATGGCACAGGCAAGACGGTGGCTACAGGTTATGGTGCCGGGGTCACGCCTAGCGCGATTGCAATCGATCCTTCCGCGCGCTTCGTCTACATCACGGATCAGGCAACCAATGTGCTGTACGGCAATGTTGTCGGCAACAATGGTTCGCTGGTTGCGATGGTTAATGGACCGTTTGCTACCGGAATCTTCCCGGTGGGAATCACGATCGATCCGCGAGGCAAGTTTCTGTACGTTGCAAACTTTACTTCGAGCACAGTGGGCGCTTATGCGATCGATGTGGCATCGGGTACACCGGTTGGAACGGTGGGCTCCGGTTCAACCCTGGTGGATACAGCGCCGACGTGCGTGACGATTGAGCCTGCGCTGGGCCTTTATGTCTACACTTCGAATAACCTGGCGAACACGGTGTCGGCATTGAAACTGGATCCGCACAATGGGGGCCTGGGATCGGTGCAAAATACACCGTTCCCCGCAAGTGGGTTGCCGACGTGTGCGGTGTCTGTAGCGAATGGATCGCATCCGACACAGATTATCGTTCCGTAGCTTCTCAACGACACTTTCAGTTGGATAAAAGAGCCCTGCGATTGCAGGGCTTTTTGCTGCCTCGAATCATGGAGCAACACTCGGACGATTGCGAGGCAGATCAGGAGGCGGGAACAAGCGTGCGCGGCTTGCTGGAGAAGCGCTGAAGGATGGCCTTGCGAGCGGGGGTTTCAACGAAGTGAAAGATGGCGAGCGCAAGCAGAATGAGGATTACATAAGAGAGCCAGGGGTCGAAGGCAGCAAGGTGAAGCCGTTCGGGCACATGGTAGATGTGGAGGAGCTGGAAGACATTGAAGTGGAGGAGATAGAGGCAGTAGCTGCTCTCGCCGACCAGAAGAAGAGGACGCCACGAGAAGATGGCGGATATGGGATGGGGGCCGCTGAGGCCGAGGACGAGCGCAGCAAATACCGGCGTGAGGATACCTCCATGCATGAGGAGGTAGGGGGTGTGGGCAACCAGCGTGTAGAAGAACAAACAAACGGCAACGAGACTGACGGCAGAGAGGATGAGACGCTGGCGTGGGGTGAGGAAGAGGGCGTGCTGGAGTTTGCCCAGCGTGACGCCAGTGAGAAAGGTGCAGATGTAGGGCAGAGGAGTGTACTTGAGGAAACGGATGAGTTGGGTGGAGCTGTAGCGGTCGACCGGGCCTACGATGTGGTCGGGGTTGAGGTAAAGATAGAGCGAGTGGGGGATGAGGCCTACCGCCCAAAGGGTCATAAGAAGAAGGACGAGGTGCAGGGGCCTTTTTGGCCAGGGCAGACGGATGAGCCAGGGGAAGGCGGCGTAGAGAACACACTCACTGGTGAGGGTCCAGGAGACGGTGTTCCAGAAGGTGGCGACGGTGGGACTCCAACCCTGGAGGACGAGCGGGGTGAGGATGAGGCCTTGCCAGAACTCGGCGTGGGGGCGGGCGTACCACTCCTCCTGCACCATGCGGAAGGAGATGAGGAGGACGAGGAGATAGACAGGATAGAGACGGGAGAAGCGGGCAAGCCAGAAGTCGCGCTTGACGAGAGCTTTGCCGCGGTCGGCGTAGTTGTAGGTGAGGATGTAACCGGAGATAAGGAAGAAGGCGCCGACGAAGACGTAGCCGTTGTCGATGAAGGGATAGAGAAGGCCGAGGTGGGGCGGCGTGAAGTGGAAGAGGACGATAAAGATGGCGAGGAGAGTGCGGATGCCGGTGAGCGCGGGTAGAGGCGGCTTGCGGGTAAACGCAGACCTGGAGGCGTGAGCCGGCGGCTGAGCGACTTCGGGCTGGGTCTTTAATTCAAGGATGCTGGCATTCACCGGTTGGTCCTGTCATTTGGATGCGAGTGCAACTCTATCTAACGCGGGTTGCGGCGATTTGACGCGATAAATCTCTGAGAAGAACGCGTATTTCCGCTTCCCGGCGCGCCTTCCGGTAGAGACTTCTGCGATTACGCAGACTACGCGTGACGAGAGGCTATGCGGTGACGAGAGAGCCGATCTTCTCACCGCTGACGACGCGGACGATGTTGCCGGGTTCGCGCATGCTGAAGACCATCATGGGCATGTTGTTGTCTTTGCAGAGGGAGACGGCGGTGGTATCCATGACGCGGAGGTTGAGCCGAAGGATGTCCGAGTAGGTGATCTGCTGGAATTTTGTGGCTTTGTCGTCGAGTTTGGGGTCGGCGGTGTAGATGCCGTCGACGGAGGTGGCTTTGAGGAGGATGTCGGCTTTGATCTCCATGGCGCGGAGACTGGCGGCGGTGTCGGTGGAGAAGAAGGGGTTGCCAGTGCCTGCGGCGAAGATGACGATGCGGTTCTTTTCCAGGTGGCGCATGGCGCGGCGGCGAATGTAAGGCTCGGCGACTTCGTGCATCTCGATGGCCGACATGACGCGACAGAAGAGGCCGAGTTTCTCGATAGCGTCCTGAAGAGCTATGGCGTTGATAACTGTGGACAGCATGCCCATGTGGTCGGCGGCGACGCGGTCCATATCGATGGCCTGCTGGGCGACACCGCGAAAGAAGTTTCCTCCGCCGACGACGATGGCGATCTGGCAACCGAGGGCGTGAACAGCGGCGATCTCTGCGGCTACTTTGTGGATGAAGACAGCGTCGATGCCAAAGCCCTTGCCTGCAGCCAGGGCTTCTCCAGAGATTTTGAGGAGGATTCTTTTGTACATGTCAGGGTTAAGTATCGCAT
>JBDTEQ010000049.1:0-33502 GCA_039922475.1 Edaphobacter sp.
GCAGAACGAGAGCGACGACTATGGCGGTGGCGACCTGCGCGAGCTGACTTCGGCTGCCTGCGCCTTCGACCATCGCGGTTTGTGTGGGGCTTCCGTTGACGACGAAGGTGCCACTGAAGGCGGCTGCGGCATTGGCTGCTGCGAGTCCGACGAGATCCTGATCTTCGTCGAGACGCTGGTGTTGCCGCGCAGCGTAGACTCGCGAGGTTGCGGCGCTTTGAGTAAGGATCATGACGGCGCAGGAGGCGGCAACTTCTACCAGCGAAGGTATGTCGTTCCAGTGGACGTCGGGCAGTCCAAGATGTGGAAGACCGCCGATGACCGGGCCGATCGTTGCGATACCGTGGCTGGCAAAGTTCCAGATCTCACTGGCCGCGATGGCGCCGACGACGATCAGAAGGGCACCGGGTACGCGTGGAGCAAACCGTCGAAGAAGAAAGATGACGGCGAGAATGGTGACGGTGACGAGTACGGTGGGCAGATGGATGTGAGGCAGGCTGCGGCCGATCTCGTAGAGCTGGATGAGGGTCCTGCGCGAGTCGGTCTGGATGCCGAGCATCTGGCCGAGGACGGAGATGCCGACTTGAAAGCCGACTCCGGTGAGGAATCCGACGAGGACGGTTTGAGAGAGGAAGTCGGCGACGAAGCCGAGCTTGAGTAGGCGCGCGAGGAGAAGGAATCCTGCGGTGAGGAGAGCGACCAGACCGGCGAGTGCTACGTACCGTGCTCCGGCAGTGGGTGCCATTCCGGAGATGCCACCGCTAAGGATGGCTGCGGTGGCTGAGTCTGCCGCGACGACCAGGTAGCGGGAGGAGCCGAAGGCCGCAAAGGCGAGGAGCGGCAGTAGAAGCGAGTAGAGGCCGGTGACGACGGGCATCCCGGCGATGCGGGTGTAGCCGAGGGCCTGCGGGATGTCCATTGCGGCGAAGACGACGCCTGCAAGTGCATCGCGCACGGCGGTGGCTCGCTTTACGGGTCTTATTCCCTGGAACAGACTCAGCAAATCAATACTCCGCGGCGCAGTGTTTTTTTGTAATGCGAATCGAGGTTGATGCTAAATCAATTTTTTGAGATTTTTCGATGAATGCGTGGTGGCGATTAATTTTCGTCGGAGTTGTCTCCCTCTTCGATGATGGAGGAGCTGCCGACTACGTCGTAGGTGGTGGGGTCGCCGCCGGTGGGTTTGAGGGTGACGCGCATGGGGAGGCGTTGCCACTGCGCGGGCTGGCAGACGGGGATGAAGTGATTGGGTTGGGGCCAGGGGCCGATCTGTTTCTGGACCACGGGACGGCGCGCGCCGAGCTGGGCGACGATGACGAAGAGGCCGCCTTTGGCAGTGGAGGCGATGCCGCAGTAGGCGGCGTAGTCGCGGAACCAGACTGCATCGGAGACGGTGGAGTCGAAGTCGGGGAGATGCAACGCGGTGATGTGGCCGGTGACGCGGTCGATGGAGAGCCAGGGGCCGGGTTGCCAGATCCAGTGGGCGGCGGCGTCGGTGGGGAGGGCGTCGTTGAGGCGGAGGGCGCGGCGGACGGTGAAGGTGCGGTCGGTGATGTCGTGGATCTCGCCGGTGGTCCACTCTTTCTGGCGGTTGTCGACGAAGAGGGGGCGAATTTTGAGAGTGGAGGTCTCATCGACTTTGGTGTCGGGCGTAGCGTCAGGCTGGGTGTAGGGGACGCGGCGATAGGGGCCTAGCGTGACGGTGTGGACTTTTGGCGCGGCGGCGAAGAGCGGGTGTGGTGCGGGGATTGTGCCTAAGGCGAGTAGAAAGAGCGTGGGGGGGAGACGGCGGAGTGAGAGGATGGGACGCGGAGTCATACTCAAGAGGGGGCTCGCTGGGGTGGAACTCGGAATGCTGTCATGCTACTTGACTTGGTGCGCTTTGAGCACGAGTTGTTGATAGATCAGGCATAACACTTTTGGGTTGCGGGAAGAAATGGGCGAACTGCGGGAAGAAAGTTCGAGTCGCCGGGAAAGATGTACAGAGGTATTGAGAAAGGTACGAAAGCTGTGGAATAGATTGTGAATCCGGGCCGATGCGCAGGCCTGTACAGAGTAGTATCGTGGAAAGAATACGTGCTGCCGGAAGTGGCGGCGCGTGCAAATCGACGGACACGGGATTATTTTGAAGCAGAACGAAAGGACATGAACAGATATGTGGAAACCGAATCAGACTGGCAACACTCCCTCAACTCCTGAACCGGTGCGTCCTTCGACGCCTGCGACAAACTTTGAGGCAAGCCCGACCCGACCGGCAACGGTGGGAGCCGGCGCAGGAGCATCCGCCGTTCCTTCGGGCGAGCAGGCGACTATCGGCAAATCGCTGATCGTGAAGGGCGAGTTGACGGGCTCCGAGTCACTGTACATCGACGGTAAAGTCGAGGGTGCCATTAATCTGCCGGGCAATCGCGTGACGGTTGGCCGCAACGGACAGGTTGCAGCGAATATCGTGGCTCGCGAGATCGTCGTGCTCGGCAAGGTTCGCGGGAACTGCCAGGCGAGCGATCGCGTGGACATTCGCAGCGAAGGCTCTTTGACGGGCGATGTGATCGCTGCACGCATCTCGATTGAAGACGGCGCGTTCTTCAAGGGCGGTATCGACATTCGCAAGCCGGGCGGTACGGACCTGAAGGGTGGTTCCGCTACGCCGGTGTCTGAGGCTGTTGCCGTCGACGCGTAGCATTGGCTGAAAAAGATTCGTAGAGTGATAACGGCTCCGGCTTTGTGCTGGGGCCGTTTTACGTCTGGCTGTTTAAAATGTGAGCGGTGCGAGGTTGCGGGCTACGGTGAAGATTGTGATTGTTGCGAAGGCTGCGTAGATCGCGGCTGGCGGGAGATGTGGGTAGCGGAGGGGTTTGCGTTTGAGGAAGCGACGGTAGAGAGTGATGCAGTATGCGGCGGCGAAGGGGAACAACAGCGTGATGAGAGCGTTTGCGCGGAGTGCTTCGACGAGATGTCCGCCGAGCAGTGCGGCTAAAGCGCGGGTGGCTCCGCAGCCGGGGCATTGGAGGTGAAGGAGTTGGTGGATGGGACACTGCGGGTAGAAATTGTAGCGCGTGGGCGGGAAGAGGATGAGGATCGCTGCCGCGAAGACGATGATTGCCGGAGGTGCAGCCGCACGCAGTGTGGAGGCGATGCGGCTGTGGGGGATCATCGGATTGCGTTCTGGTAGCGGAGGGTCTGTTTGATTTGATTAATCTCGTTGAGCTTGTACTGGAAGTAGATGCCGCCGAAGAAGAAGGTCATGACGGCGCTGAGACGGAGACCGAGTGGTTCGGGGCCGTTATAGTGCTGCTCGAGCGTGTCGCGGAGGGTGAAGCGGGCTATGAGGCGAACGACCCAGCAGGCGAGACTGACCAGACTGCCGAGAAGGTTATGATGCGGCTGGGCGTGGTGGGCAACAGCGATAATGACGCCCCATGAGCTGCCGAGATTGAGGACGATCAGCACGGTTGCGACGATGTAGAACATCAGGGCTTTGCTGGCAGGCTGGATTCGGTTGGACCAGGAGGCGATGATCAAATTCCAGACGACGACGAAGAGGCCGCAGGTGAGAAAGCCGAGGAGGAGTTCGAGCCCCCAGTTGAGATTGGGTGGGTCGGGATAGGGGATGCCTGCTGTGGGTTGCGGGTATGCTGCCGGCGCTGCGTAGGGAGGAGTCGGGGCGGTGGTGCCTGGTGTGCCGAGGATCTGTGCGACGGGAAGCCAGTCGGGCATGTCTTCGCTTTTGGCCATGTCGGTGGGCAGGACGTTGCCGGATGCGACGTAGCGGCGTAGATCCTCCAGGGTGTAGGGGCCGTACATCTGGCCGTTGCGTGAGACTTGATAGGTCATGCGAGGCTCCGTGCCGCGTTTCGTTGCGGCTTTGTATGTTGAATGTCTAGACCCGATGAAATCATGGACTGCGATTCTGCACAATAGATTCAGTTGCAAGCCGGGATATTTCTATTAGGAAATGGTTTCCGATTATTGCCTAGTCGGTGTATAACGCTGGCTGCGTGGTTTTCTCCGGTTGATCGAGGGTATTCTCTACGTGAAACGGATCGGAGATTGTGCGACATGCGAACGCTTCAGAAATCGTCGTTGCCTGTGGGGCGAAAGCGGTAGCCGATCCATGGCTCGGTGACGATGTAGGTGGGTTCGTCGGAGAGTTCGATCTTTTTGCGGAGCTGGCCGATGCCGACGCGCAGATACTCGGGTTGATCGGCGTTGGTTCCCCAGACGGCGTGGAGCAGCGCGCGGTGGGTGAGGACTTGTCCTGGGTGTTGGGCGAGGTGGACGAGCAGATCGAACTGCTTCGGGGTGAGGTGTGTGTCTTGCCCGCGAACGACGACGCGATGCTGCAGGATGTCGATGAGGAAGTCGCCGGCCTTGATGATCTGCGGCGTCTCCCCGGTGAATGCGACGCTGCGGCGCAGTTGGGCGCGGACGCGGGCCTGCAACTCCTGAATGCTGAAGGGCTTGGTGACGTAGTCGTCGGCGCCAGCGTCGAGCGCATCGATCTTGGAGTGGTCCTGATTGCGGACGGAGAGGACGATGATGGGAATCTGCGAGACGGCACGAATCTCGCGGCAGAGCTCGACGCCGTTCATCTGCGGCATGGAGACGTCGGTGATGACGAGGTCCGGCTTCCATTCGTGGAGTGCCTGCATGCCTTCGACACCGTTGGCAGCGATGTGTATTGAGTAACCCTGGGTGGAGAGCGCAGTGCGAAGGACGCGGGTGATCTGCGGTTCGTCATCGACGATGAGAATCTTCGCCGGCTGATCGAGTTCGTTGGGCTTCATTCGTGCTCCGAGTGCTGGGTGACGATGTGGACGTCGACGTTGGGTGATTCTTTGAGGAAGTGCTGAATCGCCCAGTAATAGAGATATTTGCGGAAGCCGTGGACGGCGGTGCGCCCGAAGACAATGTGGGTGATGCGCTTTTCACGAACGAAGTCGGCGGCGGTGCGGGCGACGCTCTTGCCTTTGATGGTGAAGACCTCGGCGTTGAGGTTGCGAGCGAACCTGAGGTTGGCAGCGAGGGCGACTTTTTCTTCTTCGGAGAGGTTTTCGTCCGTGTCGACGTGCAGGATGAAGAGCTGGCCGCCGACTCCTTCGGCTACGCGCGCGCCACGGGCGATGAGTATCTGGGACGAGCTGTTGGTGCTGATGCAGACGGCGACGCGCTCGCGCACAGCCCAATGGGCCTCGATGCGCTTGGAGTCCATGTAGTCGGTGAGAGTGCGATCGACGGCTTTGGTAACGTGCTGGAGCGCGAGTTCGCGAAGAGCGATGAGGTTGCCGCGACGGAAGAAGTTGGCGAGGGCTTTTTCCGCACGATCGACGCCGTAGATATCGCCGCGGCGCATGCGGGTCTGGAGCGCTTCGGGAGTGAGGTCGGCCATGACGATCTCGTCGGCGCGCTGCACTATCCAGTCGGGGACGGTCTCTCGAATGGGAACGCCGGTGACGCTCTGCACGGTGGGGGCGACGCTTTCGATGTGCTGTACGTTCATGGTAGCGAGCACGTCGATGTTGGCTGCGAGGACATCGAGTACGTCTTCGTAGCGCTTGCGATGCAGGCTGCCTTCGATGTTGGTGTGGGCGAGCTCGTCGATGAGGACGATCTGGGGATGGCGGGCGAGGATGGCTTCGAGATCCATCTCCTCGAAGAAGACCCCCTTGTACTCGATCTTTTTGCGCGGGATGCTTTCAAGCTGCGCGGCCAGCTCGGCGGTACGAACACGACCGTGAGTTTCCACGATGCCTATGACGATGTCTTCACCGCGCTGGCGGCGGCGGATGGCTTCGCTGAGCATATTGTAGGTTTTGCCTACGCCGGGCGCGTAGCCGAGGAAGAGCTTGAAGGTGCCGCGGGTCTTTTCCGGAGCGACTTTTTCCAACCATTCTTCCGGGCTCTTTGCCAAGGGGTCCGAGTTTGTGCGAGTACCCATAGAGATAAGATAAGTCCGTGCAGCGCAAAGCTAAACGCAGTATCGTTCGCTACAGTGTGTCGACGGCTACCGCCGCTGTCATTGTAGCCGTCTACTTCCGTTGGCTGCATGTTAACGACACAACAGTGGCAATGACGTTCATGGTGGGGATTCTCCTGGTGTCGGCAAACTGGGGGCTGCGCCATGCGATTTACCTGTCGATCTTGTCTGCTGCTGCGTTTAATTTCTTCTTTCTTCCGCCGGTGATGACGTTTACGGTTGGGGACAGCCGCAACTGGGTTGCTCTGCTCGCGTTTCTGGTGACTGGGATTGTTGCGAGCCAGCTTGCGGAGCGGGCGCGACGGGAGGCGAAGATCTCGCGGCACCGTCAACAGGAGGCTGAGCGGCTGTATGAGTTCAGCCAGCAGATGCTGGTGACGGGCAACGTCATCGACCTGCTGAATGTGCTGCCGCAGATGATTGCCACGACGTTCAGCCTCGCCGGGGCGGCGGTTTATCTGCGCGAGAAGGACCGCGTCTACCGGTCGAGCCCGAACTATATGGATGTTACGGCGGCGGAGTTGCGAGACGCAGCCTTCAGCCGCGACCATCGACGGGATGAGGAGCGCAATGTGACGCTGGTCCCCATTCTTCTCGGGCAGCGTCCGATCGGCGCTGTCGGCATTACGGGAGAGGGGACTTCACCGGAGGCGCTCGATGCTGTGTGTGGACTGGCTGCGATTGCAATTGAGCGTGCCGGCGCGGTGGAGACGCTGACTCGTGTGCAGGCTTCGCGCGAAAGCGAACGGTTGCGCAATGCGCTGCTCGATTCGGTGGCGCATGAACTGCGTACGCCGCTGACTTCGATTACGGCTGCGATCACCAGCCTGCGAAGCGATCCTCTGCTGGACAAGGCGCAGAGCGCGGAGATGATGGAGGTGATCGAAGAGGAGGCTGGGCGGCTGGATCGGCTCGTCGGTCAGGCGATGGAGATGGCGGAGCTGGATGCACATGAGATTCAGCTCGATCTGCAGCTTCACTCGATGCGCGAGGCGGTTGATCTTGCGCTCGAAGCAGTGCAGGGCCCGCTAAAGGCGCATCCCGTTGAGCTTCGTCTGCCGGATACGCTGCCCCTGGTGAAGATGGATCTTGAACGTATTGCGAAGGTGCTACAGCATCTGCTGGAGAACGCGGCGAAGTATTCGACGGAAGGGAGTCCGATCTTTGTGAGCGCAGAGGTGTCTCGCGGACAGCTTGTGACCAGCGTTGCGGACCGCGGCGCAGGCGTCGACGACTTTGAGCGAATGATGATCTTCGACAAGTTTTATCGCGGGCAGGGGCAGCGGTATCGGGTGCAGGGAACAGGGATGGGGCTGGCGATTGCGAAGTCGATTGTCGAGGCGCATGGCGGTTCGATCGATGTAACCAGCCAGCCTTCGCAGGGTTCGGTCTTTTCGTTTTATCTTCCGCTACAGCTTTCGGGGCTCTAGAGCTTCGGCAGATCGGTCACGTTCCATCCACCGCCGAGCGCTTTGATGAGAAGAACGCTGGCGTCCATCTGGCGGCGCATGATGTCGATGTCGTTGCGCTCGTTGTTCAACGCGGTGGTCTGTGCGGTGACGACCTGCAGGTAGGTGTCGAGGCCGCCGACGTAGCGGTTGTTGAATATCTGTTCCGCCGACTGCGCTGCGAGCGTGGCCTGATGCTGGTTTTCGGACTCCTGCTGGAGAACGCGCAGAGCGATGAGATTGTCTTCTACCTGTTGAAACGCAGTCAGTGTAGTTTGACGATAGTTCGCGACGGTCTCGTCGTAGCCGGCGTTGGCCTGTTCGGAGAGGGAGGCTCTGCGGCCTGTGTCGAAGAGGGTCTGCGACAACGTCGAGCCTAGTGACCATAGCAGGCTGGAGGGGTTGAACAGGCTTACGAGGGAGGTCGATTCGACGCCGGCCGCTCCGCTGAGCGAGATGGTTGGATAGAACGCTGCGCGTGCGATACCGATGCGATCGTTTGCCTCGGCGACGCGACGCTCGGCTGAAGCTATGTCGGGGCGGCGCTGCAGAAGCTCCGAAGGAAGACCTGGCGGAATGACAGGCGGGCGTGCATCAAGTGGCGCGCCGGAGAGCGTGAAGGAGGCGGGCGGCTTGCCGAGGAGGACTGCGATAGCGTGTTCGAATTGTGCGCGTTGCAACGTGATGTCGCGAGCCTGAACACGGGCAGCTTCGAGCTGTGTCTGGGCCTGGTCGACGTCTGATTTGGGAGCGACTCCTCCTTCGAAGCGGTTGTTGGTGATGCGGTAGGCCTCTTCGTAATATTTGACGGTATCGTTGAGAAGTTTTTCCTGAGCATCGGCGCTGCGGGCTTCGAAGTAGTCGACGGCGAGCTCGGCCTGGAGGCTCAGCAGAACGGTTTGACGGTCGCCGGCGCTTGCTTGTGCTTCTTCGCGCGCGGCGTTTACGGTGCGGCGAACGCGGCCCCATACATCGATCTCATAGTTCAGATCGAGCGGAAGCTGGATGTCGTCGACACCTTTCCCCAGAGATTTATTCGCGTTGAAGTACGGACGGTTGGAGGAGTCGCGCAGGCCGCCAGCAGAGGGTATCGCGCCGACTGTCGGGTAGAGCGAGGCGTTGTTGAAGCGGATCAGGGCTCGCGCCTCGCGAAACCTTGCATCGGCTGCCTTGAGATCCTGGTTGCTGGCGGCGATCTGCGGTTCAAGGACGTTGAGCTCCGCGTCGGTGAAGATCTTCCACCACTCGCCACGCTGTGCGGCATCGGCGGGTTGAGCAACCTGCCAGTTGGAGTCTTCCTTATAGCCGCCGGGGTTCGCTTCTTTGTACGCGGGCGCGAGAGGTGCGGAGGGTTTGACGTACTTCGGGCCGACCATGCATCCGCCCAAGAGAAGCACAGCGATGGAGGTTAAAGCTGCGGGGTGAGGCTTCACTGCGCCTCCGGCTTCGTCTGCGTTCCGGGGGCATTGGTGCGATTTGCGATCTGAACCCTCTGGCCGCTGGCGAGCGAGTCGGAGGGGTCGAGAATCACAGCATCGTTTGCGGTTAAGCCGGAGGCTATCTCCACCGTCGCGCCGGCGTCTTTGCCGATCTTCACGGGTACGAGCTGCACGCGGCCGTCACGAACGACGCCGACGCGCAACCCTTCGGAGCGGAAGAGCAGCGTGTTCGACGGAAGCATCAAGATGGCTGCGTGCTCGGGGACTTTGAAGTGAACGAAGACATAGGCTCCGGGAAGTAATTCGCCTTTGGGATTGTCGACATCGACTTCAACGTTCAGCGTGCGACTGGATGGGTCGATCGCGTTGGAGTTGCGCGCGATGGTGCCCTCAAACGATCTGCCGGGGTACTCGTCGAGGGTGAGCGTTGCTTTGCCCCCATCCTTGATGGCTGCGGAGTAGGCTTCGGGTACCGCGACGTAGACCCTGATCTTTCCGATGGCTGCGAGATGGAAGAGTTCCTGCGGCATGGTGTTCTGGCCGGCTGAGATGAGCCGCCCGATGTCGGTGTTGCGTGCGGTGACGATGCCGTCGAAGGGCGCATAGACTTTTTCGAATGACTGGAGTTGCTCCAGGCGGCGCACATTTGCCATCGAGGCATCGACCGCTGCCTGCTTGGCTGCTGCATCGCTCATAGCGACGTCGGTCTCCTGCTTGGAGACAGAGTTGGTCTTCAGCAGGTTTTGATATCGGGTTGAGGTTGTGTTGGCCAGGTCGAGGTTGGCCTGGGCGCTCTTCAGGTCGGCCTGGGCAACCTGCAGTTGCTGGTCCAACTCGGGCGTTTCGATTTGCGCCATCAACTGTCCCTTGCGAACGTGGGCACCGATGTCGAAGTACCAGCTTTTTAAATAGCCGCTGGTGCGCGAGTAGATCGGCGCATCGATGAATGCCTGGGTATTGCCGGGCAACGCAATCTCCGACGAGAGGGTGGAGGGAGCTGGATAGACGACGTTGACCGAAGGGATAGCGGCGGCTGCGCTCTCCTTCTGCAATGCGTGGTCGCTGCTGCTGCGTGTCCTCAGTCCGAAGATGACGACAGCAGCTATGATGACGGCGACGACTGCCAGTCCGATCCATGTCCCGCGGGTCAACTTCGGTTCCTCCGGCGGCTCTGGTTTGGATGAGTATTCGCCGGATGGATGGGCTACGGTTGCGTTTGTCCCGGTTTCGCTTATGGTGCGTGTTCCTTCTGTACTCATGAACTCCTCTAAGCTTTCGCCGCCATGTGTTGCTGTGGCGACTCAGTCGTATCTTCAGCCGATCTGCGCCGTCCATGCAACAGGCTGAAGACCGCGGGAACAAAGATCAATGTTGCGACGGTCGCCAGCAACAGGCCGCCGATGACGGCGCGTCCGAGGGGAGCGTTCTGCTCTCCGCCCTCGCCGAGTCCCATCGCCATTGGGATCATGCCGATGATCATCGCGAGCGCTGTCATGCATACGGGACGGAAACGCGTCGCGCCTGCTTCAATCGAGGCTTTTACGGCATCTCCGTGGTGTGTCAGACGTTCCTTCGCGAAGGAGACTACGAGGATGCTGTTCGCCGTGGCGACACCCATACACATGATCGCACCCATCAGCGCGGGCACGCTCAGTGTAGTCCGCGTTGCAAAGAGAAAGAGCACGATGCCCGCGAGAGCCGCAGGCAGCGCCGTAATGATGATGAAGGGATCGAGCCACGATTGGAAGTTTACGACGATCAGGAGATAGACCAGCACGATGGCAAAACCCAGGCCGGCGAGTAGACCGAGGTAAGAGCTCCGCATGGTCTCGATCTGTCCGCGGACGTGCACAAACGTTCCGCGGGGAAGAGACTTTTCATTGGCAGCGACAATTCTGTCGATCTGACGGCTGACCGATCCGAGGTCGCGGCCCTGCACTGCGCCGTAAATATCGAGTGTGCGGCGGCCGTTGTAGTGATTGATGACCTGCATCTCGCTGCTTCGGCTGATGGTAGCTACGTCCGCAAGAATCTCAGGCCGCTTTGCAGTTGGTGAAGAGAGGGGCACATTCTGCAGATCGTTCAGCGACTGGATGTCGTACTGCGGCGCCTCGGCGATCATGTTGTAGTTGATCCCGTTTCCGTAGTTGAGGAAGAACATCGGGGTGAGCTGCGAGCTTCCGCTCAACAGATTCTGCAGGCTGCCGCCGACATCGCGCAGAGAATAACCTCCCTGCGCGGCTTTGGTGCGGTCTACATTGACCGTCAGGACAGGGTAGTCATCCGGCTGCTGGATGTGGAGATCGACCAGGCCGGGCACGTGCTGCATCTGATCCAGTACGGCGTTTGCGACTTTCCGAGCGCCTGGAATATTTGCGGTTTCAAACTGTACGTCGATCGGCGAAGGCAGGCCGAAGTTCAGGATCTGGGTGACGATGTCCGACGGGAGAAAGTAAAAGATGACGCCGGGAAAGTCGCGCGGCAGGCTCTGCCGAAGTGAGGCGATATAGTCTGCGGTCGGACGATGATCTTTTTTCAGCGAGACGAGAATGTCTGCATCGCCGGGTCCTATGAGGCCCGAGGTTGCGTGTTGCAAGTTGATTGCGCTGTACGGCAGGCCGATGTTGTCGAGAATATTGTCTACATCGCCGGGTGGAACGGTCTTGCGGATAGTCTGCTCGATCAGATCGCAGAGTTTTGCCGTCTCTTCAATACGGGTCCCGCTCTTGGCGCGCAGATGCAGGATGAATGAGCCGGTATCGCTGCTGGGAAAGAAGTTCTGTCCGAGGAAGGGAACCAGGAGAAAGGCACATGTGCCAACCAGCAAAAAGATTGGGACGAAGATGGTTCGCATTGCCACAAGCCGCCCGAGCAATTGCACATAACTACCGCGGATTTTTTCAAAGATTTTTTCGAACCCGCGTTGGAATACGGCAAAGATGTTCTTCGAATGTGCTGCATGGCGGTCGTGAACCTTTAGCAGATACATTGCCATGGTCGGGACCAGGGTTCGCGAAAGAATGTAGGAGGCGAGCATGGCGAAGACAACTGCTTCGGCCAGCGGCACGAAGAGATACCGCGAGACTCCGCTCAAAAAGAACATCGGCAGAAACACGATGCAGATGCAGAGCGTCGAGACAAGGGCCGGCACGGCGATCTGGGCTGCACCTTCGAGGATCGCACTGTGCAGGTCGTGGCCCTCTTCCAGATAGCGCTCGATATTTTCGATCGTGACGGTCGCATCGTCCACCAGGATGCCGACTGCAAGCGCGAGTCCGCCCAGGGTCATGATGTTGATCGTCTGGCCGATCATTCCCAGGATAATAATCGACGTGAGGATGGACAGGGGAATAGAGATGGCGATGATGATGGTGCTGCGCCAGCTACCGAGAAACAGCAGGATCATCAGGCCTGTCAGGACCGCTGCAATCACCGCTTCGCGAACAACTCCGGCGATCGACGCTCGAACGAAGATCGACTGGTCGTTGATCGGCTTGATCTGAAGCTGGGGCGGAATGATCAACTTGACCCGCGGCAGCTTGTCGAAGATGCCACTGACAACGGACAGAGTCGAGGCGCTGCCGGACTTCAGCACTGAGAGCAGAACGCCACGATGGCCGTCGGTCCGCACGATGTTTGTCTGCGGAATATTGCCGTCGCTTACGGTGGCTACATCGTGGAGATAGATAGTCGTCCCATTCACCTGGCGCAACGGAAGGTTGCTGATTCCTGCGAGGGTGATCGGCGACGAGTTGATGTGAATGTCGTACTCATCCTGCCCGATCTTCGCTGTGCCTCCGGGTAAAACGACGTTCTGCGACGACATCGCGTTCAGAACATCGATCGGCGAAAGCCCCTTGGCCTGCAGCAGCTTCGGATCGAGGTTCAACATGATGGAGCGTTGCTTGCCGCCGTACACGTTGGGGATGACGGCTCCGGGAACGGTGACCAGTTGCGAGCGAATGTAATTGAGGCCGTAGTCGTTGAGCTGCTGCTCGGAGAGTCCTTTTCCTGAGAGCCCGAGCTGAAGAATCGGTACGGTCGAGGCGCTGAAGTCGATAATCTCCGGCGGGAGGATGCCCGGAGGCAGGCTCTTCAGGGAGAACTCGGCTGCGGAGGATACCTGCGCGTTTGCAGTGTCGAGGCTTGCCCCCGGCTGCAGGTACGCCCTGATGATCACCTTGCCCGCGATGCTGGTCGATTCGGTGTGCTCGACGTTATCCACAAAGGTGGTTAATGTCTTCTCGAACGGCGTGGTTAAACGTCCTTCAATCTCTTCGGGATTGAGCCCCGTATACTCCCACGATACCGAGATGACAGGAATATCAATGTTCGGGAAGATGTCGGTCGGTGTGCGATAGATCACTACGGGAGCTGCAATCAGAATGAGGATCGCCAGCACGATGAACGTGTAAGGCCGGCTCAGAGCTACTTTTACGATCCACATTCGATGAAGCCTCTTCCGTCTGGGTGTCTTCTATAGAGTAAGACATTTCCCGCGCCCAGAAGGTCTCACCGGCATTTTCGAGATTCTGGATGATCTTCTGAGGCTGGGCGGCCAGGACAAAGGCCTTATTCAACATCAGCATGGGCAGGTAGACATCGAAAAAAAGCCCTGCCCTGTGCGAAGTGTCGCAAGAGGGCAGGGCTTCTTCGTTCGGTTTTACTGGTCGGCTTCAGCGTCGATGGTGATCTGAACGTCATCACCGAGGATGATTGAAGGCGTCTTCGGGGCGAAGTTGAAGTCGCTCCGTTTGATCGATCCAGTGGCGGAGAGCCCGATGACCTGCTTGCCGCCCATGCCCTTCTTCGGAGCGGTGGGTCCGTCCACGTCGAGGGTGACGCTTCTGGTTACGCCAGCCAGGGTAAGGTCGCCGACGACCTGCAGTTTGCTGCCGACTCGTTTTACCGCAGTGGACTTGAAGGTCATGGCCGGGAACTTCTCTACGTTGAAGTAATGATCGGACTTCAGGTCCTTGTCGCGGGTCGAATTGTTGGTGGATACGGTGTTTGTGTCGATTGTCGCTTCGACGCTGGACTTGCCTGGGTTCTTCTCGTCCCAGACGATGGTGCCGGTGACATTGCTGATGGAGCCGCGAACTTCGCTGACGCCCATGTGACGGATCTTGAAGTTGGTCTGGGCGTGGTTGGTGTCGATGACCCATGTTGTGCTCTGGGCCAGGGCGCTGGCTCCGGTAAAGAGCAAAGCCGAGAGAGCGGCGGTAACGATGCGAGGATTCATTGGTCTCCTTGATGCGATGTTCGGTGTAAGAATTTCGTGTGGTTGTGGCGACCGGCGCAAAGATGATGCGCCGGTCACCGTTGGTTTCAAATTCGTAGCGCTCAAGCCAGATCGAACAAGAGAACTTCGCTGTTGGCCGTACCGTGCGCAACAACATCCAGCTTCTCTTCCTGGTCGGCGGCAACTGCGTCTCCGGTTTGCAGCCGTTTGCCGTTCACGGTCACGTCGCCATCGACTACATGCAGCCATGCGTGTCGGTTGTCTCCGAGTGGATAACTGAGTTCTTTGCCTGGTGTCAGTTCCGCAACCGAGACCTTTGCGTCCTGGTTGATCGTCGCCGCACCGGTAGCCTTTTCCTGCGAAGCGAGCAGCTTGAAGCGGTCCAGCTTCTCTACCGGCTCAAACTTCAGCTGTTCGTAGCTGGGTGTTGTGCCACGAGTTTGTGGCTCGATCCAAATCTGGAGCAGGTGCACGGGTTCGGTCTCTGAGCTGTTGAACTCGCTATGGACAACGCCGCTACCTGCAGACATTCTCTGGATCTCGTTTGGTCCCAGTACTTCGACGTGGCCCATGCTGTCTTTGTGAGCCAGCTTACCCTTGAGCACATAGGTCAGAATCTCCATATCGCGGTGAGGATGCGCTCCAAAGCCGCGTCCCTCGGCGATGTGGTCGTCGTTGATCACACGCAACGAACGATAGCCCATGTGGTTTGGGTCGTAGTAGTCGGCGAACGAAAACGAAAAGCGCGTGTTCAGCCAGCCGTGGTCGGCGTGGCCTCTTTCGTTGCTCCTGCGAACAGTCAACATAATGCTTCCTTCCTTTCACTCCGCCGAGCGGTCAGGCCAGAGTGTCCCTGCGTTAAGCTGTCTTGCACTTCTCGGTCGGAACTGCGACCTGAGCCGCGAGCCCGATCTTCTTCAGTCCTTCGTACATCGTTCTGCGCTCGGCATTGGAGAGAGTGGAGGCGACAAGCTCCAGGTCCTTCTCGTGTCGAACGTAGATCTCTTCGATAAAGCTCTTGCCTTCGCCGGTAAGCTCCACGAGCCGGATGCGACGGTCGGAGCTGCAGCTTCTGCGCCGTACCAGTCCACGTCTTTCCAACCGGTCGATCGCCGAGGTCATTGAGGCGCTGGCCAGAAGGACCTTCTCTCCAATCGCTGAGATCGTAAGCGGCCCCTTGTGCAGTAGAACCTCCAGCACCATGAAGTCGCTGAGGCCGAGGCCCTGTTCCGCGATGGAGCCTTCGATGTAGTTCACCATCGAGCCATAGGCACGGGCGAGAACCAGCCAGAGCCGGGGAGCCTTGACGATGTTTTGGACGGTGTCCGTACCGGTTTTCATCGCGCCTCCTCAGTTCCTACGATATAAGATATCTCGATATCGAAATAAGATTCAAAATGTGGGCTCACTGTGGCAAGTGTAAGAGAATAAATGACTAATATCGCTAATTTCGAGACAGAGGACGCCGACGCTGTAACGGAAGGCGGAGCGCAGGGCGACTCCCTGGCGAGTATGCCCAGCCCGGATCAACAGCAAAAATAAAGTTGAAAAAGTTGGCGTGTTTTTAGTGTCTGAAAAAGTGCTGTCTAAACACCACGATTTTTGCGCATTTCACCACACAATCACCACGATTTAACCATCCAAAAACACGGTGGAAAACGCAAAACCTCTGCAAAAGCGCCATTTCACCATGCCGAAAAAATGTTTCCAAAAATTACGGAATCAACCCTCGTTCTTCAGCGGCTTCCGGGCAAAATAGTAAAGCGAAAAAGCGAGCAGCGCGAACATGATCACGCTGACCCAGTCATGCTGCAGCGGATTGTGTTCACTGAATCGCCAGAACTGCCAATGGCCGCCGCGCTGCTCCGAGACGCCTTCCATCAACCGGATGCAAACTCCAAGCAGGCCAACAATTCCTCCGGCGGCGATGAGTCCCGAAGCATAAAGGCTTCCGGGTGAGACTTCGGATTCGGTGGCTATGTCGCGCGCGGTGATGGTGTTGAGGATAGGCTGGCCGCTGGGATCGGCGTGAGCCGGATCGGTTGGATCGAAGCCGGGATGCTGCGCAAGCCACGTCTCACGATCCGAATGCCATAACGCCAGAGAGGCTTCGTGATCGATGCGAGCCTGCCGCTCGGTGTTGCGATCGATAGCGGAGTCAACCATCCAGCGCACGGCTCCTCCAATGCAGATGGCGAGTGTGGTCGCGATGCTCAAGTACGCTCCAACTGCGAAGGTGAGCGAGCGGACGCCGAGGAACTCCACCACGATCACTAATGCGACACCAAGCAGAACGAGTGTCCAGGGCAGCTTGCGGCTGAGGATTCCATTGATGACCGTGGCCATCAGGCGGCCTTGCGGGGCAGCAGCTTTTTCGCTGCCGATGCCTTGAATCCACTGGATCTCGATCTCATGGGTGGCGGAGTTGTAGAGATACTTGCCGTCGGCGAGCGTGGTCGACCCGATGGCGTTGAGCAACACCAACTGGTTTGCGCCGGAGATCTCCTCCTTTGCGGGATTGTCCGCGTCGTGCGATGTCAGTGTGATGTGGTCTCGCTTGAACTGGCCCTGGTTCTGCACGCCGTCGGGGAGATGGTCGAGCGAGAAGGCGATGGGCTTCTGCAGACGCTGAAACTGTTCGAGGCCGCTGTTCATCGCGTTCAGCGTGGCTCCGACGGAGAAGATGGAGACGATGACGCCGACCATGATGGCGAGCTGTTGTTTCCACGGAGTGGCTCCGATGAGGTAGCCCGTTTTGAGATCCTGCGAGGTGTCGCCTGCGTTGGATGCGGCGATGCAGACGACTCCGCCGATGGTGATGGCGAGTGCTCCGAAGGCTGGGGCCGTCCAGCCTTTGACGAGGAAGATGGCGGCGGTTGCCATCAGCGTGGCGATGGTCATGCCGGAGACAGGCGAGGCAGAGCTGCCGACGATGCCGACGATTCTTGCGCTCACCGTAACGAAGAGAAAGCCGAAGATGACGACGAGCAGCGCGGCGGCGAAGTTGGCGAGTGCACCGACCTGCGCGCCGGGAACGGGTTTGAATTCAAGGAAGAGAAACATTAGGAGGATCAGGAGGAGCGAGCCGCCGAAGACGACCGACGGTGGAAGATCGTGTTCGATGCGGGACGTGCGCGCCTTTGCAGCGCCGCTTTTGCTGCCGATGCCGCGAAGACCCTGCATGAGGGCGCCGAAGATGGTGGGTGCGGTTCGCAGAAGCGTGATGAGACCGGCTGCGGCGACTGCTCCTGCGCCCATGGGACGGACGTAGGTGCTCCAGAGATCGGAGGGGGACATTTGTGTGATGGGGACGGTGCCGGGATAGAGCGGTGTGCTGAGATGCGAGCCGAAGAAGTAGATGGCGGGCATCAGCACGAGCCAGGAGAAGACTCCGCCGGCGAGCATGATGGCCGAGACACGCAGCCCGATGATGTAGCCGACACCGAGATATTCGGAGGTGCAGTCGGCGCGGATGGCGGAGCCTTTGAGCAGGTGTTGGGCGCCGAGGTCGGGTTGATAGTCGGGCTGGCTGGGCCACAGGGAGAAGAGGTTGTCGTTTTGAAAGAGGGTGTAGAGTGCGCCGAGGCCGAGACCGAGAAAGACCCGTGATGCGAAGCTGCCGCCGCGCTCGCCGGCTATGAGGACGTCGGCGCAGGCGGTACCTTCGGGGTAGATGAGATTTTCATGCTCTTCGACGATGAGTTGGCGGCGGAGCGGGATCATGAAGAGGACGCCGAGCCATCCGCCGAAGAGGGCGAGGGCGAAGATTCTCGATGACTCCAGGTCGAAGCCTAGAAAGATGAGTGCTGGCAGGGTGAAGATGACTCCGGAGGCGATGGACTGGCCTGCGTTGCCTGTGCTCTGGACGATGTTGTTTTCGAGGATGCTGGATTTGCCGAAGGCCCGGAGGATGGAGATAGAGAGGACGGAGATGGGGATGGAGGCGGCGACGGTTAAACCAGCGCGAAGGCCGACGTAGACCGTGACGGCTCCGAAGACGACACCGAAGAAGGCCCCGAGAATCAGTGCGCGGGCGGTGAGTTCGGGGCGAGTTTCGGTAGCGGGGACGAAGGGTTTTAAGGTGGGTCTGGTGGGCGTGGATGTTGCCATGTAGTTGCGTCTCCCGCTTGGTCCGGTTTTGGTTCGGCTTCGATGGGAGTGTATCAGCGGGAGTGTAGGGCAGGTTTATAACACCGCGCGATCTTTCAATAGAGCCTGTTTTTAACTTGGGACTTTTTGTGATTCTGTTAGAGGGAGTCGTCGGATGAGTTAGCTTCGGGTTGAATCTTTCGTGGTGCGGTGAGTTTGTAACGAATCAGAGCGGCGATTGCGCAGGCTATGAGGAAGAGCATGGGGCCGGTGAAGAGGAAGCGGTCGCTGATCCACTTGTCATCGAGCAGACCGGGGGTCTGGTGGTGGAGCGTGCCGAAGAAACGTTCTACGCGGCCCACAGATCGGCGTGGGTCGAGGATGCTTGCGTTGCGTGACTGCCATGTAGCGAAGCGGATGAGGAAGGCGAGGGTGACGGGAAGCCATGCCCAGAGGATGGGAGGCGCGAAGTCGGGTTCAGGCTTGAGCTTTTTCGCGGCGTTGGGGAAGAAGGAGGCGAAGAGGTCGCCGATGGCGTTGCCTAGTTTGCCGAAGGGGACGAGACCAAGGAGGAACCCCGCAGCGGCGAAGATGGGCAGGAAGTAGCTGAGAACGAAGGCGAGATGGGTTAGATCCGTCCAGTGCATCTTGTTGGCAATGCCCCAGACCGGAGTGGTGAAGATCCACGAGTAATGGATCGCCAGAATCGCAACGAGGAAGTAGAAGAACAGGCACTTTACGCACCAGGTGACAACCCTCAACATGCTCAAGATGTAGCACAGACGCATCGTCGATGGTGCAGAATTGTTGACGGTGCGGGTGGCTCAAGGCTTATACTTTGAACATGGCGCGGTCCGAGGGACCTGGAGCGCCGGCGAGTGAGGTGAGTCTTCAGCGAATGCTGGAATGACAATGCGCTCGGGAAAGCTTCCGGGGGTTCGCCCGGAGCGCCGCCTGGTGGGGCGGTGGTGGAGCGCGCGATGTCCCGCTGGTGGCGGGGGTCGGGACGGGTGGTTCGGGCTGTGGTGGATGATCTGGTAACGACGGTTTGTCCGTCCGATTGCAGGGCTTGTGGTGGGCCGTTGCTTCGGGCTGATCTCTCTCCTGTATGCGATCGCTGTATTGAGGCTGTGGAACGGCAGTCGATGACGTTGTGCGGACACTGCGGTGAGGCGCTGGATATGGAAGGCGTCCGGTTTGCGGCGCAGTTTCCGGTGGAAGGGCTGTTGTGCTCGCCTTGCCGGATGGTTCCACCGGAGTTCGAGCGTGCGGTGGCGTATGCGGTCTATGAGGATGAGCTGCGGGAGATGATGCATCTGCTGAAGTATGAGCGGATGCCGTCGGTGGCGCGGCCGCTGGGCAGGATGCTGGCGCGGACGATCGAGACGCTGGAGTTTGAGGCTGGCAAAGATCTTGTGGTGGTTGCAGTGCCGCTGTTTCCTGCGAAGGAGTGGCAGCGCGGTTACAACCAGGCGGTGCTGATTGCCGATGCTGCGGTTGAGGAGTTGAGGCGGAGCAGGCCTGAGTGGAAGCTGACTTCATCGCATTCTGCGATCGAGAGAGTGAAAGATACGCGCAGCCAGTTTGAGCTGACTCCGAAGGGGCGAACGCGGAATCTGCAGGGGGCGTTCGCGGTGGCGAATGGTTCGGCGGTGGCTGGGCGCGAGGTTCTGCTGGTGGATGACATTTATACGACCGGCGCCACGGTGCGGGCTTGTTCGCGTGTGTTGCTGCAGGCTGGGGCGAGCAAGGTTTGGGTTGCGACGGTGTCGCGTGCGCAGCCGGAGATGATTGCGGCCTGGGATGCAGGCTTCGAGAGGTCTGGCAAGGAAGCGGTAGCTGGAAGCGGAGGTTTTTGAGATGCAATCGGGGAAGATGCGGAAGCAGGGGCTGAGTCCGAAGCGGCACGCGGGGCCTGGTTCGGGGCATGGAGCCGGGCGTGTTGTCGCAGAGGTGGATGTGCGGGTCGGCGTGTTTCGGCAGCCGGCGATGCAGACCCCGGTGCTGGTGCTGAATGCATCGTATGAACCGATCAATATCTGCGGGGCGCGGCGGGCGCTGGTGCTGGTATTGAAGGGCGTGGCTCGGACTGAAGAAGAACAGGGTGCGGTGCTGCATGCGGCGCGGATGCGGATTGCGATGCCGAGCGTGATCCGGCTGCTGGAGTATCGCAGGATTCCGCACCAGACGCGTGCGTTGAGCAGGAAGAATATTCTGCTGCGCGATCGAAACTCGTGCCAGTACTGCAGCGTGGTTCTGACGGCGGGCGAGTTGACGCTCGACCATGTCATTCCGCGCTCACGGGGCGGACTGTCGACCTGGGAGAATCTTGTTGCCTGCTGCCATGACTGCAATCGGCGGAAGGGTAACCAGTTGTTGCATGAGTTGACCGATATGAAGCTGCAACGGGAGCCGCGACCGTTCTCGCTGCACACGTCACGGCACATTATGCGGATGATCGGGTCGGCGGATGCGGCCTGGCGGAAGTATCTGTACTTTGAGGCTGAGCCGGCGGCTTAACTCTGGGGGTACCCCCCCCATTGCCCGGCTATAACCCATTTGTTATGAGCACTCTGCGCGTGGTTACTCCTTGCAAAATAGTCTAAACAAAGGGGTTACGTCTAAATTTGTCCAGCCAAAGGAGTTAGGCGGGTTTTCCTTTCTGAAATGGCGAGACCCTCGAGGTTCCGAGGGTCTTTTCTTGGTTGCTGATTTAATTATACCGAGTTGGACAGGGGAAACACGCCAACTCTATTGGCTTTCGTTTGAGCGGTTTAGGTGGTTTTGGGGCTTGACATGCGATTTTTGGGCCAAAAACGCGAAAAATAAATGCAACAGCGAAGACAAAGGCGATGAATCAGGGGTCTCTCCACTGCGCGGTTCACGATGAGACTGTGAACCGCTTCGGTCGAGATGACGATGCTCTGGGATTAGAGCCGTTCTCTCGAAGCTATAGAGCGGGCCTTCAGCCCTTCCATGTCCGGGTGCCTCAAAACCTGGGCCTGCGGCCCAGGCTGGTATAGCACGGGCCGTTGGCCCTTGAAGGTTGTGACTCTATACCTTTGTGAGAACTGCTCTAGGAGCAGGCAAACGACAACAGCCGATCCCCTTCGGGGGATGACAAGCAGAAAGGCGACTGCAACTGCAAAACGCAACTGCAACTGCAACTGCAACTGCAAAGACAAATCTAACGGTGAAAGAGCAAAAGCGGGTCCTCCGCCTGCGGCGAAGGATGACAAGTTCTTTTTCTTTTGAGGTGTTCCAAGTGCAAATGTAACTGCGACTGCAAAGACAAATCTAACGGCAAAAGAGCAAAAGCGGGTCCTCCGCCTGCGGCGAAGGATGACAATTTTTTGGTAGTGTCTCAGTTTCAAATTAGGACACTACCAATTTCTTGTAGTGTGTCTCAGTTTGAATGAGACCACCCAATTTCTAACAAGAGGCAACATTAGGAACACAGGTTGTGCGACACTGGCGCGTATGAATTCTCATTCTGGATTGAAGATGCGGATCTCTGTGGTTGGTGCGGCGTGCCTGGTTGGCGTTGCGATGGTTTCGTTGATGGCGCGGGTGGCTGTGGCGCAGACCTCTACTACTTCCAAGGTTCCTAGCGTCGATCAGGCGCTGGAGATGCAGACGGCTTCGGGTGCAGCGCTGTCTCCGGATGGGCGCTGGGTGGTGTATGAGGTATCGCGGACGAACTGGAAGGCGAATGCGTTTGAGCGTGATCTTTGGATTGCTGACCGTGAGGGGCATGGCCATCTGCTGACGGCGCAGGTGAAGTCGAGCTCGGGTGCGCGATGGTCTCCCGATGGAAAGTGGGTCGCATTTGCGTCGGACAGGCCGGGGCAGGTTGCGGAGACGAAGGCGGATACGCGGCAGATCTATGTGATCGACCCGATGGGCGGTGAGGCGCGGCAGGTGACGAAGCTTGACGACGGCGTGGATGGATATGAGTGGGCACCGGATTCGAAGACGATCGCGTTTACGACGAGGGACCCGCAGTCGAAGGCGGAGAAGGACCGGGTGGAGCGGTATGGGGAGTACTCGGTGGTGGATGGCGATGAGCGGATGACGCACCTGTGGACGGTGGATGTGACGGCGGCTCCGGTTGCGGCTCCGAGTGGAGATAAGGGTTCGGGTTCGGCGAAGAGTGCGGCTCCGCCGTTTGGAGTGCCGGAGGCGCATCGGCTGACGGAAGGCGATGGGTTCAGCGTGAATGGGTTTTCGTGGTCGCCGGATGGGACGAAGATTGCGTTCGATGCGGCGAAGGATGGCGAGTTGAAGAACGGTGGGACGGCTACGGTGTATGCGGTGTCGGTTGCGGACAAGAAAGTGACGAAGCTGGTGACGACGCCGGGGCCGAACAGCGATCCGCACTTTTCTCCGGACGGGACGCAGGTGGCGTTTGTGACGGCCGATGGTGCGCCTTTTTTCTTTTATGCGAACCAGAAGATTGCTGTGGTGCCGGCGACGGGCGGGACGCCGAAGGTGGTGAGCGGCTCGTTTGACGAGGATGCGCGGCTGCTGGAGTGGAGCGGGAAGGGAGTTTATTTTTCAGCGTTGAAGAAGACGGCAGCGCATCTGTACAGGCTGAATGTGGCGACTGGCGCAGTAGAGCAGGTAACGCATCCCGACGATGTGATGGCGAACGGGTTTTCTTTTTCGAAGGACTTTGGCGAGGTGGCGTATCGTGCGGCGATGCCGAATACGGGTGCGGAGATTTATGTTGCCTCGACCTCTGGTGGTGGCACGCCGGTTCGCGTAACGCATTTGAGCGATGCGATGAAGCCGTATACGCTGGCGCGGCGCGAGGTGGTGCGGTGGAAGTCGGGCGACGGGACGACGATTGAAGGGGTATTGGAGAAGCCGGCGGATTTCGATGCGAAGAAGAAGTATCCGCTGCTGGTGGTGATTCATGGCGGGCCGACGGGCGTGGACCAGCCGGTGGTGAATCCCGATCGCTACTATCCGGTGGAGCAGTTTGTGGAGAAGGGCGCGCTGGTGTTGCGACCGAACTATCGCGGATCAGCGGGATATGGTGCGGCGTTTCGTGCGCTGAATGTGCGGAACCTGGGCGTGGGGGACTATGCGGATGTGATCTCGGGCGTGGATTATCTGATCGCGCAGGGGTTTGTGGATAAGGACCGTGTGGGTTCGATGGGATGGAGCGAAGGCGGGTATATTTCGGCGTTTATTACAGCTTCGAGCGACCGGTTCAAGGCGGTGTCGGTTGGGGCGGGAATCTCGGACTGGATGACGTACTACGTGAATACGGACATTACACCGTTTACGCGGCAGTATCTGAAGGCTACGCCGTGGGACGATCCGGAGATTTACAAGAAGACGTCGCCGATTACGTACATCGCGAACGCGAAGACGCCTACGTTGATTCAGCAGGGCGATCGTGACAGGAGAGTTCCGGTGCCGGATAGTTTCGAGTTGCGGCAGGCTTTGGAGGACAAAGGCGTGCCGGTGAAGATGGTGCTGTACCACGGGTTTGGGCACCCGATCGATAAACCGAAGCAGCAGAGGGCGGTGATGGAGGAGAACCTGCACTGGTTTGAGCACTACATCTGGGGGGAGCCGTTTGTGGATGGGGTGGGACCGGGTGCGGCTCCGATTGTCACGAAGTAACGAGGGTGATAGTTTCTGTCGCAGGAGAAGAAGAGATGGCTTATATCGAAAGTTACCAGTGCGACGTTTGTGGGGACAAGAAGGGCGAGGATGGGGACTGGTGGCTGGCGTGGGTGGACTGCTTCCAGGGAGAGAAGCCGGAGGAGGATCAGCCGCTGATCAAGTTGACGCGGTGGCAGAGTCATCATGCGCACTCGGCGGGGGTGAAGCACCTGTGCGGGGCTCGGTGTGCGGGGACGCTGATGGATCGGTGGATGACGCAGCAACATGCGGATCCGGATGCACACTGCGAGACGAACTGAGTTGGTCTGAAGAGCTGATGTCTACTGGGGTTTCGGCGGCGGCGGCTTGTTTGTGTCTTTATTTTGATTGTCGGGGGCCTTGTTGTTGGTGATGTCCTGGCCGTTGTAGATGATGCGGGATGTGGCGTGGAACTGCTTGTAGTCGGTGTATTTGACTACGTTGCGCATGTGGACATCCTGCGAGAGAGCGCCATCCTGGGCGGCGAAGTGGAGGTTGCCTTCGGCCTTGGTGTAGATGGGGAACCAGTATTTTCCGTCGACCTGTCCGTAGTAGGTGGTGAAGGGCGGCTGGAGGTCTTCGTGGCCTCGGCGCGTGTCCTGGGGGACGGTCTTGCCGTTGATGAGGACGATCTGCAGGTCGCGCTGATCGACCCAGATCTTGCCCTGGAAGTAGTGTTGTTTCTTCTCCATGACTTTAGGAGTGGCGCTGAAGACGTAGGTGTCGAGCTCGTCGACGTGCTGGCGGCCGAGGTAGGTGATGTCGTATTTGGGCTGGTCTTCGGTGGTGAGGATGAAGGGGAGGCGGTGCTCGATCTCGTCGAAGTCGGCGGGGGTCATGAGGACGCGCTCGAGGGTGTTCTGTGGGGCGAAGACGACATGCTCTTCGCGCTTGCCGTCGTCGTTGAAGGTGATGTCGGTGACCTGCTGGTACTCGCCGTCGGGGCGGTTGGTGTCGTCGGAGATGGTGTCGACTTTGACGGACTGGCGGAAGATGTAGTTATCGCGGGCCTTAGCGAAGGCGGACTCGCGCTCGCCGAACTTTTTGATGATTTCGTCGACGGTGATGTTTGCGGGCGGCGCGGGGTCGAGCGGGCCGAAGCCGGAGGGTTCCTGGGCGAAGGCTGCGGTGGATGTTGCCAATAGCTGGAAGACGATGGCCAGAAGGCTGGCGGAGATGATGGCACGGATTGGAGGTAAGGGCTTCATGAGTTGGGAACTCCAGGGTTGCGACACGCTACTAAGAATAGACGCGATTTGAGGAGGTTTGGTGATTTGGGGTGTGGCGGCAGAGTTTTTTGCGATTAAAAAAGTTTAGCTGGTGCGATGGAGTGGTGCGCGGGGCTAAGTGTTTGAGGATAGGTGATTTTTATGACGTCTTTTTGTGGTGCTAACGTGGTGAATAAATGCAAAATCGTGGTGTTTTGCATGGTTTTTGTGTGGTGATTCTGCGGGTTGAAAAATACGCCAACTTTTTCAAATTTATTTTTGCGTGAGATGAGGCTTCGGGTGGTTTATGAAGGCGGTACGGGTTTTCTGATCTTGGGAACCGGTCGGGGTAGACTGACGCGATGAGGGTTAATAGAAGAATTTTGGCTGGTTTGCTGGCGGCAACTTTGGCAGGAGCCTGGGTTGGGGCCTGGGGCCAGGGGGTTACGGAGGCTTCGTCGGGGAAGCGTGCGATGACGTTTGCGGATCTGCAGCGGATGAAACGGGTGAGCGATCCGCAGATCTCGCCGTCGGGTAAGTGGGTGATGTTTTCGGTGACGGATGTGGATCTGGAGAAGAATTCGAAGGTGAACCATCTTTGGGTGGTGCCGCTGGATTCGGGTGGCGGAGAAGCAGATTCCTCCGCTGCGCTGCGGAATGGGAATGACAACCTAAAAAACGCTGTGGGGCACCCGATTTTGAGGGAGCGGCAGGTTACGTTCTGGAAGGATGGGGAGTCGGGCGGGCGGTTCTCGCCGGATGGGAAGCAGGTTCTGTTTACGGCGACCGATAGTACGACGGGGCTGGCGCAGATCTTTCTGGCTTCGTGGAACGAGAGTGCGGGGACGCTTGGGACGCCGCGGCGGTTGACGAATGTGAGCACGGAGGCGGATGGAGCGATCTGGTCGCCCGATTCGCAGAGGATTCTGTTTACGTCGCGAGTGTATCCGGAGTGCAGCGAGGGATCTTCGTGGCTGGAAGAGGATAACTGCGACCGGCGGAAGGACGCCTATGAGGCGACGAATCCAGTGAAGGCGCAGATCTGGGACCATCTGCTGTATCGGCACTGGGACCATTATGTAGGGCCGAAGCGGAGCCATGTGCTGGTGGTGTCGGCTGGGGATGGGAATGCGGTGCGGGACCTGACTCCTACGCAGGATCTTGGAGATGCGGAGGCGCCGACGTTTTCGCTTGGCGGCCCGTTGGGGTATGCGTGGGCTCCGGACTCGCATGAGATTGCATTTGTAACCAATGTCGATCTTGTTCCGGCGGCGAGCACGAACAACGATGTGTATACGCTGCGTCTGGATGAGCCGGGAGCGAAGCCGATGAGGATTTCGACCTCGCTGGGGAGCGATGATGGGCCGGCTTACTCGCCGGATGGAAGGTGGCTGGCGTTTCGGTCGCAGGCTCGGGCGGGGTACGAGAGTGACCGGTTCCGGTTGATGCTGTTCGATCGGACGGGAGGAGCGAGTCAGCAGACGGATGGATCTGCGATTGGAGATGGTAATCCGCCAGAGGGGTCGTTGAGTGTCGGGTCTGGTGGGCCTGGTGGGCCTGGTGGGTCTGGTGGATATGTGCTTCGGGAGCTGTTGCCGAAGTTCGATCGATGGGTGGATGAGTTTGTCTGGGCACCCGATTCGCAGGCGGTGTATGTTGCGAGCGGCGATGCTGGCCGGACCGTTGTGCTGCGTTATCAGTTTGCAGGGAGGGCGGATGATCCGGTTCGGGCGATTGCTTCCGATGGCGAGTTCTCCGATCTTCAGATAAGCCGCGATGGCGGCACTCTGGTGGCGAGCCGGATGAGTGTGGATCAACCGGTCGAGATTGATGCGATGAGTCCGGGTCTGACTGCGAAGGCTGAAGAGGTGCCGCTTTCTCCGCAGGAAGCTGCGAAGGCCGAGGAGCTGAAGAAGTTTTCTGTGATGACGGCGCTTGGCGTGGCGGGATCGAGTCCGCGGTGGCAGGTTACGCACCTGAACGATGCGCTGCTGAGTACGCTTGCGCTGTCGAAGCAGGAGGCGTTCCGGTTTGCGGGCGCGACGGGAACTCCGGTGCAGGGATTTCTTATTCGTCCGCCGAACTTCGATGAGACGCGGAAGTATCCGGTGAAGTTTTTGATTCATGGCGGTCCGCAGGGCGCGTGGGGCGATGCGTGGAGCTACCGGTGGAATCCGGAGCTGATGGCGGCGAGCGGTTATGTGGTGGTGATGGTGAATCCGCGCGGGTCGACGGGGTATGGGCAGGCGTTTATCGATGGCGTGAACGGCGACTGGGGCGGTAAGGCCTATGTGGACCTGATGAAGGGGCTGGACTATGCGGAGAAGCAGTATCCCTTTATCGACAAGACGCGGGAGTGCGCGCTGGGCGGGAGCTACGGCGGCTACATGGCGGACTGGATTCTGACGCATACGAATCGGTTTGCGTGCATTGTGACGCATGATGGGATGTTCAATCCGCAGAGCGCGTATGGGACGACGGAGGAGATCTGGTTTAACGAGTGGGAGTTTCGCGAGCCGGTGATGACGGTGGCGACGAAGGGGCATCCGGCGCGGCAGATGCCGGGCGCGGAGCCGGCGCAGCCCTGGAACTACTTCGACAAGCCGGTGGCGGAGGATCCATTCAGGAAGTGGTCTCCGATGCTGTCGATCAAGAGTGCGAAGACGCCTACGCTGGTGATCCATTCGCAGAGGGACTATCGGCTGGATGTGTCGGAGGGGTTGCAGTTGTTTACGGCGCTGCAGCGGCTGAATGTGCCGAGCAAGATGCTGTACTTCCCGGATGAGGGGCACTGGGTGTTGAAGCCGCAGAACTCGAGGCTGTGGTATGACACGGTGGGAGACTGGTGCGACCGGTGGACGAAGACGAATCTGTATGCGGCTATAGGGGTTGAGGGAGCGGTGGCTCCCAGCGTGACGGCGAAGACAGAGAGCTTGCCGGATGCGCGTGTGGGAGTATCGCGGCCGGCGGAGATGAACGAGGAACAGCCGCTGCCGGAGAGGAAGAGTACGAAGCTGGATGAAGCTGCGCCGGTTGTGCCTGCGGCGACTGCGCCCGCTTCACCTGTTGCCGCTGCACCTGTTGTGGTTGCGGCTGCTGTGGTTGCGCCTGCGACAGAACCGGCTGCGCAGGGCGGGGCGAGTGAGGCTGATGGGGCTTCGTTTTCGATTGCGATCAGTGCGCCGGTGAATGAGGTGCAGGTGGGATCGGATGCGCAGGTTGTGGTTACGCTGAAGAACATCTCGACGCATCAGATTTTGTTTGCGCATCGTCCGGGGACGAATAATCCGGAGTTTTCTTACACGATTGAAGTGCGGAATGCTGCGGGGCACGGGGCGGAGGAGACGGCGTATGGGCGAGAGGCGCGGGAGCGTCAGCAGACGGAGGATCGCACGGTGGATTATGTGCAGCCGGGGCAGTCCGCGGTGCAGACGGCGCATATTGCACGGCTGGTGAATCTGGAACGGCCGGGGGCCTATACGGTGGTGGTTTCGCGGAAGGATGCGGCGAGCGGTGTGGTGGTGCGGTCGAACGAGATTACGCTGGATGTGGTGCCTGCTCCTTAGGGATACCCCAGGGGCTAAAGCCCCTTTCCTTTTCGGGTCGAGAGAAGGCCCAAGGCTGAAGCCTTGGGTTACCTAGATGCTAAGGCGTGATTCACCCTTTGTGGGCGATAACGGGAATGGGACTGCAAACGGCAAACTGCAAACGGCAAACTGCAACTGCAACTGCAACTGCAAACTGCGACGGCAAACTGCAAACTGCAAACGGCAAACTGCAAACGGCAACGGCAACGGCAACTGCAAACTGCAAACAGCAACTGCAACTGCAATTTTTGGTTGAAGAGAGAGGGTAGACGTGGCGTTTGCGAGGGCGAAGAAGCGGGAGCCTTTGGGCGAGGCGGGATTGTTTGAGTATGCGGTGGGTGCGCTGGCGCGGAGGATGCGGACGGAGCGCGATCTGCGGCGGCTGATGAAGCTGCGCGCGGAGGAGGGTGAGGCGGGTTCGCGGGCGATCGATGCTGTGGCGGTGCGGTTGAAGGAGTTGAACTACCTGAGCGATGTGCGGTTCGCAGAAGACTATACGCGGGTGCGCAAGGAGCATGAGAAGTTTGGGCGGAGGCGGGTGCAGCAGGATTTAATGCAGAAGGGTGTGGGGAAGGAACTGGTGTCTTCGACGCTGGAGACGGCGTATGAAGATGTCGATGAGGTGGCGCTGGCGAGGCAGTATATTGCGCGGAAGCGGATGAAACAGCCGAGCGGGGAGAAGGCGCAGAAGGAGACGGTGCGGACGATGAACCGGCTGCTGCGGGCGGGGTTTTCTTCGCGGGCGGTGTACAAGGTGCTGCGGGAGTGGGAGCTGCCGGTAGAGGCTGTCGAAGGATTGGAGGCGGGTGAGGCGGAGATGGAGGCGCGTGAGGAGGGCGAGGAACGGGCGGGGGATTCGGATGGATATTCTCGGCAGAATGATCGCGAGGATGAGTGACTGTGTCCTGCCGGACGGGCCTCCTGCGCGGAGGGCGGTCACTTCGTGACGTGTGTACCTAGTCTTGGTGGTGATGCGGCTTGGGTCCCTCCCGTTGGTCGGGAGAGATATTTTTTTAGTGGTCGCCGCGGAAGCTGTGGATGAGGCGGCGGTCGCGTTTGGTGGGGCGCTTGGAAGGCGCGGCCGTGTTGTAGGCCATCGGGCCGAGGAGTTTGCGCTCTTCGGCGGCTTTGCGGCGGGCCTCTTTGCTGGCTTCGGTTTCGCGGTAGAGGGTTTGGGCTGTGGCGGCGGGGCCTCGCTGCTGGCTCAGGGCGAGGACTTCGATGTCGAATTCGCCGCCTTCATTTTTGATGTGGAGCATGTCGCCGATGCGGACCTCGCGGGATGGCTTGGCTGCGAGATTGTTTGAGGTGATGCGGTTCATGTCGCAGGCTTTGGAGGCCTGCTCGCGGGTTTTGAAGAAGCGGGCGGCCCAGAGCCATTTGTCGATGCGGGTTCCGATCATGGTGGTATTGTCGTTGATTTTTCGAAGAACAAATAGCAAAGGCAACAGCAGGTCCTCCGCCTTCGGCGAAGGATGACAACTTAAGAAGGGCGAAGATGACAGATGGAGAAGCAGGAAGCTGGAGAAGCAAGGAGGATGACAACAAAAAAGCAATGGCAAAGGCGTAAGGCTAGATGGCTCGGAGCATGCGGCCGGGGAGGGAGAAGAGTGCAGCGATGAGCTCGAATGCGCCGCCGACAGCGATGCCTATGAGACGGAAGGGTAGAAGGGTGAGCCAGATCAGAGGATAGAGAATGAGCGCGGCGAGGGCCAGAGGCCAGCAAAAGAAGGCGAGGAGGCAGAAGAGCAGGAAGTTGAACATCGGGTTTCCTTTCCTGAGTGGATTAACGGCTGGAGGAGGGAAAAAGTTCCGTGGTGGATGATAGGGTATGGCGGACCTGGGGTTGCAGCGGGTGGTGGCGGTGGACTGGTCGGGCGATAAAGGGCCGGGGCAGAGGAAGAAGATCTGGGCTGGGGTTTGGACGGCTGCCACTGGGCGAGTGACGCTGGAGTCGGGACGGACGCGGGAGGAACTTTTTGCGTGGCTGGTGGAGTTGGCTGGGGAGACTCCGCGGATGGTGGTGGGGTTTGATTTTTCGTTTGGGTTTCCGGCCTGGTTTATGGAGGAGTTGGGGATTGCGTCGGCTCCGGAGTTTTGGCGGGTGGTGGCGGAGGGGCAGGGTGAGAGGTGGCTGCATGAGGATTGTGAGGATGGGCGGTTTTGGGGGAGAGCGGGATCGCGGCGGCATGGGAAGAAGCCGGAGGAGTTTTGCGGGGAGCATGCGCACAGGATGTTGCGGCGGGCGGAGACGGTGTTGAAGGTGAGGGCGGAGATGACGGACCCGCTGGCGGTGGCGCGGATTGCGGGGATTGCACCGAAGTCGGTGTTTCAGATTGGCGGGGCGGGGGCGGTGGGGACGGCTTCGCTGCGCGGGATGCCGGGGTTGCTGGTGCTGCGTTCGGCTGGATTCAAAGTTTGGCCGTTTGATGCGCCGTCGGTGAAGAAGCCGATGGTGGTGGAGATTTATACGCGGCTGATGACGGGGGCGGTGACGAAGAGTTCGGAGGTGGCGCGGACGGCTTATCTTGCGAAGAAGCGGAAGGAGAACGCTTGGTATGCGGGGATTTCGCGTGGGGTGATGGCGAAGGCTCGGGGGAGTGAGGATGCGTTTGATGCGCTGGTGACGGCGATGGTGATGGTGGAGCATCGCGGGGAGTTTGCGCGGCTGCGACGGACTGAGGATGAGGTGTTTCGGATGGAGGGGCAGACCTGGGTGCCGGGGTTGGTGCGGTGAACCCGGTGAAGAAGGTGCTGCCGTGGATGTTGATTGGGCTGCGGGTGTTGGAGTGTCCGCTGATTGTTGTTGGGGCGTGGCGGGGTTGGGCGGGGGAATGGCTGGGGGTGATTGTCGTGGTGGCGTTGGTGTCGGATATTTATGACGGCGTGCTGGCTCGGCGATGGCTCGCCTGAAGAATGATGTGAAGACTTTGGGAATGGCTTGGGAGTTGCGGAAGCGGATGCTGGCGGAGTAGCCGTCTGGGCCAACGATGGACAGGCTAAAGCGACTGTGACAGCAAGGACTCTCGCGGAAATGCAATGAGGTCAAGATTTCGGTTCATACAATTCTCCGTCGTACTCGATCCCGAGTTCGTCCAGTTCTTCCCTGGTGATCATGAGTCGGCGGGGATCATAGCGGTCGAGTTCCCGCTGCATCAACCTACGTTTCCCCTCTAATGTCCCAGTATCAAACGAATACGAGCTTTCTTTTTCGGACATACATCTCTCTGTGTTGGGATTCTACGACGAATCCAATGCGCTGATAAACTTGCGTTCTATGATCTATCGTTCGGGAAGCCAGATTCGGGAAGATTTTTTGCGGTTTTTTGAGGGCAAGGTGTCCCCTGCGACGGGACAAGGGCACCGGCGGGTGCATTCCTCTTCGCTGGTGCCGGCGAACGATCCTACGCTGCTGTTTACCAATGCGGGGATGAATCAGTTCAAGGATGTGTTTCTTGGGAACGAGAAGCGGGAGTATTCGCGGGCGGTGAGTTCGCAGAAGTGCGTGCGGGCGGGTGGGAAGCATAACGATCTGGAGAACGTTGGGTTTACTCGGCGGCACCATACTTTTTTTGAGATGCTGGGGAATTTTTCTTTTGGGGATTATTTCAAGAAGGATGCGATTGCTTATGCCTGGGAGTTGCTGACTTCTAATAACGATCATTGCTTCGGGATCGATAAGAGCAAGTTGTATGTGACTATTTTTGAGGGTGATTCCAAAGTGCCTCGCGATGATGAGGCGGAGCGGTTCTGGATTGAGACTGGAGTGCCTAAGGAACGTATTTTTGGCATGGGGGCGAAGGACAACTTCTGGCAGATGGGGGATACGGGGCCTTGCGGGCCTTGCTCGGAGATCTTTTACGACATGGGGATTGAGGCTGCTGAGGAGGCTGGTGTTGATAAGGCGTTCCCGCAGGATGAGCAGCGGTATGTTGAGATTTGGAATCTGGTTTTTATGCAGTTTGACCGGAGTAGCGATGGGACGCTGACTCCGCTGCCTAAACCTTCGATCGATACGGGGATGGGGTTGGAGCGGGTTTCGGCTGTGCTGCAGGGTGTGTTGTCGAACTTTGAGACGGATCTATTCATTGCAGAAAAGACAGAATTCGGGGTTACAAAACTCACTGGACTGATTCCGAAAGCTGCGGAGCTGACAAATATGCAGACGAGGGTGCCACATCCTGTATTGCCAACTGGCCCGGACGACCCACTACCTCCGTCCCGAAGTGAGGTAGAGACTCCCCAGATGATTCAAAATATCAAGCAGACATTAATTGAAAATGCATCCTTGCGGATTATTGCGGATCATGCGCGGGCCGCTACATTTCTAATCTCCGATGGTGTCGTTCCTGCGAATGATGGCCGAGGGTATGTGCTTCGAAAGATTCTGCGGCGTGCGATCCGGCACGGTCGCCTATTAAGGCAAGATAAGCCGTTCATGCACGAAATGGTATTTGCTGTGCGCGATGTAATGGCAGTCGCTTACCCGGAACTTAGAGACAGCGCTGAGCGTGTTGCAAAGACCATCCTTGCTGAAGAAGAGCAGTTTGCACGTGTTCTTGACTTTGGATTGAAGCGACTTAATGACGAACTGTATAGCGGTAGCTTCAATGGGGCGCGCGCGTTCTTTCTGTACGAGACGTTCGGCATGCCGTTGGACTTTATGACGGATGCTTCGCGTGATGCTGGAACCGCCTTCGACATGGAGGGGTTTGAGAAGGCTAAGGAAGAGGAGCAGGCGCGGGCGCGGGCTTCGTGGAAGGGTGGGTCGCAGAAGTCGGCGGCGCCGGTTTATCGGGAGTTGCCTAAGACGGAGTTTGAAGGGTATTCGACGCTGCGGGTGGATGGGGCTCG
>JBDTEQ010000050.1:0-19434 GCA_039922475.1 Edaphobacter sp.
GCAGCCGCCTTCAGTGGCACCTTCGTCGTCAACGGAAGCCCCACACAAACCGCGATGGTCGAAGGCGCAGGCAGCCGAAGTCAGCTCGCGCAGGTCGCCACCGCCATAGTCGTCGCTCTCGTTCTGCTCTTTCTCACAAAGCCCTTACAGTACCTTCCCCAATGCGTACTCGGTGTGCTCGTCCTTCTGGTCGCGATCAAAATGGTCGACCTGCGTGGCCTGCACGAGATTCGCAGAGAAAGTCCCGCCGAATATGCCCTCGCACTGATGACCGCCATCGTCGTCGTCACTGTCGGCGTCGAACAGGGCATTCTCCTCGCGATGGTCGTCTCCCTGCTGCGCATCGTCCACCACAGCTACCATCCCCGCAGCGGCGTCATGCTCCCCGATGCCGACAACACATGGAAGCTGACTCCTCCCGTCCCAGGTGCCATCACCGAGCCCGGCCTCATCCTCTATCGCTTCGGAGCTGCACTCTTCTACGCCAACGCCAGCCGCTTCTCCGACGAAATCCTCGGTCTGGTAGGCCCATCTCCCACCACCGTCCGCTGGTTCATCGTCGACGCCGAAGCCATCACCAACGTCGACTACAGCGCAGCGCGGGTCGTCATCGAGCTGCAGAAAAACCTCGCCAATGCCGGAGTAACCCTGGGATTCGCACGCGTTCCCTGGAACACCAAAGCCGACTTCGAGCGCCACCATCTAACCGAGGCGATCCACCCCGCGCTCATCTTCAACCGCCTCCACGACGCGCTCGAAGCCTACGAAAAACAGCAGCCCGCTCCCGAAAGCAGAGCAAACCTTAACACAGATCTGCACAGATGACACAGATTGAAATACAGAGAAAGTAGCTTTAAAAGCTTAAGCTCGGATGCTCGACGTTAGAAAAGTAGCATTCGATCCCTGCACATTCTCACCAGTTGTCTTTATGTCATCGATTGTCTTTGTACTTGATCTCGTGTCATCTGTGCAGATCCGTGTTAAGCCTTTACCTTCAGATCTACAGAGCAGCCGTCCCGGAGATATAAGCCTCCAGATGCCGGATCGTCATCTCCTGCTCCGAGATCACCGAGTTCACCAGGTCTCCAATCGAAACCACGCCATGCACCGTGCCATTCTCCACCACAGGAAGATGCCGTATCCGGTTCTTCGTGATCACGCGCATGCACTCACCCACCGTATGTCCCCGCGTCACCGAGATCACCGGGCTGCTCATAATCTCCAGCACCTGCGTCTCCTTCGACGACCGTCCCTGCAGAATCACCTTCCGCGCGTAGTCGCGTTCCGAGATGATCCCCAGCAGCACGCCCTCCTCCATCACCAGCAGCGCGCCAACCTTCTTCTCCGCCATCATCTCAATAGCTTGATACACCGAAGCCTCCGGTGCAATCGACGCAACTGTTCCACTCTTCTGCTTCAAAACCGCGCTGATCGTCGTCGCGAAATCTGTCATCGGTCACCTCGGGCCTCGAATACTACCCCCGTCGCATCACGCCGCGCAAATACTAAAAAAAAGGGATCCCCCAGGCCGGCACTTCGGGGATGTAAAGCTAGGATGCAGGGTCGAAACACCAGGTTTCACCCACCACGGACGATCCTGGCTATCGGCAGTATCATCAACTCATGCAGACCTTCGACGCCCTCCTCCGCGAAGCCGAAATCGCCCACGGACACCTCTGTGCAGGTCAAATCCTCGGCGTCCGCTTGGCCATGCTCGGCTGTCGGCGTCTCGGCGTAGACGACCCAAAAGGCGCCGACCGCAAACGCCTCGTCACCTTCATCGAGATCGACCGCTGCGCCACCGACGCCATCGCCGTCGTCACCGGCTGCCGCCTCGGCAAACGAGCCATCAAGTTCCGCGACTGGGGCAAGATGGCCGCCACCTTCGTCGATCTGGCTTCTCCGATATCAACCCTAACTGCGCCTCTCGCACCACAATCCGACACCCCCATCTACAAAGCCATCCGCATCGCCGCACTCGAATCCTCCAGGCAGCGTGCCCGCGATCTCTACCCTCACGTTGAAAATAAAAATCAGCAGCAGATGCTCGCCTACCGCGAACTCCCCGACCCCGACCTCTTCAGCGAAGAGTGGGTCGCCGTCCCCATCCATCCCCGCGAGATGCCCGGCTACAAATCCGCCCGCATCACCTGCTCCCAATGCGGCGAAGGCATCAACTACGACCGCGAGATCCGCCAAAACGAAAAGATCCTCTGCGAAGCCTGCGCCGCACCCGACACCCGCTACTACCAACCCTCGGGCTATAACCACAACCCTCTCCCCGTCTCACCGTCCAGCATATAGTTCGCTGTTGTAGCCTCTGCTGTTGTCGTGGCCGTCGCCTTTGCTGTTGTCGTGGCCGTTGCCGTTGCTGTTGCCGTGGCCGTTGCCTTTCTTGTTGTCATCCCGTAGGGATCTGCTGTTCACTCCCCATCTCAAACAACCAGACCGGGTGGCCATCCATAACCGGTGGCCCATCCTTTGCAGTCTCATCGCAAAGGATGGGTTATCGAGCGAAGCGAGACCGCCTTCCTTCCCGCCACGGTTGCGCACAACTTTTCCCATAGCGTAGTGTCGTCCTGCACCTCGACCGCGCTTTGCCCAGGATGAAGTCATGCCGCAGCCTGTCACTGTCTTTCTCCGTCAAAGCCTGACGCTCAACGCAGCCATCGCTGCCTGCCTCAAAGATCCCTCCATCAAATCCGTCCATCGCCTGCGCTCCTCCACCCGCCGCATCGAAGCCACGCTCGAACTCCTCACCATCTCCACCAGCCTTCGTCTTCGCAGCAAAGCAAAACCTCTCCGCAAGATCCTCCGCACCCTCCGCCGCGCAGCAGGAGCCGTCCGCGACCTCGATGTCCACCGCAAACTCCTCAAGCCCTACAGAAAAAACCACGACACCGCCAAACTCGAAAAAGATCTCGCCGCCACTCGCGAAAAATCCACCCGCAAGCTCCGCACCGCTCTACATAAATCCAAAAAGCAACTCCACCGCGAACTCACCCAACTCGAAACCCTCCTCCAACCCGCTGTCGATCTCAGCCTCAACGCAACCACCCTCCTCCATCTCACAACAACATGGTTCGCCAAAGCCATCGCCAACCTCGACCCGCTGCAGGACGATCAGCTCCACTCCATCCGCAAAGCCGGAAAGACCGCCCGCTACATCGCCGAACCCGGAGTCACCGAGTCCGGAGCCGCCGACTCCAAATCCGTAGCCGCCCTCGCCACCCGCTTCGAAGACGCGCAGGAGATCCTCGGCGCATGGCACGACTGTCTCCTCCTCCTCGACGAAGCCAGATCCATCCTCCCCGAGCAAAGTCCCACCATAGTTCAACTTCAGGAAAAATCCGTCCAACTCCGCTGCCGCGCCAACGAAGCCGCCACCGACCTTCTCGCCACCTTCCACCTGCCTGCCACCCGCAATTTCGTACACTGACACCCCTGACGGTCTCCCGCCAACTCGCGATCTTGCACCTCATGCCCACACGTTGTTGTAGCTAGCCTCTGCTGCGCCGCACCCCTTTAAAGACTCAGCAGTCCCGTTCTTAATCCGTGTCATCTGTGAATATCCGCGTTAAGCCTTCGGCCGACCCCCAACTTCTCACTCTTCCATCTCCATTTCTGTATGACATTGCTGCGTTTGCTGTTCCGTTCGCGTTGGCCATCTTGTGGTGAAAGTGCTCTTGTCTTTCTTTGTTGTCATTCCCGCAGGGATCTGTTGTTGCATTTATTTTTTGCGTTTTCAGCCCAGAAATCGCATGTCAAGCCCCAAAACGACCTAACCCAAACAAACGAAACAAGATCGAGTTGGCGTATAAGTTATGCCCAACCCGCTATAATAGAGATAGGAATCAAGAAAAAGCCTCGGACATCCGGGGTCTTTTTCATTTAGCAAGGGAAATCCGCCCTAACTCCTTTGCCTGGACATATTTGGCCGTAACTCCTTTGCCTGGATATATTTGCAGACATCGACAACCCGTAAACCATTGAATCGAAGGGGAATGCGCCCAGGCAATGGGGAGGGGGTACCCCCCGGCAAGATATCGAGAATCAAAAGGCCCGTTCCTCATCTGAGTCCCACAGCCCAATCGGCTCTGCGGCTATGGTAGCCTCCAGCAAGGGGTTGCATTCAATCTGTCGCCCGAACCTTCCGATGCCTGTAGCTCGCCCCAAACTCACCCAAGTCCCTCGGCTAATAGCCCTGCTCCTGCTCGTATCCTCCCCGTTCTGCTCCGCCCAAACCCCCGCCACCCTCCCCGACGCCCCAACCCCCAGCAACACCCCCGCCCCACCCTCCACAACCATAGAAAAGCCCGAACCCATCACCTTCGCCGGCTCCCCCCGCCGCTTCATCTTCGACCAAAAAGCCATCTGGACCAGCCCGCTTCATATCAAGCCCCTCGATGCAACCTGGCTTCTCCCCCTCGGCGCAGCCACCGGAACCCTGATCGGCAGCGATCATCACTCGATGAACGCGCTGGTCCACATCAACGCGAAAGACCAGAAACACTTCAGCACGCTCTCCGATGCAGGCGTAGCCGCGCTCGGCGTCGTACCCGCAGGGATGTACTTCTGGAGCCTCGGCCATGACGCCCCGCAGGCCCACGAAACCGGCCTCCTCACAGGCGAAGCTCTTGCCAACGCCTTCGTCTTCAGCAAGGCCATCCAGTTCATCTCCCTCCGCGACCGCCCCGCCGTCAACGACGCCAAAGGCCACTTCTGGAGCTCCAGTCCACTCAACTCCTCCTTCCCCTCCGACCACGCCACCGCAGCCTGGGCCATGGCCTCCGTCATCGGCGACGAGTACCCCGGATGGCTCACCCGCACCGCCGTCTACGGCCTCGCCACCGGCGTCAGCATCAGCCGAGTCCTCGCCGAACAGCACTTCCCCTCTGACGTCCTCGTCGGCAGCGCCGCCGGCTGGCTCATCGGCCACTACGTCTACCGCGCCCACCACAACTTCTCCCTCAACCCCTTCGACCCCGCCCCCTTCCCAGGCGACCAGGGCACTCCTCCTATCCACCCCATATCCCCCGCAAGACTCCACGCCCCACCCAACGCCCTCCCACCTCGCCCCCCCACCCCTCTGAGTGAAGACACCGACCCCGACACCATCGGCTCAACCAACGTACCCATGGACAGTTGGATCTACCCGGCTCTGGAGAGGCTCGCAGCGATGGGCTTCATCCCCGGCCAGAGCGTCTCCATTCGCCCCTGGACCCGTCAGGAGTGCCTCCGCCAGCTTCACGTAGCAGAAGATATCGCAAGCATCCAGGATGCCTCCAGTCCCAGATTGATCGCCGAAGCGAACCGCCTCATCGCCGATCTCAAAATCGAGTTGGAAAGCGAGCTGCTCTATCAGGAGTCGGCAACCCTGCAATCTGTCTACGCACGATACGGAACCATCGCTGGCCCGGCGTTAGCCGACGGCTTCCACTTCGGCCAGACCTGGTGGAACGACTTCGGCCGGCCACTCGGACGAGGCAGCAGCGCCATCGCCGGATACGAACTCCGCGCCCACTCCGGACGCCTCTTCTTCTACGATCGCCAGGAGGTGCAACATAGCCCAGGCAATCCCGCAGAAACACCCGCTCAAAACGCCCTGTTCAACATTATCGACCGGTCCCAGCCCGATTCCGATCCCCTGATACAGCCGAAAGCCGCACAAGCAGCCTTCAATCGTCAAGGCGCAATCGAACTCTACGCCGGAGTCGCCTTCGAGGGCAACGCTCTCTCCCTCGGCAAGCAGGAACTCTACTGGGGACCCACCACCATGGGACCGCTCGCATTCTCCAGCAACGCCGAGCCAACCTACAGCCTCCGCTTCGTATCGACCCGCCCCCACCCGCTACCGTTTATCCCATCCATCGGCACCTATCGTTTCGATATTGTTCTGGGCAAGCTCTCCGGACATAGTTATCCGGCACGCCCCTGGTTCAACGGCCAGAAGGCTGACTTCAACTTCGGCGATAACCTCGAGATCAGCTTTACTCGCTGGTCCATCTTCTGGGGAGTCGGCCACCCCATCACGCTCCACACCTTCAAACAGAACATATTCAGCTTCAACTCGACCGGCTCTGGCGGATGCGGCGGATGTACCGGTTACGGAGACCGTAACGATCCCGGCGATCGCAAAAGCAACTTCGACTTCAGCTATCGTCTGCCGTTCCTGAGTCGAATCGTCACGCTCTATGCAGATGCATACTCAGACGACGATCCGAATCCAATTGACGCACCTCGCCGAGCCGTCTGGAACCCTGGCATCTACTTTGCACGGCTGCCCTTCCTGCCCCACATGGACATCCGAGTGGAGGCCGTCAGCTCCGAAGGCCTTGCAGAAGACTTCGGCCCTTACCACTTCTTCACGAATAGTCAGTACCTCGATGGCAATACCAACAAAGGCTTCCTGGTGGGAAACGCTATCGGCCGCGATGGTCGTGCCATTGAAGGTCGGACCGGGTACTGGTTCTCCGCTCGCACACGTGTCGAAGTAGGCTATCGTCAGAACAAAATCGCGACAGGCTTTCTCCCCAATGGCGGCACCATCACAGATGGTTTTGTTAGCGCTTCCTACGCCATCGATCGCCACTGGCAAGCGCAGCTCTTCACTCAATATGAGCGCTTCCTCATCCCCTCATACCTCAGCGGATCGCAGCACAACACAAGCGGATGGTTCCAACTCACCTGGAATCCAGAGTTGCATCTGCATCGATAGAACCTCTTCAACCTAGATAAAAGCCCGTTGAAAGAAGGTCAGTTTCCGGAGTCTGGAGTCGGCTTCGCAACAGCCGTTTCCACAGCCGGCTTGCGACGAGCATATATCAATCCAGCCCCGACACCCATCACCTGTGCGCAGGCACGCGCAGCAAGCAGCACAGGAGAAAGCACTCCGACGACCGGATCCTTTTTGATCGCTCGCAACACAAACGGTAACGTGCTTAGTAAAAACCCGCCAAGCACAATCGCCGATGCTGGCACTCTCGGCCGCACAGTCACATCAAACACAACCGCACTCAATAACGCTGGCGCAAAGAGAAGCTGGAGCTTCATCGTCTGTGGCGTATGGCTGTCCTTCACGCCTTTGCTTGGATTTTTGCGCACAGCAAGCATGCGCCAGAAAGCAAACTTGTACTTTTTCTTCAGATAATTCGAAAACGTCGCGGGATGCGTGTGGTAGACGATCGCCTTAGGAACGAAGACCATCTTCCATCCCCGCGCTGACATCCGGTAAGAGAGTTCGATGTCCTCAGCGCATGCAACTGGAAAGGATGTGTCGTATCCAGTCATCTCCAGAAAGCGGTCGCGGCGAAAAGCAGCGGAATACGTATCAATAAAGTCGATGCTTGGAAGCCCCGCCATCAGGCGGTATTTGTCCTCGTACTCGATCTGTACAAAACGCGCAGCCAGGCTTTTCTGGTGGGTACGATAAATTCCCTTTGCCCCCACGATCTCATCATCTTTGAAAGGTTCGAGCATCGCTTCAAGCCAGTCAGGCATCGGCACACAGTCATCGTCGGTGAACAGAAGGATCTTCCCCCGTGCCTCGAGCGCCCCACGATTTCGCGCAGCCGCAGGTCCTGCATTCGCCTGGCTGATGAGACGAACAGAGGAGTAGCTCCTGATCACGTTCGCAATATCGTCAGTCGAACCATCGTCGACAACCAGGATCTCTACATCCCGTCCTGCCGTCTGCTTCGACAAAGAGTCGAGGCAGTATCGAATGCGAGAGGCGCCGTTGAACGTCGGAATGATGATGGACGCCGACCTGGCTTCAGTGGAAACTCCTGCCTGCATCTCGGCCATTGGATACTGCCTTGAATCACCCATGAACTGCGTTATACCGTTGCTCCCTGAGTCTTGGCAGGAGTCGCGGGCTTAGCATCTGCTGCATTCTTGTCGTGTTCGCTACCGCGCAGCAGGTACTTCGACAGAGTTACGAAGCCCTTAAGGTTGCGCTGTAGTTCGCGGCGGTCCAATAGAGATTGCTTCAGCTTATACACGAGATAAGACGGAGCGAGATAGAAGCTCCGCCGCGCCCGATCGCAGAAGCTGACCAACTGGTCATGCGTAATGTTCGGCAAAGTGACGACGCTGTTGTGAAGACCATCCTTGGTCAGCCACGCGCCCCAATCCTCAATCTGGATATAGTCGCGCTTCTTGGCTTCCTGATACGCAACCGTACCCGGATAGACCATGATGGGAAAGAACTGCGCCGTATCTGGCCGGAGCGCCTTCGCGAAACCAAGCGTCTTTTCCATGCTGGCTGGCGTCTCGTTCAGGTTGCCAACCATAAAGCAACCATGCACCATGATGCCCGCCTTCTGGCAGCGGCGAACGAACTTGTGCGCCTCTTCGTGATATTTGGCATCGCGGCGGTCGTCATTATTCTTCTTCATGCCGTTGATCACTTCAACGTCACCACTCTCAAAGCCGACGCAGAACAGGCGTGCACCCGCTTTATGCAAAGTGGAGAGCAACTCGTCCTCCGCTCCAATGTCCGCGCGGCAGTTGGCATCGAACGGCAGCTTGTTACCTCGACGAATCAGCTCATGAGCCAACTCCAGCGTACGCGGCCTGCTGACGATAAAAGTGTCATCTTCCAACATCACCGTCTTGATCTCAGGCATCTCACGCGCAACAAACTCGAACTCATCCGCTACATTTGCAACAGAGCGGTAACGCATGGTGTGTCCACTGAAGGTCTGTGGGTAAACGCAGAACGAGCAGTGATACGGGCATCCGCGGCTGGTATCGAAGACCACCAGCGGCCACAACGAATGACCATAGAAATAATCCGGCGTATGCAGAAAGCGCTTGTACACCTCGGAGACAAAAGGCAGTTCATCGAGGTTCTTGATGGCCTCGCGCTGTTTGTTGCTAATGATCTCGCCCGTCGCACTGCGCCAGACCAGGCCGTCAACCGTGGCAAGGTCCGCGCCGCACGCCTTCGCCGCCAGCCAATCGCGCACCGTGTACTCATATTCGCGGATAGCTACAGCCTCCAGAGAGGGAGACATAGCCAACGTCTCTTTCGGAAGCGACGACACATGGCGTCCAACCATCAGCACATGCAAGGAACTGTTCGCCGCGACCATAGCTTCGACGACGCTGACGTCGTTGAGAATGCTCGGAGTCGAGGTATCGCAGATGACTGCTTCAATGTTCTTCGCCGCAATCCGGTCGATCACTGCCTGTACTGAAAAACCACCCGCAGGAGCATCGACCAGGTCCACTTCATGCCCATTCTGAATCGCCACTCCAGCAGCAGTTGCCAGCCACTTCGGGTAATACAGGGTCCCGCTTTTGGTCACGGCAGGGCTGCGCTGTTCCCTCGAAAATCGAGGATGAAAAGGGGGGTTGAGGAAAAGAACGCGCATCAGGGGAGGCCTCCATCGGTCTTGATTAGACCACATACTCATTATAACTGCGTGTAACTTTTTGACTCTGAACGAGAAGGTTCAAGAAAGAGTACCTGGCAACCTCGCTCTATCGAGTTACATCGCTCAGATCAAACGCAACGATAGCGATAAAGTCGCTGAAAATCGAGCATAACGACCGGCATACTCAATAAAACTTCGGCCTTTCCACACAGGAACCACCCGTGGTACCAATTTGGGCCACAAAGGAGCGGGATAGAGAGCATATCTATCTACCGCAGAACAGTGAGGGTCTTATCACCCGCTAATGGATCGACGTCTGGATAGACGACTCGCCAGGGACTCGATACTCCAAGCGAGCGATCGCTCAGGAGTTGGTCTAATTCGCGAAGCACACGATGAGGGGTGACTTGGTGCATACATCCATTGAATTGGCACGAAGCAAAATCCCGACCGTCATAACAAGGCCGACAAGCAAATCCCTGCCCACCCCATATACCGACTGCGAAAGGCCTCCGGGGTACGCGCGTTGCAGGATCAGTTGGCCCAAATATGCCCACGAGACATGTGTCGCTCAACCCGGCCAAATGCAGAGGGCCGGTGTCATGTGAAATGACCGCATCACATGCGTTGCAAGCCTGGATAACCTGCGGAAGCGACATCGTACCAATGGCGTCTGTAACCGCAAGTTGCTGAAAATAGGACCTTACCCAGACATCCTCGGCACCCCCGAGCAGAACAACCTCCCAACCTCGACTGACCATTTCGTGCGCCAACACCACATAGTTCTCTACAGGCCACCGGCGTAATACCTGTTGCCCAAGCACGTTGCTCGTACCGCCGGGAACAATCGCGACACGACGCGATGCTTTCTCCCCTTTCTGTCCGAACAAAGGAATTCGATCGGGACGGACCGGCTGGCTGCTTAACTCGCGGCAGCCGTCCGCGATCCCTAGAAGCACCCGAGAATATTCGTCTGTATGGTGACGCCCAGCTAACAACGATGTCGCCCGTGAGCGTCCGGAAAGTGCCAGTTTACGTCGCGCACAAATCGGCAGGGTCAGTAGATGGAAGCGGCGGTCGTAGTACAACGTTGCACAAATGTCATACCCTTTGAAAGCAACTCGACGCCACAGATTGGCTATATTCTTTGTCCGCTCCCAGATCCCTCCACAGAGTATCGCCCTGTCATCAATGGGTATCACTGTGATCCACGAGTAGCACTCAAGTAGCGGCTGAGCAGCCCTTCCGCACACCCAATGGATATCGAATCCCTGTTCATAAAGTGCGCGCACAGCCGGTATGGCCATAATCACATCGCCGATCTGGCCAAACTTCACGATGAGAGCCTGTTTTTTAGTTGTTGCTTTCATGCCAACTCGAATTCAAATCCATTACGATCCACGGCTGTTTATCTTCCGAATCCAGACTGATGCTAGAAATCAGAGCGGCTTCCGTTGGCCGAACACGTGATCTTCAAAGCCGAGAATATACCAGAGCCCTTTGCCGGAGAGTCTCCCTGTAACCAGCTTCCTTAGAAGAGCCCAGGGCAACACCGCGACACCGATCGCTTCTCGGGAAAAGGTCCTGGTTCGACCAGCATGGTGTACCTTCACGCCATTCTCCAGAAGAACATTTGAAACTTCACGAATGTCCGGCACACGGATATGGGTGGGATCGTCGCAGAATTGCAATGTCCCGGATGCAGACGGTAACGACAAACTGCGCAGCGAGGGAAAAGCAATCCAGATATAACCACCTGGTTTAAGTTTTGAGCAAATCGTCGCCAGGATTGGTGCTGGTGCGGCCATGTGCTCTATAACGTGATGAAGAATAATGAAATCGTAGCTGCTATCCGGAATTTCTGAATAGCCGGAGCCATCCATGCCCAAGAGATAGAAGGCGTCCATGGCCGCAACATCAGCATTATTGTTGTTGTACTGCGCAATATCTGCGCCAGAATAATGACAGCCTGGAAACCAATGCTTAGTAGTGCTCGGAGAATTATTTCCACATCCAATATCTAGGATTCGCAGTGACGGTCCAAAAAGCCTGCGCCGAACATAGAGGAATTTTGTGGGGCAGACATGCATTGCAATTCGCATTAATCACACTCTTTCCGAATCGGTTTGGGACGACCTGTACCGTCCATAAAGGAAGAATTCTGGCCGTCAATACATCTGCCTCTGACTCGAAATTGGGAGCGATAGGTCCCAAAATTTGATTTGATTCTCGCCGCGCAAGATAGGCAGATGGATTGGTCGTAAACGGCTGGAGAGCATATTTAATGGACTCCAGTCGAAATCGGAGACACGGGTATAGCAACCGAACGCAACAGAATTCGAAGGGGTGATCTCTGCAACTGAGAGATGTATCCACCCTGCTCATAGGATGATGCGGCGAATGCACAGGCACTGACAAACCAAGGATAAAAAAAAGTTAACTGTACGCCAAAAGTATGCGCCAGTAGCTGGAAGATTGCCGCAGCACCGATAAGGGAAGCCTTCTTCCGGCAAGCCCAAAAGGGAGCTAACAGAAGGAACATAAGCCATAGAGTTGCGGGTATCCCAATCTCCGCTGTAATACCCGGAATTCCGATAGCCGGCAGATCTTCAACATCCGTAATTGTTGGAAGACTTCCCAGATAGTGAGGATCATTCCTCATCAGAGGATAATTTCCAATTCCAACTCCGGTTATTGGGTGAGCCGAGATCATTCTCGGCACGATGTACAAGGCGGCGACCCTGCCTAAAACGGCATTAGGGTCTCTGCCAAGCGCCGCCACGTTGTCCTCGACGCGATGATAACTGTTGATATATCCCGATAGGAAAAGTGGAAGGTTCAGCCATGCCGCGACACTACAAAATATGACAGTTGAAAGGATAAAATAAGCAACTTTTTTCCGAAAAGATGCAGCGGCGATGACCAAATAAAGAACAAGAAGCAGTACCAGGAAGAAGGCGGCTTTGGATTCGCTTGAAACAAACGCCAGGAACAGTGCGGCAACATTTGCCAGACCTAATCTCCGCCCTGTCATATGACGACGAAGAAGACCGATGACAACAGCGCTTATGACGAAAATTCCGAATGGGCCACCCTCGTTGAAAAAACCTCGCGCCCTGACCGCATAATCGACAGAATATGCACCAAGGATCGAACCCAACGTTGACGATGGATCAACATGGCCAATTGTAACTACGAGCCAGGAAAGTAAGGCATACCACGACGTTAGTACGCCTGTACGCCAATAAACACTCATCGCCCGAACCAATAGCTTCTTCTCGACGACGAGCACGTTTGTTAGCCACAGGAATCCGCAGACAATTGCTGCGAGTTGTAAGAGCTTGGAAAGCGAAAAGAATAATGGCCGCTTAAGAAGAGATACCTCATCGAGTGGATAAAAAGTAAGTCTAAGAGCTAGGACTGCCATTACGAAAAGCGCAAGCAGCAACAAACCGTAAGATCTGAATAGGCTGCTAAGCTTGGAGGAAATACGAAACGAAAAACCTGAACTTAGATACTTAGCGACACAAAATCCCAAAAGAAGAACTAGTACGAAGTCCTCGACCTGAAGGCTCCCTAGCTTGATGTTCGTGAAGGCGGGTAGTATCCCGAGTAAACTCACGATACTCAACACACCTAAAGGACGTCCCATGCGCATGTGCTAATTCTAATCTGAGTGCCCTGTCGACCGATCAAATACTCTTCCGTAAGAATGTCTACGGCTAAAGCTTGCGAAGGCTCCTCGTACAATAGCGGCTGTATTGCGAGGCTTGCCCGTGATGAGGCGCTGTAAAGCGCTCAGTCCAGTAGCCGCCAGCACAAACGGATAAAAAAAAGGGTGATATCGTCGACTAAAGACAATGCGATTCCGTGCCTGATAAAATTCCGACAAGGTGCTTCGATTGGCACGAATCTCTGCACTGCCAATACTCGCTCCCTCCTTGTGGTAGACGATACTCTCTGGAGCAAACCCGAAGTGGAAGGCGGGTCGACCTCTAGCCACTAAATCAAGCTCTTCGCAGTAAAGAAAATAACTCTCTTCGAGCAGTCCAACAGCTTCCAGATATCTGCGACTGATCAACATAGAGGCCCCCTCCACATAGTCTGGCGCGCCCAAAGATGTTGAGAGCCGGGGCGTGTCAAGGCTCCGCAGGGGTCTCGTGCGTCCGCTCCAGCGACTGTACCTTCTTCCCCCCATGGTTTGTACCTCATGCGGAGGATCATAACTACGAAGCTGAGAGCCGCAGATGCTGAGTTTCGCATCAGCCTCAGCCATCCTTACCATCCTGGACAGCGAATCGGGTTCGACAACCGTGTCGTTGTTCAATAGCCAGATATAGTCGCAATCGCCGCAGGCAAGTGCGTATCGAATGCCAACATTATTTCCTCCGGCAAAACCCAGATTCGCCCCCGTCTGAATCAATACCAATTGAGCCCCAGACGACGAGTTAGTGACTCCCAATGCTGAAATCGATTCAAACGCGACCGGCTTTGGAATTGGAGGCGAGACCAGGTGTGACAGGCTGGCAACATTGCACGAAGCCGTTACGTGACCATTCGCCCAACCCCCAATCTTTTCCATCGAGTCATCGGATGAAGCGTTATCGCATACAACTACGCGCAGTTGACCATAATCCAGGCGAAAAACCGATTCAAGACACTCGATAGTGTCCCGCCAGCCGTTCCAGTTCAGGACTACAACGCAGACCAGCGGCTGAAATGCTGCATCGGATTCAATCACGGAATGAGACTCGTTTCATGTCAGGTAATCCGATTTCCGCTTAATCCTACGGCAACGAAGCGCACTGCTTTTTATTCTAATCTCAACCCTTTTCATGTTGCCGAGTGCAAAATCATCTCCGACAAGCAGAGGATGGTGTCGGCAAAGGTACCCCACAGGACCAACGGGTCCAATAGCGATGCTGACTCAGTTTCTCTCCTGTGAGAACATTACATCTGTGAACCAGCCTGAAGGATCAGTAAGAGCGCTCAACGACGCCGAAACAAGCGCGAGTCCGGTTTCTTGCGGGCCGGAGGAAAACGAGATCTCTTTACTGGATTTGCTAATCGTGATTGTTCGATCCCGATGGTTGATCTTCAAAGTAACGATCGGGTTCGCTCTGGCTGCTGCAGTCATCTCCCTGCTTTTGCCTATTCGCTACACTGCATCAACAGCGATCCTGCCGCCACAACAGGGGGTATCCGCAGGCGCATCTCTGATGGCACAGCTCGGTAGCGGTCTGGGTTCAGTCGCTTCTCTGGCTGGCGGAAGCCTGGGATTGAAGAATCCGAATGATCTCCAGGTAGCCATGTTGAAGAGCAGAACAGTCGAAGATGCAATGGTAGATCGGTTCCACTTAAAAGATCTCTATCACGGGAAGCTGGAATCCGACGCTCGGAAGAAGCTTGAGAAGGCAGTCGATATCGATAGCGGTGCTAAAGATGGTTTGATCCGCATCTCTGTTACCGATGGAGATCCCAAGCGCGCAGCAGATATGGCCAACGGATACGTCGAGGAGTTCAAAAGGCTATCCGCTACACTCGCGGTCACCGAAGCCTCGCAGCGTCGGCTTTTCTTCGAGCAGCAGTTAGGCCAGGCCAAAGACAATCTGGCCCAGGCCGAAGAAGATCTGAAAAGAACGGAACAGAAGACCGGCCTGATCCAATTGGACGCTCAAACACGAGCGACCATTCAATTGATCGCAGATCTCCGGGCACAAGTCGCTGCAAAGGAAGCTCAAATCACTGCAATGCGCTCTTTCGCCACCGGCGAAAACCCTGAACTTCAGTCTGCTGAACAGGAGCTGGCCGGCCTTCGAGCGCAGGAGGAGAAGATGGGAGCAGCGTCTGAAGGTACCATGAATGCGCTTGTTCCTAAAGGAAGTATGCAGGAAGCAGGTATCGAATACGTTCGCAAACTGCGCGATGTAAAGTACTACGAGACGATCTTCGACCTGCTGGCGCGGCAATATGAGATTGCAAAAGTTGATGAGGCACGTGAGGGCGCAACTGTCCAGGTCGTCGATCGAGCAATCGTTCCAGATCGACGCTCATTCCCTCAGCGAACCCTCATCGTACTAGGCGCTACGATTTTCGGTCTACTCTTCGGAATTTTTCGGGCCTTCACAAATGAAGGATTGAGCCGACTTTCTAATAATCCCGCGGAGCAAGCGCGGCTTGAAATTCTAAGACATCTGGTCAAGAGGAAGTAGGAATCGCTCTGAAAACTTTATATATCTAGCATCATGGCGATATCCTTCATCGACCGTAACTTACAAAGACCATAACGAATGAAAACCGCAGCCCGAAGCAGCTTGTTGCTTCCTACCCCATAGCGTAAGTATGCCCTGAGCATGTCACGATGTCCTGGCGACAGTTCAGCGGAATGTGTCTTCAAAAGAGCTTCCGCCTCTCTCTGACTTACCTCACGTTGAACCTGCCGCGCATTTCTCCTGCGAAGACGCTGAACCGACTCGGAAAAGGTTCCGGTTCTCTTCTCAACGCCAACGACGTTCCGGTCATGTTGGCGATAAAGAACGGTCTGGACGTTCACCGCCTTGGCTTTGCCCATGGCCGATGCCAATAAACCAATCCAACAATCGTGCATGGATGCCTCACTCGGCATGCGTAGTGCGATCTCCGATAACGAGCGATTTAACATCGCGGTACAACCGGTCACAACATTTCGTGACAAGAGTAAGGGAAGTTGTTTAATACGGTCAGGCTCAATCCCTTCATGCACCCAGAAAGATTCATGGAGTGTTCTGAGGTGATCATCGACTACCCGTAGATCTGTAAACACCAGCAATGGAACCTCTCGTCCCCATAGTGACTCGAGTTTCTCCATCGCTTGCTTCGTTTTGCTTACCTTATCCGGCAGCCAAACATCGTCCTGGTCAGAAAAACAGATGTATGGAGCCGGCGACTCCTGCATGAGAAGGAGAAAATTACTCTTAGCGCTGCCGCTCTTAGGACCTTGAGGCATGATCCGAAAACGGCTGGGAAACCGTTCCGAATATTCATTCAGAATGCTCACTGTCCCATCACTCGATCCGTCATCCCTTGCTAACACGCGGAGATCAGCATAGTCCTGACTCAAAATGGAATCGATCTGTTCCCGCAGAAACCGCTCGCCATTGTAGGTTGCAAGTAGTACTTCAACTGTCTGTCGCTGTTGATCGCTCAGTCTTCCGCCTCCACTCACAATGTAATCTATCGCAATCTATTTGCATCGCCAAAGTTCCCGGTGATCTAATGTATCCTCTCAAAAGGCTCCTTGGTTGTGCCACCGATGCTGAAACTTGAAGCTGTACCAAAGACATTCCTATAAATCTTCCATTATTCAGGAGTGTTCGAACCCAACGATGGATCTGAACCGCATGGATTCGCATAGAGGCAAGGACAGACAGCTTGGATGAAGTTTCCACATTGACCTCGACAACTCAGGCTTCGCCAGGCCAAGCACCCAGGCAACCTTCCGGATTTGCCAAAACCATATCCAAAAACGTTGTGATGAGCCTGGCTCGCCTCGCTGTGAGCTCGTTGATCGCCCTTGTACTGCCCGCATACCTTACTCACCGGCTGCCAGTCACAACTTACGGAGCCTGGGTTTTAATCCTCCAATTGGGAGCGTTTGTGTCGTTCCTGGACTTTGGAGTTCAGACCGCTGTGGCTAAATTTGTAGCTGAGTACGAAGCAAAAGGTGACGAGGCTGGCGCAGGGCATTATGCAAGCGCGGGTTTGGCCATCACCCTGATCACAGGCCTACTGGGGGTTGCTCTCACGCTCGGTCTCGCATGGCAAGTTCCTCGACTCTTTCATAACATGCCCGCACCGCTCTTTCGGGACGTTCGCGCCAGTGTGGCATTTGTGGGCACATCTTTGTCTTTCGGGCTCGTGTGCTCGGTCTTCTCCGCCGTCTTTGTCGGACTCCAGCGCTATTCGGTTCCGATGGGAATATCAATCCTGAATCGAGTACTTTTTACAGCAGCAGTTCTTATAGCTGTCCTTCTTCATACCAGCCTTGCAACGATGGGAGCTGCTGCAGCTGTCGTCAACGTCACTACGGGTTTGATGCAGATTATCGCATGGGGCCGTCTCTCATCACGTATCCGCATATCGCTAAAGTTGGTTGGGAGGAAAGCCCTAAGACAGATGGCGCACTACTGTTTCTTAATTGCAGTCTGGACAGTCGGCATGCTTTGTGTCAGCGGCCTGGATATTACGATAGTTGGTCACTTCGCTTACGATGAGGTTGCCTACTATTCCATCGCAACACTACCCATAACGTTCCTGCTAGCGCTGATTTCTTCGATGCTCGGGCCCATGATGCCGGCATCTTCAGCCTTGAGCACGCAGCGCTCACCCGCTGAGATGGGTGATCTCTTAGCACGCATCACACGATACACAACCATACTGTTGCTTCTCACCGGGCTACCGCTTATCGTTTGTGGCCTCCCTGTTCTTCGACTGTGGGTTGGTCCAATGTATGCGCTTCACAGCATTCGATACCTTCGCATCCTGATCCTGGCAAATATCATTCGAAATCTCTGTGCCCCATATGCCACAATGATTGCAGCTACTGGCAGGCAAGGCGCAGCGACCATCACTGCAATCGTTGAAGCCGTCGTGAATCTGGGCTCCAGCATCTATCTTGCCAATCATTATGGAGCCATTGGAGTAGCATTCGGTACCCTTCTCGGATCGGTCATGAGCCTGACCCTGCATTTTGCAGTCACCATGCATCTCACCCAGGAGACTCTCGCGATCTCCCGCACGCAGCTTTTTCTAAAAGGCCTGTTCCGGCCTGCAATCATGGCCATTCCATCCCTTTTACTCTTGCCAATCTGGTGGTCCTCTGCCTGGACGAACTCGGAAGTGCCATTGACAGTTCTCTGGGGCGTAAGCACTCTGCTTTTGGCGTGGTTTGGAAGCCTTACTGCCGCGGAGCGTGGCAAATTGGTACGTTTGAGCAAGAGACGGCCGCTGCCAACCGCTACCCCTTGCTAGCAAGCCGGGGGTGCACTACCCTATTCAGGGATCGGCAATCTCGTTTCCGTTAATTAAATTGATATGAAATGCATGGTGAGGGTAATAAGTGACGCTGGAACTTGAATATTGGAAATCAATCCTTGCAGGTCTCAACAAGCCGAAAGTCCCGATCCTTCCTTACGTGCCAAAGAGCCGCCAACTCCCCCCAAGAGTTTTGCCGATACACTCAGCGTGGAAAGGCATTGAAAGTGTCCTGTCAGACCTGATCAATCAGTTTGGAATTGGAACAGAACGCTGCCTCGAATTTGGGGTTGAGCGCGGCTATTCCACTGCCGCACTCTCCTGCTTCTTTGATTCCGTCACAGGAGTGGATACCTTCAAAGGAGATAAGCATAGCGGCAAAGGAAACGACTTCTACGCCTCAACATTGGATCGTCTCTCTACTTTCGATAATATTCATCTCGTTCGCAGCGATTACCGCGATTGGATTGCAAACGATAGCAGCTTTTATGATCTGATTCACGTCGACATAATTCACACCTACTCCGATACATATAGATGTGGACTTTGGAGTGCAAATCACTCTCAATGTGTGATCTTCCACGATACGGAAAGCTTCCCGGCTGTGAAGCGTGTGTTGATCGACCTGTCCCGAGATCTGGGTAAAACCTTCTATAACTTTACGGAAAGCTACGGGTTGGGAATCCTAATCTGAAAATCGGATTAGAGAGCAAATTCAGAGAAAAACCCCGCAGATTGCAGCAAACCTAGAACACTGTATGTGCCGCAGCGATTGCGATTCCAAACTGGCCCACAATCTGCGCCAGATTAACAACCAGCCGCAATGTCTTACCCTTATTTAGATTCAGTGGAATCACTGCCGTATCGCCTGGATAAAGTCGCAGGGAATTAAACCCGTTGCCACGAAGAGAAGAGCTGTACTGACTGCTGATCACCGCTCCGCTTGCGCGAATAACATAAGCGCGGCTCTTATCCGCATCTCGATTTGCCCCGCCCGCCATCCGGATATACCCTCCCAGCCGCTTCTGCGGATCGTAGA
>JBDTEQ010000051.1:0-13719 GCA_039922475.1 Edaphobacter sp.
GTTCAATCTGACTCTGATGGGAGAGCAGCTCCGCGTGCTGCGAATAGATCATCGCCTTCAGCGCTGCGGGATCGAGAGTATCCAGATCGGGCAGCAGAAAAGGCATCTCGCTCATGCCCGTAGTATGGCACGTTCGAGGGCCTGAGAAATCCACACAATCAGCATGAACACTGAGGAATAGCGTACATAACCCTATACCGTCATCGCCGGTTGCCAGGTCCTGTCAGGCCTGCGCCAATCGATCCCTTCCAGCAGCATCGAGAGTTGCGCACGGGTCAGCGAAACCTTGCCGCTGTCGGCCTGCGGCCACACAAACCGTCCGCGCTCAAGCCGCTTCGAGAACAGACAAAGCCCATCGCCATCGAACCACAACAGCTTGATCAAATCACCGCGCCGTCCACGAAAAGCAAACACATGCCCAGAGAGAGGAGCCTGTTCAAGCGCCGTCTGCACCAGTGCGCTCAGCCCGGTGAAACCACGCCGCATGTCGGTCACGCCAGCCGCAATCCAGATCTGCGTGTTCGCCGGAGGTGCGATCGGAGAGATCATGCCAGCAGGCACCCCAGCACCGCCCGCAATGTTCCGCTGTCCACCGCGCCTGCGATACGAACCGTGCCGCAGCCCAGCGTCACCTCAATCGAGCCCCCGCCCACGATGGGCTCCACGCGGGCCGCCGCAACCGCCACCCCAGCTTGCCGCTCCGCACCTTCGCTGATCGTCACCGGCAACAACCGCGCGTCACGAGCATCGGCATCGCGAATCGACATAGCGGTCGTACTCTCAAGCCGACCCGCCTCGTACAGCTTGCGCCAGTAAAACACCTGGTTCGCGTTGACTCCATGTGCCCGCGCGACAGTTGCGACCGATACACCAGGATGCCGAGTCGCTTCCACAACAAGCCGCTTCTCCGCCGTCGTCCTGTACTGCCGGGTCCTTCTCCTTCCAGCAATCGACTCAGTCGCTTCCATCCATCTCCCTCGCAAGCATGGCAACAATCCATGTCTACAAAGAGCATGACAAGCAGAAATCACTCTGTCGATACGGCCAGCAGTCGACGCTTACGCTACGCCGGGCTCGTCCCGCGCATCATCGCCAGCGGCGGACGCATCCGGCACGGAGGCACCTGCCGCAACGTCAATCAGTATCTGAAGTGGGGATTCGTTGAGGCCGCCACCTGTGCCATTCGGATCAAGGCATACCGTGGCACCCATATCGATCTCCTTTACCATCGCCTCGCTCCAGGCAAGGGTCACGGCCGCGCCATCGTCGCAGTCGCCCGCCATCTCGCCGAGGCAAGCTTCTGGGTGCTGCAAAAGAAGCAGCCCTACAAGGCTCCAGCGCCGCGTAGCGTTGCGGCCTGAACAGATTCGTCCAGGTTCGGCTAAACGCGAGACACGTCTGGTCAGCACTCAGACCTCGGGGTGAATGCGGAAGCCGATCAGCACAGGCTCATGCCGGAAGCCACGGCGAATACATGGCTCATGACGAAAGAGCACGACGATCTCATCAAGGACGAAAAACAAAGACCACAGGGGAGAAAAAGCAAGAACACGATCCTTCACCCCAGCCGTGACAGCCACGGCCTCGCAAAGACGCGGCTAAGAAAAGAACATAAGACAAAACACGCTCCACTTGACAGCATGCGCTTTCATACATGACGTGTCACCCTTCAGCCGATGCGAAGCAGCGTGCTCTTTGGGGATGCTGGCTGAGACGGGGATTTCAGGGCTACCACCGGCACCGGAGCTGCGATGCTCGCACTCCAACTGACGCAGCAAGGCCGCCCCAGAAGAGACGGCCTCGCGGGTCAGAACGACGGCTTAGTGCTGGCTGTCTTGCTCGATTATCCGATGCGCAACCTGCCGAAAAGCTGGCGTCCGCATCTCAAGGTCGTCTTCACCGAGCCCGAACAACCGCGCCCACACCGAACGAACCACTGCAAAAAGGCGATCTTCTGTAATATCGCTTTCATTGAGGAGAGCTAAAGCACTAACGATACCCTGCGCTTCAGGCGTGTACTCATTGTCCGGCGCTCCGTGTTGAAAGAGCGTTTCTATATCTTCTGACCGCAACACTTCTTCGACGGTTGATTCTCTTATTTTCATCGCATCCCTATTTGAAGAAAGCCGTGATGATTTTTCCCGCGTTACGCCCTGTGGTGGCAACAACGACTCTGATGCCGTTGGCTGTGTATCTCAACTGGGGGCCATATCTGCCCATCGCCTCGACAACATCGCCCGATTTTTTAGCTGCTTCGATTGCAGCGCGTGCTTGTTCCGGAGTAATTCCGTGACGAGCAAGCAGTTGTGCTGTTTCGGCGTGTTCCGTAACCCCACTACCGAGGTCTCCCAGAGTGGTCAGCGCAGCCGCGCCCACACCAGACGCTAGTACCGCACCTCCTACCGCTCCTCCGACTACCGATCCGACCGTAAACGCTTTGATAGCCCCCATACCCTGATTGCCGATCTGACCAAATACGGCGGCATTCGCAGGGCCGTCGATTCCTGGGTTATCGAACGCCGGTGCCCCTTTAGCATTCTCAACGCCGCTGCTCTGGCCGTCGTAAGAGTTGTAACCGATGTCGAGGCTGGTTCCACCATTCGAACTGTAGCCGGTCACCGTGCCTGGAACATAAGTTGCCGATTGCCCGCTTCCCACGTTCACTCCAGCACAAGTTCCAGATGAGACCGAGACAGTCTCGTGGTTAGCGTCTACTCGTGACTGAACCACACAGTCATGCCCGTCAGGGTCGGTGCCGGTAACTGGGTTGTTGTGAACATAACTATAGAGATTCAGACTCTGCGGATTCGATGGGTTGTAGTACGGAATGCTGACAGGACCGTCATCATCATCCGAGTAGTCGGGCGACATGAACCGGCCCATGCTGCTTCCGTAGTATCTAGCTCCGAAGTAGTCGAGCCCTGATTCTGTGTCCCGTTCTTTGCCGGTATAACGTGATGCGATTTGCATATTCATCTGCACAAGCGATGGGAACCGTCATACCTTCATGCGAGGAATCGTAATCATGCCGCTGCTATTGCGGGGCAACTTCAATTTCAAGACCGACACCGAGTTTAGAAATCGTATTTAGTGCCTCGGCTTCAAGTATGCACGGAGGCAGCAGAGGAGAAACGATACTGATTCTGAGACCCGACACCCCCCATGCTATGGCGCGTCTAAATTGATCCTCACGCCCCCGCATCCTGACAAGCACCTCTTTTACGGCATCCTTGATGCCGGTTTCGATCTCGTCAATGTTCTCTGGCACTCTAAGCTTTGCAGCCATTGCCCACGAATCGGTAGCGTAAACTTTATCCGTTCTCCCGCGAGCATCGCCCTTTCTCCAAGACTTATTGCATTCAACTCCGATCATTGCGATCAAGTCTTCCAGGGAATGCGTTTCAGATTCGATGAATAACGCTACGGAGATTTCTGCCACGATACTACCGTCCTCTCTTTACTGCTGGGGAGTCTTTAGATCATTCACCGTGTATCCAGTCGTCTCACCCGCTCCGCTGCTGCCCTTCGGCTTTGCTACGATGTCGCCATTTCCGCTCTTGTAGAGATCGTACTTACCAACGCTCTTGGTTCCCAGAGCTTCAGTTTTGATCTCCTCCGCACTAAGACCCGTGTTCTGTTTCAGATTTTCGATCTCGCCCGAAGTCAATTTGCTGTCCTGGGCACCACTTGTATCTCGTTGTCTCAATCCGCCAGGAATCAGTGATGCGGCATCGATGGCAGCTTTTCCGCGAGCGAGCATCGTCGCCTTGCACGCTGCATCTTGCCAGCACTTGTAGTTGTCGTGAACCTGCTTGTCGGTGAAGTTTCTTACCTTGTTAGCACTTGCGTCATCATGCACATGTTCTAACAGAAACGACCTGCGCTGCTCCGTGAGCTGGCTGTTGGTAATCCTGCCATTGCCGTTAAGCCAATTGCCTAGCTTCTGTAACCATTCCCAAACGTGGCCGTCTGGGTCCGTCACGCTAAGCGGGTTGTTGCCTACATACGAATAGAGATTAAGCGACTGAGGGTTCTCAAGCTTGGAATATGGAACCGGTTCTGGTTGTGCCGACCAATCCGGACTCATGAACCGGCCCATGCTGGAGGCATAGTACCGAGCCCCGAAGTAGTCGAGGCCTGATTCTGAGTCTCTTTCTTTGCCGGTAAAGAGGTATGCGAAAAACACAAAATGTATAGCGGAATCGTATGATAAGGGCTGCATCATAGCGTTACTGGTGAGCGTTCTCGTGGATTAGTGCGCCTTGTTCGTCGACTGCCCAAACATAGTCTTCTGGATCGTACAGTTGCCACTGCGTCCAGCGGTCGCCAGGCGACCCTGTTTGAGAAAAGGTCTTCAGCCTGATGCCAGAGGAAAAAATGAGGTCAAGCTCATGGGATGGAGATTGTGCCTTCGCAGCGGTAAACACCCCCAACTCCAGACTGCTAAAAACATTGTCTATACAACTTGGCTCATCTCCCGAAGCAACTAGAGTTCCATCTGGCGATTCAACTCTCCAATCACACATCTCAATTAAAAAGTGCCACTCACCGTGGATCTTCTTTTCACCGATTCGTGGCAGCGGATTTCCGACCTCTAGGAAAAACATAGAGCCGTAAGTCCGCACCAGACCCCATGCAGGTAACCCCTTCAGCTTAGAGAGTGTTATCTGAAGTTTTTCGTTGTTCGAACTCATATGTGCCCTTGTAAGACTTGTTTAGCTATTTCCACCAGTTCGTGATACCCGTACCCCTGTCCCGTGATCTCATCATGGAACTTTCTATCCAAGGCGCGATCAAATTTCTTTCCAGTATCTCGCTCCGCCTCCTGCTTAGCATCATTGGCCTGCTTGTTCTCTCTCTGATTGCCGCCAAAACCGCGACCGCTATTGCTCATCGCCAGCGCTCCGCCGGGGCAAACGGTCATCCCAAGTGCTACGCCGGAAGCTGCTCCTCCTACGCCTCCTATTGCGAGTCCTGCTGGTTCTGTTACGAGAACTCCAACTCCGCCACCGGCAAGACCGACAAGTCCCACTCCGCCGCCCGTCGCCGCACCGGCCATTCCGCCGCTTCCAGCCAAGGAAGCCATGCAGCCGATACCGCCAGGTGTCTGAGCGATATTTGAGAGCTGCGATCCAGCCTGCGACACGAAGTTCATCGTGCTAGAAGCAGCGTTAGAGATCAGACCCCCGGCATTGGAGGCGAGTGTCCCTAGTGATGAAGAACCGCCTCCGTTGACCGTGGCGTCGTACTGCCCATTCTTAAGCCGGTCAGCATCCTGCTGATCCACGGTTGCGCAACCTTTGCCGTCCATATCGTCATAGGTATTCCCATCGGTCGAGTTCGTTTGGCAGGTTTGACCGTCCGGGTCGGTGTTGGTCAGAGGGTTATTCTGAACGTAGCTGTACAGGTTGAAGCTTTGAGGATTGGTAATGTCCTGATCGCTGCCGTCATCGGGGGACATGAACCGTCCCATACTCGATCCATAATACCTGGCTCCGAAGTAGTCGAGACCTGTCTCTGCGTCTCTTTCTTTGCCGGTATAACGTGACCTGACATCGCCGTCGTACAACGATTCGTTTATCCCTAGTGAAGTGCTGGAGATAACGACGCCGAAGCCCTGATACATGGTGTGCGTAGAAGTCCGAGACCCCTGACGCGAGTTTTCGGCTAGCAGAGCGTTCGCCGCTAGAAGACCATCCGGGATGTACTGCTCAGTTGCCGGGTGCATGTGTGGCTTGATTGTACGGGTTTAAGGGCCGCGAAGCCGAGCCTATTCTGTCGTCGATTAGGCCGGGGATTCCAGCTCGATACGCTGTGCTTTTAGCCGCGCATTTGTGGCTGGATTAGCAGCGGGAAGAGCGCAGCTAAGGGAAGAACATGGGAGGGCTGATTGCGGCCTCGGTCCGCGTCCGCTACGGAACGCTGTCAAGAGGCTTGGCAAGTATTTTTAAGCCGCGATCACGGCGGCGACCGTACAGCACTGTGCTGCATTTTCCCTTAACTGTTGGCCTCTTCGTCGTCCTCGACTTCGGCCTCCAGCGCAGCCATCAAGCCCGCCCGCTCCGCTGCCGAGCGCAGCTCCGGCGGCGCGTCGTTCATCTGTGCCGGGTGCGTGGCCTTGTGGATCTGTTGCAGGGCGCGGATAGCGACCTGCGTATAGATCTGGGTCGTCTTGATGTCCTCGTGGCCGAGCATCTGCTGGATGAACCGGATGTCGGCGCCGTTCTCGTGCATCAGCGTGGCCATCGTGTGGCGGAAGAGATGGCAGGAGCCGGTCTTGCCGAGCTGCGCCGCATCGACACGCTCTTTGACGGCGAAGCTGAGATGGTCGCGGCTGAACGCCTCACCCTGGGCCGTGAGGAACACGGTCATATCGTCCGGCTCGACGGCAAGCTGCGGACGGGCTTCGCGGACATACTTTTCCAGCCATGCGATCGCCCGCTCTCCAATCGGCACATAGCGGTCTTTTTTGCCCTTGCCCTGCCGGATGAGGATGAGGCCGCGGTCGAGCGACAGGTCGTACAGTTTCAAGCGCACGATCTCCAGCCGCCGGATGCCGGTCGAGTACAGCACCTCTAGCAAGGCTCGATCTCGCAACCCGATAGGCTCCTCGATCTCGCACAGCACCATGATCCGTTCGACCTCGGACGCAGAGAAGATATTTTTAGGCAGCGACCGGCCGAGCCGTGGCAACTCCAGCTCCGACGCCGGGTTATGCAGGATGTGATTCTGCCGGGTCATCCATCGGAACCACATACGCAGCGGCACCAGCCGCGCGTGTTGCGACCGGAAGCTCAACGGCTCGCCGTTGGTCTTGCGATGATGGAAGAGATGCCGCTGGTATCGCTCCAGAACGGGCCGTGTAACCTCGACAGGCTCCGTGATGCCGCGCTCCTCCAGCCATGCGAGGAAGAAGCCTATATGCCCCGCGCGGCCCCGCACGGTGAACTCGGAGTAGTTCTGCACCTCAAGCGCATGGAGATGGTCGCGCATGAGTGCCTGGAGTGGCGTCTGGACGATGGGCTGCGGCTTCCGCCGCTTCTCTACGCGGGCCATGTCGTCGCCCCCGCATGGTGCCCATTGCCGTTCATGCTACGCGGCTGCACCGCTACGACCTGATTTTCATCTTGCCCGTCCAGAGTAGTGATTTTCAGCGCGTCTTCGTAAAACGGCATTGCAACCCGCATGGATACTGGCGATGGCTCACCCCGCGCATCCCCCGCTACCCCGGCGTTTTGGCCCCGCGTTGGCCCCGCGAACTCGGCTTTTACCCCCGCGAGGTTGCCGTCGTACTTGTAGTTGCGGAGCTTCTCTACGTCGATCAGTCCCGGCATCGTCGGTCGGCTGCCGTCGCCCTCGACGGCGAAGATTAGCTCGTAGACGAAGCTCTGGCCGCGCCCTCCACGATGCGCCAGCAGATACTCCAGCTCCTCCAACCGGCCAAGATGCAAGCGCAGTTGCGTGTCGCCCCAGCCGGTCACAGCGCGGACATCGCGCCGCGAGAAGCGATAGTCTGTGCGCTCGATCCGCTGCCGCTTGCACTCCGCCGTAACCATCTGGTCGACCAGCAGCAACAGCCGCCGCGTCTGCGGCGGTAGATCGTCGAGCGACCGGCCCAACACCTCGCCGGTCAGACGGTTCGCTGTGGCGATGTCGTCAAGCGTGGCTTCGATGTACTCGTAGGGCTTGCCCTTGTGCTCCCGCGTCAGCCGTGGCCGCTGGTACTGATGCAGAAGCGCGATGGCCCGGATGAGTGTGAGGTACTTCGTATGATCGCGCCGCGTCCGGGTCTGACCATCAAGGAAGGTCAGTCCACGCGCGTAAGGATTCGCGACGGGGATGGGCTGTAGGAGACGTTGCGCGTTGCGGTGCAAGCGCAGCAGCTCGTCTCGATCACTGCGGCGCAGCAGACCTTCGATAGTCTGCGACTCGCGCTGTACCCGATGGATGGCTTGCGTCTGCTCGCGGTCCTCGTTGACCGTCAGCACGAGGCAGCGATTCAGCAGCTCTTCGTCGATGTCGATGGCCGTTGTCGTCAGGAAGATCATCACCGGGCCTTCGACGCGATACTCATGCGTGATGTGACGACCGCTCACCGGGTCTTTGCCCGTCGATGCGATGGTCAGCTCACCTTCCGACTGCAACAGCTTCAACGCATACGAAGCGCGTTGCGCTCCGGCCTCTTCGACGATGGCCAGCACCTTGTGCTTGAGATTGGTTTCCCCCATGTAGAACAGCGATTGGCCTGTCATCGCCGAGTACTGCACACGCTGCTCTTCCGGCACGAACGCCAGCACCGCATCCATGAGAGAGCTTTTGCCAGCAGCGGAGGACGACTGCACGATCACCGCCAGAGGATCACGCATATGCCGCGACACCACGCCGATATAACCGACCAGCTTGTTTGTCTCCTCGCCCACCACACCGCACCGGTCGAAGTCTTCGACGATGCGCTCCAGCAAGCGCGGATCGCGTAGCAGCTCCATCGCAGCCCCGCGCTCTTCGTCGGTCAGTTTGACTGCTTGCTCCTTCGGAGCAAGTGCCTCTTTGATCTGCTCGTCGCGTAGCTCCTCCAGCTTCATCCACACCTGGCCCAGATCGTGACCGATGATGCCCTCCTTGATGCCCAGCTCCTCGGCGGCTTGCTTGGCGAACGCCATGCGGGGCCGCGCCGCGTTCAAGTCCAGCGTGTCCACATGCAAGGCCATGTCGCCATGCACGTTCACGCCCATCACCCGGAGATTCACTTTCAGTACCGCCGTGCTGGTGTTCGCCGCAAGCCCGCGCATTCGATACTCGCGGTCGCCGAACCACATCATCACGTCTTCGCCGCGCATCTCAGTCTGCACGTCGATCTTGTTTGCCACCTGCGGCGGCATCGGCGCAACCGGCGGAAGAACGGCAGCTAAGGGAAGAACATGCTCTGGGATCGCGGCAGGGGACGGCTCTGGGGTAGCTTCGACGGGAGCCACAGCAGCGGCCTCGACCTCCGCCTCGATCTCCGCCATGATGGATTCTTCTTCGACGATCTGCTCCGGCACCGCTGGCTCGATCTTTTTTTCTTTAGCTGCTTGCTCTTTTTTCGCAGTGGCGACGACCTCCAGCGTAGCCGCAACCATCACCGGCGCGGCCACACGCGAGGCTGGTCGCTGACCTTTTCCAAGCCACGATGCCCGGTTCAACAGCACCCCCAGACTCTTCGTCGCTGGCGTCACCTTGAGTGCATATTCGTTCGCGTCCATGCCCTTCGGGAACTCCACACGGAAGCACTCCACTCCGGTTTCGATCAGCTCTGCGGCCAGCTTTACCGCTGCCTTGTTGCCCGCCTCGTCGCCGTCGTAGGCGATGTACACATGCTTCGTTCCATGCTTCTCGAACGCCGCTCTGTGGTCTTTGGTGAAGCCATTCACGCCATAGCTGGCCGTCACGTTGCGATAGCCCGCGCACCAGAACGTCAGCGCGTCGATGAGCGATTCGCAGAGGATGATCTCCTTCGATGCAACGAACGCCTCCTCGTTCCACACTCCACGCATCGGCCCCGGCAAGTACAGATGGTAGTCCGTCCCGGTGCGGAGATTGTCGTTGATCTTCCGTCCATAGAGCTGCACCACGTCTCCTTCAAGAGTCATCACCGGGATCACCAGGGAGCCGCGCAGATGTTCGTGGCCGCTCGTGCGGACGATGCCCAGCCGCTCCAACTGCCCTCGCACCTCAGCGCCGGCGAGACGATTTCTGTCCGGCAACGCTGGCCCCAGCATCCGGTCGCTGAACCCAAGCTGAAACCGCTCCAACATCTCCGAAGATTTCAGTCCGCGCTTTTCGAGATACCGCTTCGCCTCCACCGTCTCCCGCAGCGTCTCGCCGTAGAACCGCACCACCTCCAGCATCACCGCCCGGTCCTCCGCGCCCAGAGTCACCGGGCAGGGCAGCTTCGGCACCGTGCTTTGCTTCACTACCGGGCCGGACGAGGGAGCGTAGTCCCTTTTCAGAAGCGCGATGGCGTGGCCATCGCTCACACCTTCCGTCCGCGCCACCCACCGGATCACATCGCCGCCCTCCCCACATGCGCCCTTGCAGCTCCACACATTCTTCACCGGATCGATGTTCAGGCTGGGGTTCCGGTCGTCGTGGAACGGGCACAGCCCGATCAACTCCTTGCCCACCCGCCGCAGTTTGATCCCACGCGCCTCCGCCAGCCGCTGGATCGACACCTCCCGCTTCAACCGCTCTTTTACATCGTCCGGCGTATATGGCATTTTTCAGTCCTCCGTTAAAAACCTGTCAAGTGTTTTTTATGCATTTGTTGGTACTGCCTGTTCGCTGTAAACTCGTTCCGAGAGTATACGGATATGTATATTGAGGTCAACGCACTTGAACAGGAGGTCGCGGAAGATGCCTTTAGAATCGGCTCTGCCATGCCCAAGGGAACAGCTACCACCAACAAGGATTCTTTCGGCCAACGCCTCATCGCTCTCCGCAAGGAACGCGACATGACGCAAGTGCAGCTCGCCAAGGCCGCGCAGGTCACGCAACGCGCCATCTCCTACTACGAGACGGACGGCGGCTCTCCGCCTGGCCCGGTCGTCGCGCAGTTGGCGCAGGCACTCAGGATCACAGCAGATGAACTGCTCGGTATCAAAACCAAGCCGAGAGAAGCGTCTAAGTTTGAACGGGTCGCAAGCGACCCGGAGAAGCAGCGACTATGGAAAAGATTTCAGAGGATCACGTTGCTGCCGGAGCGCGATCAACGGGCCGTTATGAGGTTGATTAGCTCTCTCACCGGAACGGCTGGAGCCGAAGTCCACGACTGAAGTTTTAGCCGCTCGAACATCAGAACAGGAGAACCAACCCCGATGGCATACGCCGCAACCAACCCGAAGCAACAGGCGCACGAACTCATCGACCGCATGGCTCCCGGACAAGTCTTTGCCGTCGTCAGTCTGCTGGAGATCATGCTCGACCCATTCGCCCGCGCTCTCGCCAACGCACCCTATGACGACGAACCGGTCTCGGAGGAAGAGGCCCGCGACATCGCCGCCGACCATGGCGCGAGCATCCCCCATGAAGAGGTTCTGGCCGACTTCGGACTCACCGCCGAAGACTTCGACCGCATGGGCCGCACCCCACTCGAACCCAACCAAGCGGGCCGCTGACGATGGGCAGGAAGATACTCTGGACAGACCGGGCCAAGGCCCAGCTCCGCGCCATCGACCAACCCACCGCGCTCCGCATCCTCCACACTCTGGCCCGTCTCATCAGTACCGGCGAAGGCGACGTGAAGCGCCTCCAGGACATCGAGCCGCCTGAGTTCCGACTCCGCGTAGGAGACTACCGCGTCCGCTTTTACGACTTCGGAGACGGCATCGAAGTACGCTCCGTAAGACACCGCCGCGAAGCCTACCGCTAACCCCGAACACTCCCCGAATAACACCCGGACAGCGTCCCGCATCCATTCGATCCCTGATCGATCTCCGTTCGGTTTCGCCGCCGCTTCTGGCCGCGCTAAGCCGACAGGCTTAGGGATGGTGTCTCCCTCTTCGCCCTCGTCGTTGCACTCCGGTTCTCTTCGAGAACGGAGGAGCAGACATGCTCCTCATGACCAGCAACACCCGCAGCGGAGGCGGCAGTCAGGGCCACGCAGTGCCGCGCCAGCGGTCGGAGCGTAGCGCAGAGCCTTGACGGACGCTGGAGCGGAGGGTACCCCGCCACCGCCGCCCGACCCTATGTTTTCAACACGTTCCCGCACAGCAACCGCCGCGTTTACGCCAAGCAACCACCGAACGCCACGTTTTCCTCTTAGTCGCTGATTCCACACACGTTCACCCACAGCAACCTGTAAACACCAGTGTTTTCGCGGCTGCTGACTGTACACTGCTCATTCCAGTGACGTTCCCGCAGAGGAACTAAAAGTTCCTCCACAGCAGCCATTTGGGGGTGACGTGTCAGGCCTTAACCCGATGCCGTAGGCAGCGCGCTTTATAAGTTCCGCCAGGGATTTCACATTTCACGACTTCCTGACCCTATGCGACGGGCCAAGGAGACCGTCGCATATGGCCCTAGCAACTTTGCTGGTCAACGTGGCACAGCTCATCGTCGCCACCATCGCCCTCGCCATCGTCCTCCGCCGCAAGTAGGCCGCCCAACCCATCAACGCGCCATCCCAGACGCAGCGAGGCCGCCTCCGATGGGGCCTATTCGCAGTCGCGAACCTCGATGATGATGCCCGCTTTCGGATCAGCTTTATTCGAGGATGAACCGATGGACACTGAAGGCATGAGCAAGTAAAAACCGGGTTGGCTAAAAAAGGGGGTTGGGAGGGACAGGGAGACAGGTCGAACGTAGGCTTGATTCGGCTGCAACTCGATCATCGTTGGGCGGTCTGACGCTGAAGGTATCCGGTCCTGCTGCACGCTCATGCCTTCGGTTCGACGCTTAAGTGTCGTCGTGTCGAAGAGGGCGGCATACCCCACATTGACGTCCACACGGCGGCTGTCGAAAATGGCCTTCGATGTTCCTTCGTTGGTCACTATGATGTCGACCGATATAGATTTGTCCCCAAGACAGACGGAAGACCGAGACGCTGAGACCCTTATTTTCAAGGGCGGCTCATCCGTCATTCCGTGCGCACTTGGCAACGCTAGACCCAACCAAAAGAGCGAGAGATACGCTGCACTTGTAAAAATCTTCATGGAGTTGTCCCGTGGTGCGTCCTGTCGTCCAAAACCTTCGCTCGTTGCTCCGAGTCTGCCACTGCCGCTTGCACCTTGTCACCAACCTTTGCGGTCAGCTTGGTCGATGCTGCATTTACGGCGTTCCGAGGATTCTTACTCGTTGCAGAGGCACTGGTACCTGGGATGGATTTGTCTAGCTTCTCAGCTACAGCTTTGTTATCGGCGACGTGTGTGTCCTCGTGTGCCTTCAACTGGGCGGTTGATTTATCGAACGCCGCCTGTTGCGCTGGGTCAGAACTCTTCCAAGACGGTAGCTGAACCGTCTGGGATAACGTTGTTGTGATCTTGTCGTCGGAAGGAGCGGTTAGGGTAACTGTTGAGACCGATTGGCTCAAGATCGGCGTGAACGATTCGACTTGAAATGTTGGCGTTGTCTCACCCGAAAACTGTCCATCGAAGTGAGTGTTGCCGTTCGCAATCGCCTCATCAGCCGTGGCCCCAGTCACCGGATAATAGACGTAGGTTACGCCCTTATCTACGACCACATGACCATTTGAATCGAGCTTAGTTAGCGGGTTATTCAATACATACGCATACAGGTTCAAACTCTGCGGATTTGTAATATCTGCAAATGGAATCGGAACCGGAGTCGTACTCCAATCGGGCGACATGAAGCGGCCCATGCTGGAGGCGTAGTAGCGTGCATCGAAGTAGTCGTTGCCTGATTCTGTATCTCTTTCTTTGCCGGTGAAGTGGTGTTCTGTTGCATCCTGGCCAGGGCCCGAGCAAGACAAACCGTCGCCATAGGGAAGACTGGTACAACTTAACTCGACATTTCCCGTACCGGACACTTGAACGCGCTTGGTGCCAAGAGCATCGGTCAGTGGAAAGTGGAGTCCCGCCGTATCGTAGGTTGCCAGTAACGTTCCACCCGCAAATATATTGGTATGCTTCCAGTTTCCCGCTTGATCCAGCTCCGTCATCTGTTCCCCGGATGGTCCGAGAATGTAAGTAGCTTCCACAGAACCCGCCGGGCTCATCGCGCAGG